>CBIHLN010000015.1:0-45838 GCA_966210725.1 uncultured Lysobacter sp. | reverse complement strand
CAGCTACAGCAAGTGGTGCGGTTCCGGCAGGGGCTCGGCGCCGGAGGCCACGGCCACGGCGTAGCGTGCATCGATGACGCCGGACCCGCACCACTTGCTGTAGCTGCAGCCGGCCGGGAAGGTGCCGCTGTACGACGTGTTGACGAGGATTTCCTCGATCTCCGCCGGGGTCTTGGGCGAGCCGCCCGCCGCCACCGCCGCGGATTGCATCAGCGCCACGACGCCCGCCACGTGCGGGGCGGACATCGAGGTGCCTGCGTACCAGGCGTAGGCCTCGGCCGCCTGGCCCTGCGTGCCGCTGTTGAGCGTCGAAAGAATGTTGTCTTCGGCCGGTGCCGCACCGCTGCCACCCGGGGCGGCGACGTCGATCAGCGCACCGAAGTTGGAGAAGCCCGACAACGCGCCCGTGGGGCCGACGGACGACACCGCGATGACGTTGTCGCAACTGGCCGGCGAGAAGCCGCTGACATCGGAGCTGGAGTTGCCGGCTGCGACGACGATGGTGCTGCCGCGCGCGACGGCCGCGTCAATGGCGGTCTGCTCGGCGACCGAGCACGCGCCGCCACCGCCCAGGCTCAGGTTGATGACTTCGGCAGGGGTGGCGTTGTCCGGCACGCCGGCGACCGCACCGCCCGACGCCCAGGTGATGGCATCGACGATGTCGGAGGTGTAGCCACCGCACTTGCCCAGGCCTCGCAGCGGCTGGACCTTGGCGCCGTGGGCAACGCCCGCGACACCGTTGTTGTTGTCGGTGACCGCCGCGACCGTGCCGGCGACGTGCGTGCCGTGCCAGCTGCTGTCCTCGGGGATGCCGAAGATGTTGCATTCGCCGCTGTGCCAGTCGCCCGGGTCGTTGGGGTCGGCATCGCGTCCATCGCCGTCGACCGAGACATCCGGGTCGAAGATGAAGTCGTAGCCGCCCACGATGTTGGCGTCCAGGTCCGAATGCGGGGTGATGCCGGTGTCGATGACGCCGACCACGACGCCTTCGCCCGTGCTCAGGTCCCATGCCGGCTCCATGTTGATGCCGCCGGGGCCGTCCTTGTAATGCCACTGGTCCGCGTAGCCCGGGTCATTGGGCACGAACAGGCGCTGTACCCGCCGATCGGGTTCGACCGCGAGCACGTTCGGGTCTTTCATCAAGGCCAGCATCAGGCGCTTGCTAGCCGCACGGTCGAGCTTCCGGTCCGTACGGATAAGCGCACTGCCGGTCGCCAGCGTCCGCATCGGCTGGATGCCGATGCCAGAGGCGCGCGCCGCCGCCGAGAGCGATTGCGCGGTGGCGGCCGATGTCATGCGTTTGGCGCCACTGCGGTAGGTAATGATGAACCGGTCGTGCTGGGCCTGCCCGGGCTTCGATGCGACGGCGGCCTGGGCCGGTCGCTGGAAGCCGGAAACCTTGCCGCCGGACCAGGCGGCCGGGGCGATGACGATGGCGGTGGCGACTGCCAACGCACTCAACTGCATTGAACGGGATTTACGGACCATGATGGGTACGTCCTTTCAGCTGCGTTGCTGCGGAAACCCCGTCGCTCCCCCTGTCGGGCGGCGGGCACGGGCCCGCGATCGCCGACCTTGGCGGTGCGCAGGGCTTGAGGCGCGCGCAACCGTGTGGCCGGTTGTGCGCAAAGGGGTAGACAAGAGCGTGCGCGCCGGCGGGGCGCTGCGCGTCGGAGTCGCCGGTGCGTTGCAGGTGGGGGCGGGTGGCGCGAGCGAGCCACCGCTGGCGGCGGGTACGGAGCCGGGCTTCCACGCAAAGGCTGCTGCTGTGCAAAGAGGTATCCCCGCGAGCGGATTCCGCACACGCGGCTGCCAGCATGGCGGCGCGTTGCGAACCCGAGGCGAGCGACCCCCTGTTGTCGCTCCTGAACCGAACCTAAGTGATTCGTGCGGCGGGAACAACCCTTAAAATGTGATGCAGTTCACTTTTTATGCCGGTTTGACTGTCGCAGCGCGTCACACACTGCCGTCAAGTGCGGGTCTGCGCTGTGGATCCCCCGGCTGGAGCGGTGCTCCTCGGCCTGCGGTCGAGGCATGTCGGCCGGGTTGCTGCAACTCACTGATTGACCTACAATTCCGCTTCTGTCCGCCCGCCATGGGTGGCAGTGCATCAAAAATAACTACAGAGGAATCCCGGTCATGTACGCAGTTCTGGTCACCGGCGGTAAGCAATACCGCGTGATGAAGGGCGAGACGCTCCGCGTCGAGAAGCTCGAAGTCGAAGAAGGCAACGAGATCAAGTTCGACAACGTCCTGATGCTGGGCGACGGCGAGGGCGTGAAGCTCGGCGACGCGCTCAAGGGCGCCACCGTCACCGCCAAGGTTGTCGGCCACGGCCGCGCCGACAAGGTGCGCATCGTCAAGTTCCGCCGCCGCAAGCACCATCGCAAGCAGATGGGCCACCGGCAGCACTACACCGAAATCGAGATCACCGGCATTGCCGGTGGCAGCAAGTAAGGAGACGCAGTCATGGCACATAAAAAGGGCGTAGGTTCCTCGCGCAACGGCCGCGACTCCAACCCGAAGTACCTGGGCGTGAAGATGTACGGCGGCCAGGCCATCGAGGCCGGCAACATCATCGTCCGCCAGCGTGGCACCCAGTTCCATCCGGGCGCCGGCGTCGGCCTGGGCCGCGACCACACGCTGTTCGCGCTGGTTGACGGCAAGGTCGAGTTTTCGACCAAGGGCCCGAAGCGCCGCCGCACCGTGAGCGTGGTCGGCGAGTAATCGTCCGCCGTGTTCCGATCGAGGGGCCCCGCTTCGGCGGGGCTTCTTGTTTAAGGAGCAGCTCCAACTCCCAGTTCCGGCTATTAGCCTCTAATCCCCAGCCTCCAGTCCCTGCCCATGAAACTCGTCGACGAAGCTGAAATCCAGGTCATTGCCGGCAACGGCGGCAACGGCTGCGTCGGCTTCCGGCGCGAGAAGTTCATCCCGTTGGGCGGCCCGGACGGCGGCGACGGTGGCGACGGTGGCAGCGTGTGGCTGGTCGCCGACGAGAACCTCAATACGCTGGTCGACTTCCGCCACCAGCGCCAGTTCCGTGCGCAGCGCGGCGAAAACGGCATGGGGCGCCAGATGTACGGCAAGGCCGGGCAGGATCTGGTCATCGCCGTGCCCGTCGGGACGGTCATCACCAACGTCGAGACCGACGAAGTGATCGGCGACCTGACCCGCCACGGCGAGCGACTGCTGGTGGCCCGTGGCGGCAAGGGCGGCTTGGGCAACATGCACTTCAAGAGCTCCACCAACCGCACGCCGCGCAAGGCACTGCCGGGCCTGCCGGGCGAGGAGCGCGAGCTGCGGATGGAGCTGAAGCTGCTGGCCGATGTCGGCCTGCTGGGCTTCCCCAATGCCGGCAAGAGCACGCTGATCCGCGCGGTGTCGGCGGCGACGCCGAAGGTGGCCGATTACCCGTTCACCACGCTCTACCCGAACCTGGGCGTGGTCAGTGTCGAGGCGTACCGCAGCTTCGTGATCGCCGACATCCCGGGGCTGATCGAGGGTGCGGCCGACGGCGCCGGCCTGGGTGCGCAATTCCTGCGTCACCTGCAGCGCACGCGGCTGCTGCTGCACCTGGTCGACATCGCACCGATGGAGGGCGGGGTCGAGATCAGCGCCGCCGAGCAGGTGCGCGCCATCGAGCGCGAACTGGAGCGGCACGATCCCGAGCTGCTCGCCAAGCCGCGCTGGCTGGTCCTCAACAAGGCCGACCTGCTGCCGGAGGACGAGCGCCAGGCCGCCGCCCAGGCCGTCATCGACGAACTCGGTTGGAAGGACCGCTGGTTCCTCGTCTCGGCCATCGGCCGCGATGGCACGTGGCCGGTGATGCTGGAAGTGCAAGCGTTCTTCGATCGCCAGCGCGAGGACGCGCTGGAAGCGGCGGCGAACGAGGCCGCCGAGAACGGCGAGGGCGGTTGAGCCTCGCAGCCGGTCCCGTCTCATCCCGGACGTGATTGGAATCGGCTTCCGTGTTTCCCGTCGGCCGGCTGCGACAGCAGGGCGACCAAGCGGATCGCCAGGCGATGCCCCGAAATGACACGGGTCGATACAAGCGCCCACCCGCAGCCACAAAAAAACCCGGCCGAAGCCGGGTTTTCCGATAGCAGCGTCGGCGCCGGATCAGGCGGCCTTGAGCGCCTTGATGCGGGCGTTCAGGCGGGCCTTGTGACGGGCGGCCTTGTTCTTGTGGATCAGGCCACGGGCGCTGAACCGGTCGAGGATCGGCTGGGCGGTGGCGAAAGCGGCTTCGGCACCGGCGGCGTCGTTCTCGTTCAGCGCCTTGAGGACCTTCTTGACGGAGGTGCGCAGCATCGAACGCTGGCTGCCATTACGGGCGTTGCGCACGACGGCCTGCTTGGCGCGCTTCTTGGCGGACTTGATGTTTGCCACGGCGAATTCCTGAAAAAATGGGTGATACGGTAAAGAGGGATTGGGTGTGCGCAAAGGCAGACAGGAAATTATGGGCGATTCAGTGGCTTGCGTCAACTTGACCCCCTGCCGGGGGCGGGCTTGAGCGCCCCGGCTCCCGACCCTGAGGCCGCCACCCCGGACCCGGGGCCCCGACGGGGCGGCGGCATGCTGCGATCCACCGCCGTTTTCAGCGCGATGACGTTCCTGTCGCGCATCGCGGGCTACGTGCGCGACGCGATACAGGCGCACCTGTTCGGGGCCAGCGCGGCGATGAGCGCGTTCGTGGTCGCCTACCGCATCCCCAACTACCTGCGTCGGATCTTCGCCGAGGGGTCGTTCTCCTCGGCGTTCGTCCCGGTGCTGTCGGAACTCAAGCAGCGCGGCGACCAGAAGGCGCTGCAGGACTTCCTCGACCACGTCGCCGGGGCGCTGCTGGCCATCGTGATCGTGGTCAGCGGCCTGGGCATGCTGGCGGCGCCGTGGATCGCCGAGCTGTTCCTCCTGTTCGCCGCGCCCGACGCGGTGACCGTGCCGCTGGCCGCCGACATGCTGCGGGTGACCTTCCCGTACCTGACGTTCATTTCGATGACCGCACTGGCGGGCGCGGTGCTCAACAGCTTCCGCCATTTCGGCCTGCCTGCGTTGACGCCGGTGCTGCACAACCTGGTCCTGATCGCCGCGATGCTGCTGGTGGCCGGCTATTTCGACGTCCCGGAGAAGGCGCTGGCGTGGGGCGTGCTGGCGGCCGGCGTCCTGCAGATGCTGGTGCTGTGGCCGGCAATGGGGCGACTGGGTATCCGCCCGCGCATGCGCTTCAACCTGCGCCACCAGGGTGTGCGCAAGGTCGGTCGGCTGATGCTGCCGACCATCTTTTCCTCGTCCGTGGCGCAGGTGAACCTGCTGGTCGGCACCGTCTTCGCATCGCTCCTGGTGCCGGCCGCGCAGTCGTGGCTGTATTACTCCGACCGCCTGACCGAGCTGCCGCTGGGCCTGTTCGGCGTGGCGATCGGCACCGTCATCCTGCCGCAGCTCTCGCGCCACCACGCCGACGACGACGCCGACGGCTACTCGCGTTCGCTCGACTGGGGGCTGCGTACCGTGATGCTCATCGGCATGCCGGCGGCGCTGGGGCTGGCGTTGCTCGCCGAGCCGCTGACGGCCTCGCTGTTCCGGCGCGGGGCCTTCACCGACGAGGACACGCGAATGGTGGGCTACGCGCTCATGGCGATGAGCGTGGGCATCCCGACCTTCATGCTGAGCAAGGTGCTGCTGCCGGCGTTCTATGCCCGGCAGGACACGCGTACGCCGATGCGTGCCGCCGTCATCACCGTGGTCGCCAACGTGGTGCTGACGGTCGCGCTGGTCACGCCGCTGTGGATGGCCGGGTTCGAAGCCGCGCACGTCGGCATCGCGGGCGCCACCGCGCTGGCGGGCGTGCTCAATGCGGGGCTGCTGTGGCGCTACCTTCGCCGCGACGGCGTCTATCGCGCCGCGCCCGGCTGGACGGGGTGGTTGCTGCGCATCGTCGCCGGTCTGCTGGCGATGACGGCGGCCGTGTTGGCAGTGCGCGCTTACGTCGGTGATTGGACGGCGCTGTCGATGCTCTGGCGCTGGGTCTGGCTGCTGGCTGCGGTCTCGGTCGGCGCCGCCGCCTACGGCGCAGTGCTCGTCGCGCTGGGCTTGCGCCCCCGCCATCTGCGGCATTGACCGTCGTCTGTAGGAGCGGCTTCAGCCGCGATCGTGGAATCAATCGCAAGGGTCGGCTTGCGATCGCGGCTGAAGCCGCTCCTACAGGAATGCGGGGTCGGAGGGCAGGCCCAATGCCGGCCAAACCCGCACCCCGGCTATACTTCCCGCGATGAGCAGGCTGTTCCGAGACGTCGACGGCGGGCCCCGATGCCCGCACGGCAGTGTGGTCTGCATCGGCGCTTTCGACGGCCTGCACCTGGGGCATCGGGCACTGGTGCGCCACGCCGTGGCCCGCGCGCGGGCGCTCGGCGTCGCCGCGGTTGCACTCACCTTCGAACCCCTGCCGCGCGAGTACTTCGCGCCTGACGCACCGCCGCCGCGCCTGCTGTCGGCCCGAGCCAAGGCCACCGGCCTGCTGGACCTGGGTGTGGACCAGGTGGGCCTGCTGCGGTTCGACGCGCGCATGGCGGGGATGTCGGCTGAAGCCTTCTGTCGCGATGTGCTGGCCGGGCGGCTGGACGCGCGCGAAGTGTGGGTCGGCCCGTGCTTCCGGTTCGGCAAGGGGCGGGCGGGTGACCTGGCCGTGCTGCGTGCGCAGGGCGCCGAGCTGGGCTTCGAGGCCGGCGAGATCGACCCTGTCCTGCTCGACGGCGAGCGCGTGTCCAGCACCCGCATCCGCGCGGCGCTCCAGGCCGGCGACTTCGCTCTGGCCGAGCGGCTGTTGGGGCGGCCGTATGCCATCGGTGCGCGGGTGCGCCGCGGCCGCCAACTGGGCCGCACCCTCGGCTATCCCACCGCCAACCTGCATTTCGATGGCGACACGCCGGCGCTGTCGGGCATCTACGCCACGCGCGTCCATGGTGTGGGGCCCGATGCCTGGCCTTCGGTGTCCAGCCTCGGCACGCGGCCGACGGTGGACGGCGTGGAGCCCCTGCTGGAAGCCCACCTGTTCGATTTCGATGGCGACCTCTACGGGCGCCGGATCGAGGTCGAGTTCGTCGCCCGCCTGCGCGACGAGGAAAAGTTCGACACCCTGGCCGCCCTGACGGCCCAGATGCACCGTGACGCCGAGCAGGCGCGCGCCCTCCTGCACCACGACCGAAGAGCGACTGCGTGAGCGCCAAGACCGACGACGCCAACCCCTACAAGGCCACGCTGCACCTGCCGGCCACCGAGTTCCCGATGCGCGGCGACCTGCCCAAGCGCGAGCCGAAGATGCTCGCCCACTGGGAGGAGACCGGGCTGTACCAGCGCATCCGCGAGCAGGTGCGTGGACGGGCGCGCAGCTTCGTGCTGCACGACGGCCCGCCGTACGCCAACGGCGCGATCCACATCGGCCACGCCGTCAACAAGGTGCTGAAGGACGTGGTGGTGAAGTCGCGGCTGCTGTCGGATTTCGACGCGCCCTACGTGCCGGGGTGGGACTGCCACGGCCTGCCGATCGAGCTGGCGGTGGAAAAGAAGCACGGCAAGGTCGGCGACAAGCTCGATGCCGCTGCCTTCCGCCAGAAGTGCCGCGAATACGCCGCCGAGCAGATCGACATCCAGCGCCGCGACTTCAAGCGCCTGGGCGTGCTGGGCGACTGGGACAACCCGTACCGCACGATGGACTTCCGCTACGAGGCGGACATGCTGCGCGCGCTGGCGAAGATCGTCGAGCGCGGCCACCTGCTGCGCGGCGCCAAGCCGGTGCACTGGTGCTTCGATTGCGGTTCGGCGCTGGCCGAGGCGGAGATCGAGTACGCCGACAAGGTGTCCCCGGCGATCGACGTCGCCTACGCCGCGCGCCAGCCGGCCAAGCTGGCGGGTGCGTTCGGCGTGGCCGTGGGCGAGGGCGATGCGGTTGCCATGCCGATCTGGACCACCACGCCGTGGACGCTGCCCGCGAGTCTGGCGGTGTCCGTCGGCGCCGACCTGGAGTACGTGCTGGTCGAGGGGCCCGCGGCGCCGTCGGGCGGCCGCCGCCTGCTGGTACTGGCGGCCGCCCTGGCCGAGCGCGCGCTGGCGCGTTACGGCGTAGAGCGCCTCGTCGAGCTCGGCCGTGTTACCGGCACCGAGCTCGAAGGGCTGAAGCTCCAGCACCCCTTCTACGCAGGCCGGGACATCCCCGTGCTGCTGGGCGAGCACGTCTCGGCCGAAGACGGCACCGGGGCGGTGCACACCGCGCCCGGCCACGGCCAGGAAGACTTCGTGGTGTCGCAGCAGTACGGCCTGCTCGACGGGCTGGAGGCCTCCACCCTCAACCCGGTCGACGCGCGCGGCGTGTACCTGCCCTCGACGCCGCCGGCCGACGGCGTGGCGCTGGCCGGCCAGCACATCTGGAAGGCCAACGACGCCATCGTCGACGTGCTGCGCGGCAACGGCACGCTGCTCGCGTTCGAGCGGCTCAACCACAGCTATCCGCATTGCTGGCGCCACAAGACGCCGGTGGCGTTCCGCGCCACGCCGCAGTGGTTCATCTCGATGGAGCAGGCCAACCTGCGCCGTGACGCGCTGGCGCAGATCGGCCAGGTGAAGTGGGTGCCGGAGTGGGGCGAGGCGCGCATCGCGGGCATGGTCGAGGGCCGGCCTGACTGGACGATCTCGCGCCAGCGCTACTGGGGCGTGCCGATCGCGCTGTTCATCGATCGCGAGACGAAAGAGCCGCATCCGCGCGCCGCCGAGTTGATGCGCCAGGCCGCCGAGCGGGTCGAACAGGCCGGTGTCGATGCCTGGTACGCGCTCGACCCGGCCGAGCTGCTGGGCGACGACGCCGAGCGCTACGAGAAGGTCACCGACATCCTCGACGTCTGGTTCGATTCCGGCGTCACCCACGACTGCGTGCTGGCGCAGCGGGGCGAAGACGGCTTGCGCAAGCCGGCCGACCTGTACCTGGAAGGCTCGGACCAGCACCGCGGCTGGTTCCAGAGCTCGCTGCTGACGGGCGTGGCGATGGACGGCGTGGCCCCGTACCGGCAGGTGCTGACGCACGGCTTCACCGTGGACGCGCAGGGCAAGAAGATGTCCAAGTCGCTGGGCAACGTGGTGGAGCCGCAGAAGGTCATCGATGCGATGGGCGCGGACGTGCTGCGGCTGTGGATCGCCTCGGCCGATTACCGCAACGAGATGTCGGTGTCCGACGACATCCTCAAGCGCAGCGCCGACGCCTACCGCCGCATCCGCAACACCGCGCGCTTCCTGCTGGGCAACCTGCACGGCTTCGAGCCGGCCACCCACTTGCGCGAGCTGGACGACATGGTCGCGCTGGACGCATGGATCGTGCACCGCGCCCACGAACTGCAGGGCCGCATCACCGAGGCGTACGAGCGTTATGACTTCGCCGAGGTGGTGCAGATCCTGTCGAACTTCTGCAGCGTCGACCTGGGCTCGCTGTACCTGGACGTCACCAAGGACCGCCTGTACACGATGCAGGAGGACTCGCGCGGCCGCCGCTCGGCGCAGAGCGCGATGTACCGCGTGGCCGAGGCGTTCGTGCGCTGGATCGCGCCGATCCTGAGCTTCACCGCCGAGGAGATGTGGGGCCACCTGTCGGCCCCGGCCACGGGGGAGCGCGCCGGGCATGTCCTGTTCACGACCTGGTACGACGGCCTGGCTCCGCTGCCGCCCGAGGCGCCGCTGACGGCCGCCGACTTCAAGCGCCTGCTGGCACTGCGCGAGTCGGTCAGCCGCACGCTGGAGCCGATGCGCGCCGCCGGTACCATCGGCGCGGCACTGGAAGCGGAGATCGCCCTGGCCTGCGGGGTATCGGAGCAGAACTGGTTGGCGCCGTTCGTGGACGAGTTGCGGTTCCTGTTCATCACCGGCGACGTGTCGGTGGTAGCGGACGATGCGGCGAAGGACATCGCGGTGTCGGCGACGGCCAGCGACAAACCCAAGTGCGCCCGGTGCTGGCACTACCGCGGCGATGTCGGCGAGCATGCGGCGCACCCGACCCTGTGCGGTCGCTGCGTGGACAATGTCGACGGGCAGGGGGAGGACCGGCTCTGGTTCTGACGCGCTAGGCAGGGATTTGATGGCCGTTCCTGCGAACGCAGCAACCCATCCTGATCGTCAGCCGTATGGTCAAGATGGACCCCGGTGTTGGCCGGGATGACGGCCTGGAGTGTCGGCAAGCCCGCCCGTGCCTGACACGCTTGAATGCGGCATCACGAAATCGACGTCGGCCCGGAGCGGCCGGCCACCACCGCACCACCACGGACCCCCATGCAAAAGCCCACCCCAAATGCACTTCCCTGGCTCGCGTTCTCCGCCCTGATACTGGTGCTGGACCAGCTGACCAAGTACTGGGTGCTGACCTCGCTGCCCGAGTACACGGCCATCCCGGTGATCGAGGGCGTCTGGAACTGGTACCGCACCTACAACACGGGCGCGGCCTTCAGCTTCCTGGCCGATGCCGGCGGCTGGCAGAAGTACTTCTTCCTGGTGCTGGCGGTCGGCATTTCCGGCTTGCTCGCGTTCTGGCTGTCGCGCACCCCGCGTGGCGACTGGAAGACGGCGCTGCCCTACGCGCTGGTCATCGGTGGGGCGATCGGCAATGTCATCGACCGGATGGTGCACGGCCACGTGGTCGACTTCATCCAGTGGCACTGGCAGGACTATTACTGGCCGGCCTTCAACATCGCCGACATGGCGATCGTCGGAGGGGCCATCGGCATCGCCCTGTTCGGGCTGTTCAGCGGCAAGCCCGCCGCGGAACGGGGCAAGGCGTAAAATCGGCGCGATGGACATCCTGCTCGCCAATCCCCGCGGCTTCTGTGCCGGCGTCGACCGCGCGATCGAGATCGTCAACCGCGCGCTGGAGTCACTGGGCGCGCCGATCTACGTGCGCCACGAGGTCGTCCACAACCGCTTCGTGGTCGACGACCTCAAGCAGCGCGGCGCCGTGTTCGTCGAGGAACTGCACGAGGTGCCCGACGGCGCCACGGTGATCTTCAGCGCCCATGGCGTGTCGAAGGCCGTGCGCGAGGAAGCCGACCGCCGTGGCCTGAAGGTGTTCGACGCCACCTGCCCGCTCGTGACCAAGGTGCACCTGGAGGTCGCGCGCCAGTGCCGCGCCGGGCGCGACATGGTGCTGATCGGACACGAGGGGCATCCGGAAGTCGAAGGCACGATGGGGCAGTGGAGCGCGCACAGCGGCGGTGGCGCCATTTATCTGGTGGAGGACCTGGCCGACGTCGCCACGCTGCAGTTGGCCCAGCCGGAGAACTGCGCCTACACCACGCAGACGACGCTGTCGGTGGACGACACCCGCGGCATCATCGCCGCGCTGCGCGAGCGCTTCCCGGCGATCCAGGGTCCGAAGAACGACGACATCTGCTACGCCACCCAGAACCGGCAGGACGCGGTGCGCGACCTGTCCGCCCAGTGCGACCTCGTGCTGGTGGTGGGCTCGGTCAACAGCTCCAACTCCAACCGCCTGCGCGAACTGGCCGAGCGCCAGGGCGTGGAAGCGCACCTGATCGACGGCGCTGACGAGATCGACCCGGCGTGGGTCGCCGGTCGGCGCCGCATCGGCATCACCGCCGGTGCGTCCGCGCCCGAGGTGCTGGTGCAGGGCGTGATCGATCGCCTGCGCGCGCTGGGTGCCGGGGAGCTGGCCGAGCTGGCCGGCGAGCCCGAGAACATGGTGTTCGCGTTGCCCAAGGAGTTGCGGCTCCAGCTGGTCGATTGAGCGCAGGTTGGCGGCGGGCTCGATTGACCCTGCCGCGCGCCGCGCCCTACAATCCGCTCCCTTGCGGCGCCTCGCCGCCGGCCCCCGGGCCACCCGAAGTCCCCGCCGGAATAGCTCAGTTGGTAGAGCGGCGCATTCGTAATGCGTAGGTCGTAGGTTCGATTCCTATTTCCGGCACCAATCCCGCGTACCGCGCACCGCGCGTACGTTCCGGAAGGCCCGCCTCGGCGGGCCTTCTTGGTTTCCGATCCAGCCCTCTTGAATTGCGCCCCACCGGCGGGCCGTCTGCGCTGCCCCGGCGCCGTGCGTCTCGCCCGGCGCGAATGGCACGGGCTAGAGTGCGCGTTCCCGACGCAGCCCGACGCCCCATGCCCAAGACCGCCACCAAGCCTGCCAGCAAGGCGCGCACCGCCTACGTCTGCTCCGAGTGCGGTGCCGACCACAACAAGTGGCAGGGCCAGTGCGCCGAATGCAATGCGTGGAACTCGTTGAGCGAATTCGTCGTGGAGCCGGCCTCCGCCGCCAAGGGCGTCGCCGCGTCGCGGCGCGCCAGCTGGGCGGGCAAGGCGGACGCGCCTGCGGTGACGCCGCTGAAGGACGTCAGCCACTCCGAGGAATCGCGCATCAGCACCGGCATCGGCGAGTTCGACCGCGTACTTGGTGGCGGCCTCGTGCATGGCGCCGTCGTGCTGGTGGGCGGTGACCCGGGCATCGGCAAATCCACGCTGCTGCTGCAGGCGGTGTCGCACATGGCCGGGCGGCTGCCGGGTCTGTACGTGACCGGCGAGGAATCCCTGTCGCAGGTCGCCGGGCGCGGCGCGCGCCTGGGCCTGCCACTGGACGGCGTGCACGCGTTGGCCGAAACCGGCATCGAGCGCGTGCTCGAACACGCCGCGAAGATGAAGCCCGGGCTGATCGTCGCCGACTCGGTGCAGACGCTGTGGACGGAGGAGCTGAGCGCCGCGCCGGGCTCGGTCAGCCAGGTCCGCGAGAGCGCCGCGCGCCTGGTCCGCTACGCCAAGGAAACCGGCACCTCGGTGTTCCTGGTGGGACACGTGACCAAGGAGGGCGGCATCGCCGGCCCGCGCGTGCTCGAGCACATGGTCGATGCGGTGCTGTATTTCGAGGGTGAGAGCGGCAGCCGGTTCCGCGTGCTGCGCGCCTTCAAGAACCGCTTCGGCGCCGTCAACGAACTGGGCGTGTTCGCGATGGGCGACAAGGGCCTGAAGGAAGTGCCCAACCCGTCGGCGATCTTCCTGTCCGGTGGCAGCACGCGCCAGCCGGGCAGCTGCGTCATGGTCACGCGCGAAGGCACGCGCCCGTTGCTGGTGGAGGTGCAGGCGCTGGTCGATGCGTCCCCGCTGTCCAACCCGCGCCGCGTGGCGGTGGGCATGGAAGGCAACCGCATGGCGATGCTGCTGGCGGTGCTGCACCGGCATGGCGGCGTCGGCGTGGGCGACCAGGACGTGTTCGTCAACGTCGTGGGCGGCATCCGCGTGCAGGAGACGGCCGTCGATCTGCCGGTGCTGCTGGCGGTGCTGTCTTCCTTGCGCGATCGGCCGCTGGGCGAGGGCACCATCGCGTTCGGCGAGGTCGGCCTGTCGGGCGAGATCCGTCCCGTTCCAAACGGCGAGGACCGGTTGAAGGAGGCGGCGACGCACGGTTTCAAGCGCGCGATCGTGGCCAAGGGCAATGCACCGCGAGCGGGCCGCGTCGGCGACATGCGGGTGGTCGGCGTGGAGCGCCTGTCGGACGCGCTGTCGGAAGCCGAGTGAGTCCCGTGGCCGCGCATGGATTGGCGCGGACGGTGTCGATCGTGCTGCATCCGTTCGCGGTGTTCTCGTTATTGACGCTGCTGGCGGCGTGGGTGCTGGATCGCGATGCACTCCCGCGCGTAGTGGCGGGGCTCGCGATCGCCGTCGGCGTGATCTGGGTGTTCGTGTGGCGGCGGGTGAGGAGCGGCCGTTGGGGCACGGTGGATGCCTCGCGCCCGCACGAGCGGCCGCTGCTGTATGCACTGGTGCTCGTGGTGGTGGCGGGACTGTGGGCCTGGTTTGGCATGGCCTCGCCGCTGGCACGCGGCGTGGCCGCGGCCGGGGCGATGCTGGCGCTGGCCGGGCTGTTGAACCGCTGGATCAAGCTGTCGCTGCACATGGCCAGTCTGGCGTTTGCCGGTGCCGCAGCCTGGCCGCTGTCGCCGTGGCTGGGCGCCGCCAGCCTCGCGTTGTTGCCGCTGCTGGGCTGGTCGCGGCTGCACCTGCGTCGGCATGCGTGGCCGGAGGTCGTCGGTGGAACGGTGCTCGGTGCTCTGGCGGGCGCCGCCACCTGGTAGCGCAGGGTCAGGCGCGGCCGAGCACCAGCTCCAGCACGAACTTGCTGCCGAAGTAGCTCAACACCAGCAGGGCCATCGCCACCAGCGTCCAGCGCACCGCGGTCGTGCCGCGCCAGCCGCGGCGCCAGCGGCCCAGCAGCAGGCCGCCGAAGATCAGCCAGGACAGCACGCTGAGCACCGTCTTGTGGACCAGCCGCTGCGCCAGCAGGTCCTGCACGAACAGCACGCCCGTCAGCAGCGTGGCCGTCAGCAGGACGAAGCCGACGGCGACGGTGCGGAACAGCAGCGTTTCCAGTTCGACCAGCGGGGGCAGGGCGCGCAGCCAGCCGTGGAACTCGCGCCGGCGCAACGCGCGCTCCTGCGCCCACAGCATCAGCGCCAGCAACGCGGCCACCGCGAGCGCGGCATACGCCAGCAGGGCCAGCCACGCGTGCAATTGCAGGCGCCAGTCCAGCGGTGCGCTCGCCTCGGTGCCATGCAGGACGTAGCCGAGCAGGGACGCCGCCGCGAGCGGGAACACCACCACCCCCAGCGCCGCCATCCGCCCGCTCGCGCCGTACAGCGCGGTCAATGCGGCCATGCCCAGCCCGACCAGCGACAGCGCGGCGAAGAAGTGGAGATCCGCGCCACCCGGGGCACGCCACGCGAGGGCATGGTCCATCGCGTGCAGGACGATCGCGCCCGCCGCCGGCCACAGCCAATGCCGCCCGATGGCGCCGCCCCCCTTGGAGACCCCCGCGGCCAGAAGTCCCGAGGACGCGAGGTACAGCGCGGCGGCGATGAGAACGATTGTCATCGCCGCAGTGTCGCACAGGCCGGGAGGCAAAGGCCGCCGGGCTATACTTCGCGCCCCCGTTTCCCGCCGTTCGCAAGGTAGTCCGACGATGTTCGAATCCCTCACCCAGCGCTTGTCCGGCACCATCGAGCGCCTGAAGGGCCGCGGCCGGCTGACCGAGGAGAACATCCGCGAGGCCACGCGCGAGGTCCGCATCGCGCTGCTGGAGGCGGACGTCGCGCTGCCGGTGGTGCAGGCGCTGATCGAGCGCATCAAGGTGCGCGCGGTCGGCCAGGAAGTGCTCAAGTCGCTGACGCCGGGCCAGGCGCTGATCAAGGTCGTGCGCGACGAGCTGACCGCCGTCATGGGCGCGCAGGCCAGCGACCTCAACCTCAACGTGCCGGCACCGGCGGTCATCCTGATGGCCGGCCTGCAGGGCGCGGGCAAGACCACCACCGTCGGCAAGCTCGCCAAGCACCTCAAGGAAAAGCGCAAGAAAAAGGTGATGGTGGTGTCGGCCGACGTCTACCGTCCGGCCGCGATCGAACAGCTCAAGACGCTGGCGCAGCAGGTGGACGTGCTGTTCTTCCCGTCCAGCGCCGACCAGAAGCCCGAAGCGATCGTCCGCGCCGCGATCGACGACGCCAAGAAGTCGTTCGCCGACGTGCTGATCGTCGACACCGCCGGCCGCCTCGCCATCGACGAGGCGATGATGGCCGAGATCAAGGCGCTGCACGGCGCGGTCAATCCGGCCGAAACGTTGTTCGTCGTGGATTCCATGACCGGCCAGGACGCCGCGGTCACCGCCAAGGCCTTCGGCGAGGCGCTGCCGCTCACCGGCGTGGTGCTGACCAAGACCGACGGTGACGCCCGCGGCGGCGCGGCGCTGAGCGTGCGCTACATCACCGGCAAGCCGATCAAGTTCATCGGCGTCGGCGAGAAGCCCGACGGGCTGGACGTGTTCCACCCCGACCGCGTGGCCAGCCGCATCCTGGACATGGGCGACGTGCTCAGCCTGGTGGAGCAGGTCGAGCAACAGGTCGACAAGGACAAGGCCGCCAAGCTGGCCGAGAAGGTCGCCCAGGGCAAGAAGTTCGACCTCAACGACATGAAGGACCAGCTCGAGCAGATGCAGAACATGGGCGGCCTGGGCGGGCTGATGGACAAGCTGCCCGGCATCGGCCAGATCCCCGACTCGGTGAAGGCGCAGGTCACCGGCAAGGAAGTGCCGCGCCTGGTCGCCATCATCAATTCCATGACCCGAAAGGAGCGCCGCAACCCGGCCTTGCTGAACGGCTCGCGCCGCAAGCGCATCGCCGCCGGTGCGGGCGTGACCCCGGCCGACGTCAACAAGCTGATGAAGCAGTTCCAGCAGATGGAAAAGATGATGGGCAAGCTGGGCCGCGGCGGCATGAAGGGCATGATGCGCGGCATGCGCGGAATGATGGGCGGCCGCGGCGGCATGCCGTTCTAAGAGCCTGTCTGGTTCTCGAAAGCCCCCCGTAGGAGCGGCTTCAGCCGCGATGCTTTTTGTAGGAGCGACCCAAGTCGCGACCGCGAATCCGCCCGGATTGACGCCAGCGGCGCCTGACTGGACTGAAGACGGGGAGGCGGATCGCGGCTGAAGCCGCGCCTACAACACCGCCGGAAAATCCCCTATACTTGCCGGCTTACCCCGTCATCCCGACGGCTGGGCAACACAGGAAGCACCCGACCATGGTCAAGATCCGACTGACCCGCGGCGGCGCCAAGAAGCGTCCGTTCTACCACATCATCGTCACCGACAGCCGCAGCGCCCGCGACGGCCGCAACATCGAGCGCGTCGGTTACTACAACCCGGTCGCCACCGGCGGCGAGAAGCGTGTCGAGCTCGACACCGGCCGCGTGCAGCACTGGCTGGGCAACGGCGCGCAGCTGACCGACAAGGTCGCCGTGCTCTACAAGGAAGCGCTGAAGTCGGCCGACACGGCCACTGCAGCCTGATCCTTCGGCCGCGCCCCGCGCGCGGCCGGCATCGCACCCGATGGACACCGAAGGGCGCCGCATCCTCGTAGGCAGGGTGACCGGCGCCTTCGGCTTGCGTGGCGAAGTGAAACTCGAATCCTGGACCGAGCCGCGCCAGGCGATCTTCCGCTACCAGCCCTGGATCCTGCGCGACGCACGCGGCGTCGAGCGGCAGGTGCAGGGCGTGCGCGGCCGCGACGACGGCAAGCGGGTCACGGCGTGGTTCCCGGAGGTCGCCGACCGCGATGCCGCCGAGGCCATGCGCGGGCTGGAGATCTTCGTGCCGCGCTCGGCCTTTCCGCCGCCGGCGCCGGGCGAGTTCTACTGGGTCGACCTGGAAGGCCTGAAGGTCGTGAACCTGGAAGGCGTGTCGTTCGGCTCCGTCTCCCACCTGTTCGCCACCGGTGCCAATGACGTGCTGGTCGCCCGCGATGGCGGCCGCGAGCGGATGATCCCCTTCGTGCGCCCGCAGTACGTCACCGACATCGATTTCGAGAAGGGCGTGGTGACGGTCGACTGGGATCCGGAGTTCTAAGGACCGCATGCGCATCGACGTTATCAGCCTGTTCCCCGAGTTCGTCGCGCAGTGCGCGGCGTTCGGCGTGGTCGGCCGCGCAGGGGAGCGCGGATTGTTGTCGCTGCACGGCTGGAACCCGCGCGACTACGCCGAAGGCAACTACCGCCGCGTCGACGACCGGCCCTTCGGCGGCGGCCCCGGCATGGTGATGCTGATCGACCCGCTCCGCGCCAGCCTGAAGGCCGCGCGGGCGGCCGACCCGCGGCCGGCGCGCGTGGTCTACCTCAGCCCGCAGGGCGCGCCGCTGACCCAGGCCAAGGTGCGCGAACTGGCCGGCCAAGAGCGGCTGGTGCTGCTGTGCGGGCGCTACGAGGGCGTCGACGAGCGCCTGCTGGCGGCGGAAGTCGACGAGGAAATCTCCATCGGCGACTACGTCCTGTCGGGCGGCGAGCTCGCCGCGGCCGTTATCGTCGACGCCGTGGCGCGCCTGCAGGAAGGGGCGTTGAACGACGCCGACTCCGCCGAGCAGGACAGCTTCGAACCGGTCGACCCCGCGGGCGATCCGGCCCGGGTCCTGCTGGACTGCCCGCACTACACCCGGCCTGTCTCCCATGAGCTGGGCGAAGTCCCGGCGGTGCTGATGTCAGGCAATCACGCCGAGATCGCGCGCTGGCGCCGGCAGCAGGCGCTGGGCCGGACCTGGCAGCGCCGGCCGGACCTGCTGGACGAGGCGGCGCTGTCCAAGGCCGACCGGGCGCTGCTCGCGGCCTACCGGGCCTCGCTGGGCACGGTGGGCGACGACAGCGACGGCTGAGGGCCCCGGTCCCCGGGCGTAACCCCTAGCCACGAAAGGAAAAGGGCCGCTATAATGCGCGGCTTGACCGCCTGCTGGTGGTCTGTCTGCAGTCCCGGCAACACCCACAAAAAAGCCAGACGCGGGTCCACGTGCACTCGCGCTACAACGATTCCAACAGGCAGGCCACGCCGTGGCCACCCACCAGGTCAAAGTCATGAACAAGCCTTCGCTCAACACGCTTCTCCAGGAATTCGAGTCCCAGCAGGTCCAGCGCGAGCTGCCCGCCTTCAGCCCGGGCGACACCGTCGTCGTCAACGTCAAGGTGAAGGAAGGCAACCGCGAGCGCGTCCAGGCCTACGAGGGCGTGGTCATCGCGATGAAGAACGCGGGCCTGAACTCCTCGTTCACCGTGCGCAAGATTTCCCACGGCTTCGGCGTGGAGCGCGTGTTCCAGAGCCACAGCGCCACCATCGACTCGGTCGACGTGAAGCGCCGCGGCAAGGTCCGCGCCGGCAAGCTGTACTACCTGCGTGGCCTGGAAGGCAAGAAGGCGCGCATCAAGGAAGACCTGGCCGCCTATGCCAAGGCCAAGGCCGCTGCCGCCGCGACCGAGTAAGTCGGACCTGCGGTTTGCGCCACACCGGAACGGTCGCCGAAAGGCGGCCGTTTCGCGTTGTGGGGCCTGGTTCGCGCGACCACGACTGGCGGCAGCACCGACGTCCTGCTGAAGTCGGCATCGTTCAGCACCTTTGTGCCCGGCTCGATCACGGCCGGCAATCCAACACGCCGTTATCCCGGCGAAAGCCGGGATCCACCTCCCCGGAAGCGACGCCTGCAATCACGCGGCCGGATACCGCCTACGCATCGGCATGTCGATCGGGTACACAACTCAGGCATGGCCGCGCCGTGCCGGCCGCATCCTTCGCGCAGGCATTGGAGACGCCGCCACCGTCCCCATCTAGCCCGCATGACCGAGCCGACTTCCGCAGCCACCGTGCGCCTCGACCTGTGGCTCTGGGCCGCACGTTTCTTCAAGACCCGTGGGCTGGCCCGGGCGGCCATCGAGACCGGCAAGGTCGAGGTCGGTGGCCAGCGCGCCAAGGCGTCCCGTGCGGTCCGCATCGGCGACCGCATGCAGGTCGAGCGGGCGGGCGAGGTGTTCCAGATCGAAGTGCTCGACCTGTCCGACACGCGTGGCCCCGCACCCGTGGCGCAGGCGCTCTACGCGGAGGACGAAGCGTCGCGATTGGCGCGGGCCGAAGCGCGCGCCCTGCAGGCCGCGCAACGCACCGGCTACCGCGCGCCCGAGGGCAAGCCCGACAAGCGTGCCCGACGGCTGATCCGGGCACTGGGCGACATCGACGCGTTGTAGTCGCGTGCCGTCGCGTCCTCAGCCGTCCCCGGTGCGGGACGTCGGCAGGTAATCGCGCACCAGGTCCTCCGACACGCGCCACAGCCGCGCGGCCATTGCGCGGTCGCGCTGGTGGCGGCTCTGTCCGGCGGGCGCGAAGTCGCGGAAGAATCCCCCGTTGAACTTGGAGGCATCCGGCGATGCCGCCAGCCAGCACGGCGTCGCGGCGCCCTGTTGGACGCTGCGCGCGTCCGCCCGGTAGCCGTAATCCACGTTGCGCAGGATGTGGGTGCGCACGTGCCCCGGCGACACGCAATTGGAGGTGGCGCGGGTGCCGGCCGCAGCGAGGCCGTGCGCCAAGGCCAGCGAGAACAGGCCGTTCGCCAGTTTCGAGTGCGCGTAACGGCCCCGCTCCCAGGTGCGGCCGGACAGGTCGTCGAACTGGATGCCGCCGGGCGGCGCGTCGGCCTCGCTGCCGCTGCCCAGCACGACCACGCGTCCCTGCGGCGCCTCGATGACGCGGTCGAGCAGTCGCCGCACCAGCAGGTGGTGGCCGAGATGGTTGACCACGAACTGCTTCTCCAGCCCGCGTACCTGCTGCAGGTCGTCCAGCACGATGCCGGCGTTGCAGACCAGCGCGTCGATGGGCGCGCCCATGGCGCGGATGGCATCGCTGCAGGCGACGATCGAATCGAAGTCGGCCAGCTCCAACGCCACCGGGGTCGCCCGGCCGGCGACGGCTGCGCACGCCGCCTGCGCCTTGGCCAAGGTGCGGCCGGTCCCCACCACGTGCGCGCCGCGCTGCGCGAGGACCCGCATCGCTTCCTGTCCGATGCCCGACGTGCAGCCGGTGATGACGATGGTCTTGCCCGCGAGGTCGAGCCCGGCCGTCGCCTGCTCGGCAGTGGTCTCCGGTCCGAACGTGCGTGCGTTCGCTGCAGCGGTTGCGCCCATGGGCAGCACGGCGAGCGCCGCGCCGGCAGCGGCGGACATGACCAGGGTGCGGCGCTGGTGGTCGATGGGCATGGCATGCGCTGCAGTCGGCGGGCCCGCAGCATGCCGCACGTGCGGCGTCGCCGGTAGACCGGGCGCCTGCTCGAGAGGCACTACGCGAGCCGTGGGACAGCTCAAAAAAAGAGACCCCGCGTGGGCGGGGTCTCGTCGGGGCGCCCGGCGGGGATCAGCGATGCAGGTCGAAGCGGTCCGCCTCCATGACCTTGACCCATGCCTTGACGAAGTCGTTGACGAAATCCTTCTCGCCATCGCTGGAGGCATAGACCTCGGTCAGCGCACGCAGTTGCGAGTTGGAGCCGAACACGAGGTCGGCCACCGTCGCCGTCCACTTCTGCTCGCCGGAGGCCCGGTCCAGTCCCTCGAACACGTGCTCATTGGCCTCGGACTTGCGCCACTTGGTGCGCATGTCGAGCAGATGGGTGAAGAAGTCGGTGGTCAACGCGCCCGGTCGCGTGGTGAACACGCCGTGCTGCGCGCCCTTGTAGTTCGCACCGATCGCGCGCAGGCCGCCGACCAGCACGGTCATCTGCGGCGCGGTGAGCTGCAGCAGGGCGGCGCGGTCGATCAGGGCGGTGGCCGTCTGCTCCTCGTCGCCCTTGCGCACGTAGTTGCGGAAGGCATCGATCGCCGGCTCCAGCACCTCGAAGGAGTTGGCGTCGGTCTGCTCGGCGGTGGCGTCGGTGCGGCCCGGGGTGAACGGCACGGTGATGTCGTGCCCGCCCTTCCGTGCCGCCTCCTCGATGCCGGCGCTGCCGCCCAGCACGATCAGGTCGGCCAGCGAGATCTTCTTGCCGCCGCTCGCCGTGCCGTTGAACTCCGAACGCACCTTCTCCAGCACGCCGAGAACGCGTTGCAGTTCTGCGGGCTCGTTGACCTCCCAGTCCTTCTGCGGCTCCAACCGGATGCGTGCGCCATTGGCGCCGCCGCGCAGGTCGGTCCCGCGGAACGTCGAGGCCGACGCCCAGGCCGTCTTGACCAGGTCCTGCACGGACAGGCCCGAATCCAGCAGCGCCTTCTTCAGAGATTTGATGTCCGCTTCGTCCACCAGCGGGTGGTCGACCGGCGGCACCGGGTCCTGCCAGATCAGGTCCTCCTCGGGCACCAGCGGGCCGAGGTAACGCGACTTCGGGCCCATGTCGCGGTGGGTCAGCTTGAACCAGGCGCGCGCGAAGGCGTCGGCGAACTTGTCCGGGTTGGCCAGGTAGTCGCGCGAGATCTTTTCGTACACCGGGTCCATGCGCATCGCCATGTCGGCGGTGGTCATCATCGGCTGGTGCAGCTTGCCCGGGATGTGCGCATCGGGCACGTTGCGGCCGGCGTCGCCCTTGGGCTTCCACTGCTGCGCGCCGGCCGGGCTCCGGGTCAGTTCCCACTCGAAGCCGAAAAGAGTCTCGAAGTAGGCCATGTCCCACTTGGTCGGCGTGGGCGTCCACGCGCCTTCCAGGCCGCTGGTGATGGTGTGCGGGCCGCAGCCGCTGTCGAGCGTGTTGGTCCAGCCCAGGCCCAGTTCCTCGATGTTGGCGGCCTCGGGTTCGCGCCCGACCGTGTCCACCGGTCCGGCGCCGTGGCACTTGCCGAAGGTGTGGCCGCCGGCGGTGAGCGCAACGGTCTCCTCGTCGTTCATCGCCATGCGCGCGAACGTCTCGCGGATGTCGCGGCCGGAGCCGATCGGGTCGGGGTTGCCGTTGGGCCCTTCCGGGTTGACGTAGATCAGGCCCATCTGCACCGCGGCCAGCGGGTTGGCGAGTTCGCGCTCGCCGCTGTAGCGCTCGTCCCCGAGCCACGTGGACTCCGGGCCCCAATCGATCGGCATGGGTTCCCAGACGTCCTCGCGTCCGCCGCCGAAGCCGAACGTCTTCAGGCCCATCGATTCGAGCGAGACGTTGCCGGCCAGGATGAAGAGGTCCGCCCACGACAGCTTGCGGCCGTACTTCTGCTTGATCGGCCACAGCAGGCGGCGCGCCTTGTCGAGGTTGCCGTTGTCGGGCCAGCTGTTGAGCGGGGCGAAGCGCTGGTCGCCCGAGCGCGCACCGCCGCGGCCGTCGAAGATGCGATAGGTGCCGGCGGCGTGCCACGCCATGCGGATGAAGAACGGGCCGTAGTGGCCGTAGTCGGCGGGCCACCACGACTGCGAGTCGGTCATCAGCGCGTGCAGGTCCTTGATGACGGCGTCGAGGTCGAGTGTCTTGAACTCGGCCGCGTAGTCGTAGTCCTCCATCATCGGGTCGGCGAGGTCCGACTTCTGGTGCAGGACCGCCACGTCGAGCTGCTCGGGCCACCAGTCGGCCGTCGTGCGGGGGCGGGGACGCTTGTGGCCGGCAACGGGGCATTGCGTTTCTGCGTTCATGGTCCTGTCCTCAGGTCGATGGAGGCACCCCACGGAGACAGTGCGTCGCCGGTGGGCACCGATGGGAATTGGGGCTGGGCTGGGTGGGCCGCGGGCCGCGGGGCGCGGACGACGGGATGGCGCGCCATGTGCGCGAGCGCCCGGGGCCTCGGCGCCGACGGTGCGGACAGCGCGAACATCGGCGCCGCGGCGCGAAGCCGATCGGCCGCGGGCCGCGGGAGCCGCGGTGCGTCACGTCTCGGGTTGGGGGAATCGTCCGGATCCATTGCATGCCGCCCGTGCCGCCTTGGCACCGGATTACCGTACGCCCGCCGAGGCATCAATAAAAATCGTATTTACCGAACGGTTCGATAGGTCCTGACTATTGATGCAGGCTATCGCTGCAGCGGCATCGCATGGCGCTCGTGAGCGGACTGCGGGGCTGCCCGGTGCGCTTCACGGCCCACCGCGTCCGCACCATTGGCGAAGCAGCAGCTGGCTAACAGGATCGGCGGGCATCAGCAGGCGCCACGGGCGTCCCTCAGCCCAGCGCCTTCAACCGGTACAGCGCTTCCAGCGCCTGCTTGGGCGTCAGTTCGTCCGGGTCGATCGCGGCCAACGCATCCAGCGCGGCGGACGACGGGGCGAACAGGCCGATCTGCTGCGGCGCATCCAGCGCGGCCGCGGCGAACGACGGCGAGGGCGTGTCGCGTCCCTGCTGCTCCAGTTCCGCCAAACGCCCGCGCGCCTGCGACACCACGCTGCGCGGCAGGCCGGCGAGCGCGGCGACCTGCAGGCCGAAGCTGCGGTCGGCCGGTCCGTCCTTGACCGCGTGCATGAAGACGAGGCGTTCGTTGCCGGCCTGGTCGCGGTGCTCGACCGCGTCCAGATGCACGTTGGCGATGCCGCTGGACGGCTGCGCCAGCGCGGTGAGCTCGAAGTAGTGCGTGGCGAACAAGGTGTAGCTGCGATTGGAGCCGGCCAGGTGCCGCGCGCAGGCGTCGGCCAGGGCCAGGCCGTCGTAGGTGGACGTGCCGCGGCCGATCTCGTCCATCAGCACCAGCGACGCGTCGGTGGCGTGGTGGAGGATGTAGCTGGTCTCGCTCATCTCCACCATGAATGTCGACTGCCCGCGCGCGAGGTCATCGCCGGCGCCGATGCGGGTCAGGATGCGGTCGATCGGGCCGATCACCGCGCGCGCGGCCGGCACGAAGCTGCCGATGTGCGCCAGCAGCACGATCAGCGCGTTCTGCCGCATGTAGGTGCTCTTGCCGCCCATGTTCGGGCCGGTGATCACCAGCATGCGGCGATGGCCGAGTTCCTCGGTGTCGCCCAGGCGCAGGTCGTTGGGCTCGAAGGGCTCGTCGCGCACCGCCTCCACCACCGGATGGCGGCCGCGTTCGATGCACAGGCCTGCATCGTCGGTCAGTTCCGGGCGTGACCAGTCCAGCGCCTGCGCGCGGTCGGCGAAGGCGGCCAGCACGTCGAGCTCGGCCAAGGCCGCCGCGCAGCGCTTGAGCGGCTCCAGCCGGGCGTTGAGCTCGTCCAGCAGCTGTTCGTACAGCAGCCGCTCGCGCGCCAGGCTGCGCTCGCGCGCCGACAGCACCTTGTCCTCGAACGTCTTCAGTTCCTCGGTGATGTAGCGCTCGGCATTGGCCAGCGTCTGGCGGCGCGTGTAGTGCGTGGGCGCCTTGCCCGCCTGCGCCTTGCTGATTTCCAGGTAATAGCCGTGCACGCGGTTGTAGCCGACCTTGAGCGTGGGGATGCCACTGGCCTCACGCTCGCGTGTTTCCAGGTCGACCAGGAACTGGTCGGCGGTGGTCGAGAGCGTGCGCAGCTCGTCGAGTTCGGCATCGAAGCCGTCGGCGAAGATCCCGCCGTCGCGCGCGAGCACCGGCGGTTGTTCGACCAGTGCCGACGCCAGCAGCGCGGCCTGAGCGTCGTGTTCGCCCAGTTCGTCCGACAGTGCCCGCAGGCGCGGCGCGTCGAGGCGTTCGAGTACGGCGCGGACCGCCGGTAGCAGGTCCAGGCCGTCGCGCAGGGTCGACAGGTCGCGCGGGCGCGCGCTGCGCAGGGCAATGCGCGACAGGATGCGCTCCAGGTCGCCAACGGCGCGGAAGTGCTCGCGCAGGTCGGCGTCGGTTCCCGAGTCGATCAGGATGGCGACGGCCTGGTGGCGTTCGCGCAGGGTGGGGCGGTCGCGCAGTGGACGATGCAGCCAGCGGCGCAGCAGGCGCCCGCCCATCGGCGTGATGCTGGCATCGAGCACGCCCAGCAATGTATGTCGCGTGTCGCCGTCGATGCGGCTGTCCAGTTCAAGGTGCCGGCGCGTCGCGGCATTCATGGCGATGGCGCCGTCGCCCGACTCCACGGCAATGGACGTGAGGTGGGGCAGCCGCTGCTTCTGCGTTTCCTCGACATAGCCCAGCAGCGCCGCGGCGGCGGCAATGGCCTGCGGGCGGTCGTCGATGCCGAAGCCCGTGAGGTCGTGCAGGTTGAAGAACTTCAACAACTGGCGACGTCCGCTGTCGGCATCGAACAGCCACGGCGCACGGCGGCGCATCCCGGTGCGGCCGGTGACGAAGGCCGGCCAGCCGTCCTCGTCGGGCACCAGCGTCTCGGCCGGCTCCAGTCGCGCGAGTTCGGCCTCCAGCGCGTCCTCGCTGGCGACTTCGTTGACGAGGAAACGCCCACCGGCCAGGTCTGCCCACGCCAGGCCGTACCCGGCTTTTCCACGCGCCACCGCCAGCAGCAGCGTGTCGCGGCGCTCGTTGAGCAACGCCTCGTCCGTCACCGTGCCCGGGGTGACGATGCGGACCACCTTGCGTTCGACCAGCCCCTTGCTGGCAGCCGGGTCGCCGATCTGCTCGCAGATCGCCACCGACTCGCCCAGCGCCACCAGCCGGGCGAGATACCCCTCGGACGCGTGGTGCGGCACGCCGGCCATCGGGATCGGCGCACCGCCGGAGCTGCCGCGCTGGGTCAGGGTGATGTCCAGCAACCGCGCGGCCTTGCGCGCGTCGTCATAGAACAGCTCGTAGAAGTCGCCCATCCGGAAGAACAGCAGCACGTCCGGGTGCTCCGCCTTGGCGGCGAAGAACTGCTTCATCAGCGGGGTGTGTTCGGGCGTCTTCTCGGCGCTCTTGTCGGGCATGGACTGGCTGTCGGTTCGGGTGCGTCGCGGCGGTGCCGGGCGGGCGGCAGCCGTTGATCGGCGGCGGGTAAGTGTAGCGGCCGAGCTCCCGGGCCCGATCCCGTCGGCCGGCTCGACCGACTTCAAATTGAAGAAATACTTCCAGTATTATCGAACTATGGACACCCATCACGCACTCGACGCACTCGCCGGCCTCGCCCAGAAAAGCCGCCTGGCGCTGTTCCGCGAACTGGTGCAGCGCGGCCCGGCCGGCGCCACGCCCGGCGAGCTGGCCGAGACCGTCGGCATCGCGCCGACCACGCTGTCCTTCCACCTCAAGACGTTGCTGCAAGCGGGGCTGGTCCAGGCCGAGCAGCAGGGCCGCAGCATCACCTACCGGGCCGACTTCGACGCGATGCAGGGGCTGGTCGGGTACCTCACCGACAACTGCTGCGGCGGCGATCCGGGCCAATGCGCGCCCGCCTGCGCGCCCGCGCGCAAGCGCGCCTGACCTCTTCTCTTCTTCCTTCCCCCGAGTACCGCATGGCACTGAAGATCGGCATCAACGGATTCGGCCGCATGGGCCGCCTCGCGCTGCGCGCGGCATTGCAGCGCGACGACCTGTCGGCGCTGTCGTTCGTCCAGGTCAACGACCCGGCCGGCGACGCGGCGACCTTCGCGCACCTGCTCAACTTCGATTCCGTGCACGGCCGGTGGGGCCTTGAAGCGGGCGCCGACGGCGACGCGCTGGTGATCGGAGCGCACCGCATCGCGCTGACCCGCCACACGGCGATCGCCGATACCGACTGGTCCGGTTGCGACGTGGTGATCGAAGCGTCCGGCCGCTACCGCACGAAGGAGCTGCTGCAGCCGTACCTCGAGCAGGGCGTCGGCCGCGTCGTGGTGACGGCGCCGGTCAAGCAGGCCGGCGTGCTGGATGCCGTGGTCGGCGTCAACGACGACCGCTTCGACCCGGCGGTGCACCGCATCGTCACCGCGGCCTCGTGCACCACCAACTGCCTGGCGCCATTGGTGAAGGTGTTGCACGAAGGCATCGGCATCCGCCACGGCAGCCTGACCACCATCCACTCGCTGACCAACACCCAGACCATCATCGACGCCGCGCACAAGGACCTGCGGCGGGCGCGGTCGTGCGGCGAGAGCCTGATCCCGACCTCGACCGGCTCGGCCACGGCCATTGCCGAGATCTTCCCGGAGTTGCGCGGCCGGCTGGACGGCATCGCGGTGCGCGTACCGCTGGCGAACGCGTCGCTGACGGACGCGGTGTTCGAAGTGGAGCGTGCGACGACGGTCGAGGAGGTCAACGCGCTGTTCAAGGCCGCGGCCGAGGGCCCGCTCGCGGACATACTGGGTTACGAAGAGCGGCCGCTGGTGTCGGTCGACTACCGCACGGACCCGCGTTCGGCCGTGCTCGACGCCGGTTGCACCCGGGTCGTCAATGGCACGCAGGTCAAGGTCTACGCCTGGTACGACAACGAGTGGGGCTATGTGAACCGCACGGTCGAGCTCGCCCTGAAGGTCGGGTCCGCGCCGCGGCCATGAACGCGAATCCGACAGCGGATGCCCGCGCCGCCTGGCGGCAGTACGCGATCGTCACTGGCAACTACTGGGCGTTCACCCTGACCGACGGGGCGCTGCGGATGCTGGTGGTGCTGCACTTCCACCAGCTCGGCTATGGCGCCCTGCAGATCGCGCTGCTGTTCCTGTTCTACGAACTCTTCGGTGTCGTCACCAACCTGGTGGGCGGCTGGCTGGGTGCGCGCATCGGCCTCAACCGGACGATGAACATCGGGCTGGCGCTGCAGGTGGTGGCACTGTCGATGCTGGCGGTTCCGGCCGCGTGGCTGGTGGTGCCGTGGGTGATGGCGGCGCAGGCGCTGTCGGGCATCGCCAAGGACCTCAACAAGATGAGCGCCAAGAGCAGCATCAAGCTGCTGGTGGCCGACGGCGCGCAGGGCACGTTGTACCGATGGGTTGCCGCGCTGACCGGGTCCAAGAACGCGCTCAAGGGCGTGGGGTTCTTCCTGGGGGGCGCGTTGCTGGCGCTGCTGGGGTTTCGTGGCTCGGTGCTGGCGATGGCCGGCGCGCTGGCGCTGGTGTGGATCGGCAGCCTGGTGTGGCTGCGACGGGACATCGGCCGCGCCAGCGGCAAGCCGAAGTTCCGCCACGTGTTCTCGTCGAGCCGCGCGATCAACGTGCTGTCGGCGGCGCGCCTGTTCCTGTTCGGCGCGCGCGATGTGTGGTTCGTGGTCGCGCTGCCGGTGTTTCTTTCCAGTGTGCTCGGCTGGGACCACTGGCGTGTGGGCGGTTTCCTCGCCGCGTGGGTGATCGGCTACGGCGTCGTGCAGGCACTGGCGCCACGGTTCACCGCGCGAGCGGGCGCCGAGCTGCCGGGGGGCGGTACCGCGGCAGGCTGGGCGGCGCTGCTGGCCATCGTGCCGGCGGGTATTGCACTTGCGCTGGGCGCCGGCATCGCCCCCGGGCCGGTACTGGTGGCCGGCCTGGCGGTGTTCGGCATCGTGTTCGCCGTCAATTCCGCCGTGCACAGCTACCTGATCGTCCGCCACGCCCGCGCCGACGGCGTGTCGCTGGACGTCGGCTTCTATTACATGGCCAACGCGATGGGCCGGCTGCTGGGCACGGTGCTGTCGGGCTGGGTCTACCAGGTGGCCGGGCTGGAGGCGTGCCTGTGGATCTCCGCCACGCTGGTCGCCATGGCGGCCGTATTGGCGAGGGCGATGCCGTCGGTCAACCGGCCGGCCGCTGCCACGCCATGACCGTGCGCGTTGCACGCCCTGCAACCGGAGCACACGACATGAGCCTGCTCGAACCCATTCCCGTCCCTCGGCTGCGCGAGCTGCGTGACGCCGATGTCCTGCCGGCGCTGCAGCGCGAGCACCTGCCACTGCCGGCCATCGACGGCCACGCGCCGCGGATCCTGCTGCTCTACGGCTCGTTGCGGGAGCGCTCGTACTCGCGGCTGGCGGTGGAGGAGGCCGCCCGGCTGCTGCAGCTGATGGGTGCGGAGCCCCGCATCTTCGATCCGGGCGACCTGCCGCTGCCCGACCAGGTGGCCGGCGACGACCACCCGGCCGTGCGTGAACTGCGCGCGTTGTCGGCGTGGTCGGAAGGGCAGGTGTGGTGCAGCCCGGAGCGCCACGGCCAGATCACCGGCGTCATGAAGGCGCAGATCGACCACCTGCCGCTGGCGATGGGCGGCGTGCGCCCGACCCAGGGCCGGACGCTGGCGGTGATGCAGGTGTCGGGTGGCTCGCAGTCGTTCAACGCGGTCAACACGCTGCGGCTGCTGGGGCGCTGGATGCGCATGGTCACGATCCCCAACCAGTCCAGCGTCGCCAAGGCCTGGCAGGAGTTCGACGACGCGGGCCGCATGCGTGCATCGCCGTACTACGACCGCATCGTCGACGTGATGGAGGAGCTGGTGCGCTTCACCCTGCTGACCCGCCCGCACGTAGCGGCGCTGACGGACCGCTATTCGGAACGGCGCTCGGCCGCCGACCGGGCCCGTACCGGGTTCGCCCGCAACGCCTCCAGCGGCTGATCCGACGGGACCGCCGGACCCCCGGTGGCGCCTGCTGCGATGCGTCATGACCCCGCACGCCAACGTGCTAGCGTCGGCGCGCCCGTTCGCGATGGACGTGCGCCCAGCGCCGGCCTACCGATGGCCGGTCGAAGCGCGCGATCGCGTGGGGCAGGGGACTGCCGGCGTCGGGGGACGCGGCGAATTCAGCGGGCACCCGCCAACGGTGGCCGCATCAGCCAGGGGAGAGTCGAGATGGGTTGCCGCAAGCCGGATCGCCGCATGCTGGTCGTGGCCGTCGCTGCCGTGTTGGGCACGATGGTCGCTGCGCCTTTGTACGCACAGGAGGCCGCCAACGCTGCGGCGCAGGCCACCCAGGACCAAGAGGAGGCCACCACGCTGGCCGGCCTCACCGTCACCGCGCAGAAGCGCGAAGAAGCCCTGCAGGACGTGCCGATCTCCATCACCGCGTTGCCCGAACAGCTGCTGCTCGATACCGGCATCCGCGACGTCAAGGACGTGCAGGTGCTGGTGCCGGGCCTGACGGTGACCAGCACGCAGAGCGAGGCGCAGACCACCGCGCGCATCCGCGGCGTCGGCACCGTGGGCGACAACGCCGGCCTGGAGTCCTCGGTCGGCATCGTCATCGACGGCGTGTACCGCCCGCGCAACGGCGTGGGCTTCGGTGACCTCGGCGAGATCGAGCGCATCGAAGTGCTGAAGGGCCCGCAGGGGACGGTGTTCGGCAAGAACACCTCCGCGGGTGTCATCAACGTCATCACCAAGCGACCCGACTACACGACGCGCGTGGAAGGCGAGCTCACCGTCGGCAACTACAACGCGCTGGGCGTGGCCGGCTCGCTCAACACCCCGATCGGCGACAACGCCGCCTTCCGCGTCTACGCCGCCAAGCGCAAGCGCGACGGCTTCATGGACGTGCGCACCGGCGGCGGTCCACGCCGCGAGACCGAGGACTACGACCAGAATTTCCACTCCCTGCGCGGCCAGTTGCTGCTGGAACCGAGCGACACGCTGGATATCAACGTCATCGCCGACTTCACCAGCCGCGAGGAGAACTGCTGCACGGGCGTCACCGTGGTCCGTGGCGGCACCGCGGCCATCATCGACGCGCTCTCGCCCGACGAGGGCGTGGCACCGGTGGCCGATCCGTTCGCCCGCACCGCATGGAGCAACCGCAGCACCGAGCAGGACATCAAGGACAAGGGCATCTCGATGGAGACGAACTGGATCACGCCCTGGTTCGGCGATGCGGTCCTGACCTCGGTGTCGGCCTACCGCGAGTGGGCGTCCATCAACGGGCTGGACTTCGACTTCAGCAGTGCCGACCTGCTGTACCGCAACCCCGAGCGCGACGAGTCGTTGACCGCATTCGAAACGACCACGCAGGAGTACCGCCTGACCGGCGCCACCGACTCCATCGACTGGATGGTCGGCGCGTTCTATTCCAACGAGGACCTCGACCGCAACGAGACCTACCGCATCGGCGGGGCCTACGAGCCGTACCTGTCGATCGCGCTGCTGTCGCTGGTCAACCCGGCACTGGGGCAGCGGCCCGACGCGCCGCTGTTCCTGGCCGACGCCACCGGACTGCCGCCAGGCACGGTGTTCGCCGGCTTCGGTGCGGACGACACGTACCGGCAGAACGCCGAGAGCCTGGCGTTCTTCACCAACAACACCTGGCATGCGACCGATGCGCTCGACCTGACGCTGGGCCTTCGCTACACGCGCGAGGACAAGGCGCTGGACTCGGCGTACTCCAATCCCAACGGCAGCCCCGGCTGCTCGGCGATGCTGTCGCCGGAGGGCCAGGCCCGCATCGCCCAGGCGTTGCTGTCGCGCGGCGTTCCGGCCGCGGCGCTGCCTTCGGTGATCCCGCAGGTGATCGGCTACGGCTGCCTGCCGTGGGCCAATCCGCTGCACAACGGCCGCGCCACCCGCCAGGAGCGAGAGGAGAAAGAGTGGTCGGGCACGCTGAAGGCGGCCTACCGCTGGAACGACACGTGGATGACCTACGCCTCGGCCGCACGCGGCTACAAGGCCGGGGGGTTCAACCTGGACCGCGTCCAGTCCAACACCGGCCTGTCCAGCGGTACGGCGGGCATCATCCCGGTGGCCGACACGTCCTTCCCGGGCGAGTTTGTCGACAGCTACGAGCTGGGCGCCAAGACCACGTGGGCCGGCGGCAACCTGCTGATCAACGCCACGCTGTTCCACCAGACCTACGAGGACTTCCAGCTCAACAGCTTCCTGGGCACCAGCTTCGTGGTGCGCTCGATTCCGGAAGTCGTGTCGCAGGGCATCGATACCGAAGTGCTGTGGAACACGGGCTTTGACGGCCTGTCCTTCCAGGGCGGCGTGACCTACGCCGACACCCGCTATGGCGACGAGGTGCCGGGGCCGGACTTCGTCGAGCCTGCCGGCGCGCTGTACAAGCTGCCGGGCAGCCGCATCAGCTTCGCCCCGTTGTGGTCGACGTCCGGTGCGGTGACCTACGAGTGGGGCTTCGGCGCGGACCTGCTGGGCCGGTTCAACCTCGGCGCCAAGTACATGTCCGAGTTCAATACCGGCTCCGACCTGGACGTGGAAAAGGTCCAGGAGGGCTACACGGTGGTCAACGCGCGGCTCGGTTTCGGTGCACGCGACCGCAGCTGGATGGTCGAGCTGTGGGGCCTGAACATCACCGACGAGGAGTACGTGCAGGTGGGCTTCGACGCCCCGCTGCAGAACGTCTCGCCGGTGCCGGGCAACCCGTTCAATTCGTACAACGCGTTCCCGGGCGCGCCGGCCACCTACGGCGTCACGCTGCGGGTGATGTACTGACGGGGTAGGGCCGCCCGACGCGTCAAGCATGCGCCCGGCCGGCAACGGCCGGGCGCTTCGCTATCATGCGGCGCATGAGCAAAGACGTCTCCGACGCCGCGCTGCAGGCGCAGGCCGAACGGGTCGCGCAGGCGGCCCTCCACCACCACCAGCGCCTGGTCACCGCCGAGAGCTGCACGGGCGGGTGGATCGCCAAGACCCTGACCGATGTGGCGGGTTCCTCGGCCTGGTTCGACTGCGGCATGGCGGCCTACAGCTACGAGGCCAAGCAGGCGATGCTGGGGGTCAGCCCGCATACGCTGGAAGACCACGGCGCGGTCAGCCGGGAAACCGTGATCGAGATGGTGTCGGGCGCCCTGGTGAACTCCGGCGCCACCATCGCCGTGGCCGTCACCGGCATCGCCGGGCCGGGCGGCGGCACCGACGACAAGCCCGTCGGAACGGTGTGGATCGCATGGAAGCGGCGTGGCGGCTATCCGACCGCGGTGGTCTTCCATTTCGATGGGGACCGGGAGGCCATCCGGCGGCAGACGGTCGCCGCCTCCCTGCACGGGCTGCTCGAGCTGATGGACTGACCGCCCGTCGGTCGCGCCGGCCGCACGGTTGCAACCGGCGGCTGGGCGTTAGTAGTATTGCTACCCATGGACCTGACCGACACCCAGCGCAGCATCCTTGGGCTGATCGCCGAGCGTATCGAGGCCGAGGGCGTGCCGCCGTCGCAGACCGAGATTGCCCGCGCGATGGGCTTCAACAGCGTCCGCGCCGCGCAGTACCACCTGGAAGCCCTGGAGCGGGCGGGTGCCATCGAGCGCCGCCCCGGGCGGGCCCGCGGCATCCGGCTTCTGGTGGATTCCCCGCCGTTGCAGCCGGCCTCCGTGGCCGATGGGGACGCCCTCCGCCTGCCCGTGCTCGGCCGCGTCGCGGCCGGTGCCCCGATCGGGGCCGACATCGGCTCGGACGACTTTGTCTTGCTCGATCGTGTGTTCTTCTCACCCGCGCCGGACTACCTGCTGAAGGTGCAGGGCGACTCGATGCGCGACGAGGGCATCTTCGACGGCGACCTGATCGGCGTGCACCGCACCCGGGATGCCCGCTCCGGCCAGATCGTCGTCGCCCGCATCGATGACGAGGTCACCGTCAAGCTGCTGAAGATCGGCTCCGATCGCATCCGGCTGCTGCCCCGCAATCCGGACTACGCACCGATCGATGTGCTGCCGGACCAGGACTTCGCCATCGAAGGCCTCTACTGCGGCTTGGTGAGGCCCAACCGTTGATCCGCGGGCGCGCCCCGGACGTGTCCGTCATCCCGGCGCGGCGCTTTCCTACCCCGCGCCCAGCCCGATTTCCCTGCCGGCGTCCCCCGCTGGACGCTACGGTGCCTGGGCGGGTCGCAGCCCGTGCGACCGACCCGGCCTAGAGTGCCCCCAATCCCGATGCCACCCAAGGAATCCACGATGGACGAGAACAAGAAGCGCGCCCTTTCCGCCGCACTGGGCCAGATCGAAAAGCAGTTCGGCAAGGGCTCGGTCATGCGCATGGGCGACCGTGTCGTGGAGGCCGCCGAGGTCATCGGCACGGGCTCGTTGATGCTGGATATCGCGCTCGGCATCGGCGGCCTGCCCAAGGGCCGCGTGGTCGAGATCTACGGCCCCGAGTCCTCGGGCAAGACAACGCTGACCCTGCAGGCGATTGCCGAATGCCAGAAGAAGGGCGGCACCGCGGCCTTCATCGATGCCGAGCACGCGCTCGACCCCACCTATGCGGCCAAGCTGGGCGTCAACGTGGACGACCTGCTGCTGTCGCAGCCAGACACCGGCGAGCAGGCGTTGGAGATCGCCGACATGCTGGTGCGCTCGGGCGCGGTGGACATGGTGGTCGTCGACTCGGTTGCAGCGCTGACCCCGCGCGCCGAGATCGAAGGCGAGATGGGCGACCAGCTGCCCGGCCTGCAGGCCCGCCTGATGAGCCAGGCGCTGCGCAAGCTGACCGGCAACATCAAGCGCTCCAACTGCCTGGTGATCTTCATCAACCAGCTGCGCCACAAGATCGGCATCATGATGCCCGGCCAGAGCCCCGAGACCACCACCGGTGGCAACGCGCTGAAGTTCTATGCCTCCGTCCGCCTGGACATCCGCCGCATCGGCGCGATCAAGAAGGGCGACGAGATCATCGGCAACCAGACCAAGATCAAGGTCGTGAAGAACAAGATGGCCCCGCCGTTCAAGCAGGTCATCACCGAGATCCTTTACGGACAGGGCATCTCCCGCGAGGGCGAGCTGATCGACATGGGCGTGGAGGCCAAGCTGGTCCAGAAGGCGGGCGCCTGGTACAGCCTGGGCGAGGAGCGCATCGGGCAGGGCAAGGAGAACGCGCGTCAGTACCTCAAGGAGAACCCGGAGCTGGCCCGCCAGCTCGAGGCGACCCTGCGCGAGCAGTTCGTCCCGGCCGAAGCCAGCCGTGATGAAGGCAAGGACGACGACGCCGAGGACTGAACCCGAAAGGCGGTACGAAAGGCGCTGAACGATGGCCACCCCCGACAGCCCCACATCCGGTACCGGTCCTGCCCGGCCGCCGGAGCCGTCCGGGTCCGGTCCGACTGCGGACCCGGCGGACGCGGGGTTGGACGGGGTGGCCGTCTCATCGGAGGCAGGCGCCGGAGGGGCGCCGGAGCCGCTGTTCCCGGAGGGCGACGCCCGCCCGAGCGGCAGCGGGCGCAGGAAGCGCGGCCGGGCACCGGCCAGCACCACCCAGCGGGCACTGGCCCTGCTGGTGCGGCGCGAGCACTCGGCGCGTGAGTTGAAACGCAAGCTGGTGGCACGCGGGCTCGACCCGGACGAGGTGCGCGAATCGGTGGAGCGGCTGGCGGATGCCGGCTGGCAGGACGACACCCGATTCGCCGAAAGCCTGGTCCGCGGTCGCGCGGCCAGTGGCTACGGGCCCATCCACGTACGCGCCGAACTGGGCACGCACGGCCTGGACGGCGCCGCGGTCGAGGCGGCCATGGGGAGCTTCGACGGTGATTGGACGGAACAGGCCCGCGACCTCGCACGTCGTCGCTGCGGCCCGCCGCGCGACGACCTGGCCTGGCGTCGGAAAGTCGCCGACCTGCTGGCGCGGCGCGGGTTCCCGGGCGACATCATCCGCACCGTGAGCCGGTTCGATCCCGACGACGTCTTCTAGCCTCACGGCCGCGTCGTCTGCCTGTTACGCTTGTCGGCTCGCCCGGTTGACGCTGCCGCCAGACGGCCCCACGTTGGGAGCCCCGGCGGGCGTCGACCTGCCCAGCCCTCCGATCCGCGTGCCAGGCATGAAAACGACCAACGACGTCCGTCGCGACTTCATCGAGTTCTTCCGCGACAAGGCCCACACCATCGTCCCGTCCGCGCCACTGGTGCCGGCCAACGACCCGACCCTGTTGTTCACCAACTCGGGCATGGTGCAGTTCAAGAACGTGTTCCTGGGCAGCGAGAAGCCCGGCTATGTCCGGGCGGCCGACGTGCAGCGCTGCCTGCGCGCCGGCGGCAAGCACAACGACCTCGACCAGGTGGGCTACACCGCGCGCCACCACACGTTCTTCGAGATGCTGGGCAACTGGTCGTTCGGCGACTATTTCAAGGAAGACGCCATCAAGTGGGCGTGGCAACTGCTGACCGAGGTCTGGAAGCTGCCCGCCGACCGCCTGACCGTCACCGTCTACCAGACCGATGACGAGGCCTACGCCATCTGGCGCGACCAGGTGGGCGTACCCGAGTCGCGCATCATCCGCATCGGCGACAACAAGGGCGCGCCCTTCGCCTCCGACAACTTCTGGCAGATGGCCGACACCGGGCCCTGCGGCCCGTGCACGGAGATCTTCTACGACCACGGCGAGCACATCGCCGGCGGCCCGCCAGGCTCCCCGGACGAGGACGGCGATCGCTTCATCGAGATATGGAACCTGGTCTTCATGCAGTTCGACCGGCAGCCCGATGGCACGCTCGCGCCGCTGCCCGCACCGTGCGTCGACACCGGCATGGGGCTGGAGCGCATCGCCGCGGTGCTGCAGGGCGTGCACGGCAACTACGAGATCGACCTGTTCCAGCGGCTGATCGGCGCCGCCGCCGAGGCCACCGCCACGAGTGACCGAGGCAACAAGTCGCTGCGCGTGATCGCCGACCACATCCGCGCCTGCGCGTTCCTGATCGTCGACGGCGTGCTGCCGTCCAACGAGGGCCGGGGTTACGTGCTGCGCCGGATCATCCGCCGGGCGCTGCGCCACGGCTGGATGCTCGGCCAGAAGCAGCCGTTCTTCCACCGCATGGTCCCCGTGCTGGTCGAGGTGATGGGCGAGGCGTATCCGGAACTGGTCGCGAAGCAGGAGTTCGTCGAGCGTGCGCTGCAGGCGGAGGAGGAGCGCTTCGCGGAGACGCTCGACTCGGGCATGCGCATTTTCGACGAGGTCGCTTCGCGTTCGCAGGGCATCATCCCCGGCGGCGACGCGTTCCGCCTGTACGACACGTACGGCTTTCCGGTCGACCTCACCGCCGACATCGCGCGCGAGCGTGGCCTGTCCGTGGACATGGCGGGCTTCGAGGCCGCGATGGCCCAGCAGCGCGAGACCGCGCGCGCCGCGGGCAAGTTCGGCAACGCGACGACGCTGCCGGCCGAGCTGGCTGCGCAACTGCCGGCCACCGAATTCCTCGGCTACGACCGGTTGACCGAAGGCGGACTGGAAGTGGCCGCGCTGTTGCGCGACGGCCGGCCGGTCGACGCCCTCAACGCCGGCGAGGCTGGCGTGGTCATCCTCGACCGCACGCCGTTCTATGCCGAGAGCGGCGGCCAGGTGGGCGATGCCGGCGAGCTGGACGAGGCCGGCACCCGGTTCAAGGTCGACGACACGGTGAAGTTCGCGGGCCAGTTCCACGGCCACGTCGGCACGTTGACGGCGGGCACCCTGCGTCGCGGCGATCGCGTACTGGGTGCGGTGGACGAGGCGCGCCGTGCCAGCACGGTGCTCAACCACTCGGCCACGCACCTGCTGCATTCGGCGCTGCGCAGCGTGCTCGGCGAGCACGTGGTCCAGAAGGGCTCGCTGGTCGCGCCCGAACGCCTGCGTTTCGATTTTGCCCACTTCCAACCGGTAACGGCCACGGAACTGGCCGAGATCGAGCGCCGCGTCAACGACGAGATCCGGGGCAACCATGCCGCGGAGATCCACAACATGGGCATGCAGGAGGCGCTGGATTTCGGCGCGCTGGCCCTGTTCGGCGAGAAGTACGGCGACCAGGTGCGCGTGTTGCGCATGGGCGGCACGTCGACCGAACTGTGTGGCGGCACGCACGTATCCCGCACCGGCGATATCGGCGTGTTCAAGATCGTCTCCGAGGGCGGTGTCTCCGCGGGCGTCCGCCGGATCGAGGCGCTGACCGGGCAGGGCGCGCTCGACCACATCGCGCAGGAAGAGCGCCAGCTGGGCGAGGCCGCGCAGTTGCTCGGCGCGCCGACTGCGGAGTTCGTCGACAAGCTCCGCAGCATCCTGGAACGCCAGAAGAAGCTCGAGCGGGAGCTGGAATCGCTGAAGGCCAAGGCGGCCAGTGGTGCCACTGCCGATCTGGGCGCGGCGGCCCAGGAGGTGGGCGGCATCAAGGTGCTGGCCAGCCGGCTGGAAGGCTTCGACGCCAAGGCGCTGCGTGACGCCGTGGACCGGCTCAAGCAGCAACTGGGCGACGCCGTGATCATTCTGGCAGGCGCCGAGGGCGGCAAGGCCGCGCTGGTGGCGGGCGTCAGCGGCGCAGCGGCCGGCAAGGTGAAGGCCGGCGACCTGCTGGGCCACGTGGCCGGGCAGATCAACGGCCGGGGCGGCGGCCGCCCCGACATGGCGCAGGGTGGGGGCGACGATGGCCCGGCCCTGAAGGACGCGCTGGCAGGCGTCCCGGCATGGGTTGAACATCGCCTGACCTGACCCCGGCGACCCATGACTTCCATCGCTTGTGGCAGTGCCGCTGGCGTACAATAATCGCCGTTTGCTCAATCACTGGAAGCGCTTCCACCGGGGCGCAATCGTCGGCCCACGAGCGGCCGGCCGAGGAGAACTACCCATGCTTATCCTGACGCGTCGCGTCGGTGAGACCCTGATGATCGGCGACTCGGTGACCGTCACCGTGCTCGGCGTCAAGGGCAACCAGGTCCGTATCGGAATCACCGCGCCCAAGGACGTGGCGGTGCACCGCGAAGAAATCTACCAGCGTATCCAGCGTGGCGACGCGCCCGCGGATGACGCGAAGGATGCGGCAGTCTGAGGAAAGGTTTGCCGCGCGTGGGGTGAGCCGTTATGCTTCCCGCCCGCACGAAGTTGGATGTGCCGCGGAGAGTTGCCCGAGTGGCTGAAGGGGCTCCCCTGCTAAGGGAGTATAGGGTTTATAGCTCTATCGAGGGTTCGAATCCCTCACTCTCCGCCAGTTATACCGCCGCCCTGCAAGCGGCATGACACCGCCCGCGGAATCGATCCTGCGATGCGGTGGACGAGTCGAAAAGGTCGAGAAAATGTTTGACGGGATTCGCTCCAGTCGCCATAATTCTCCGACTACGCGCCCGTAGCTCAGCTGGATAGAGCACCAGGCTACGAACTTGGGGGTCGGAGGTTCGAATCCTTCCGGGCGCGCCAATAAAAAGAAAAAAGCCGACGGGTCGCCCGTCGGCTTTTTTCTTTTCCGGAACTGGCGGCGCCGTTCCCTTGGACATGTCGCAACCTGCGACAGCCGTGACGACGCAGGCGGCGTCTTACCCGGGTGATCGTTTCAGAACCGAGTACCGCGGCCCATGCCCAGGCACAGCCAGTCGGCGACGGCATCGGGTGTGCGCATCCAGGCGAAGTGATCGGCGTCGGTATCGACGTGGACGGCGTCCATGCGCCGGGTATATGTGCGTGCCTCCGGCAGCTTCGACAGCAGGAAATCGAGCGAGGATGTCGGCGCAAGCCAATCGTCCTCCAGCACCACGGCGCGCACTTCAGGTGCAGCCGTGCGCATGGCACCGTCCAGGTCGATGTCCATGCCCTGCGCCGCGTAGCGGCCCGTTCGAGCGCTCGCCGCCCAGTCCGCCATAACGCCGGGGGCCTCTTGCCCCCCGAAGCCGATGCGCCGGCCGGGAAGGGCGCCCATTTGCCTGGCCAGCCACGGCAGGAACCGGTAGGCCAGCGGAAGCCCGAACCGCAGCGGGCGCGGAAACGCGCGCCAGTAGGGCGCGCCGCTGGCCACCAGCCAGAGATTGCGCGTCGCCTCGCCCGGCGACAGTCCGAGGTGGCAGCAGGCCAGTTGCCCGCCCAGGCTGTGGCCACCGACCACGCGCGTGAGGTCAGGCAGCCGCGCGCGCACAACGGCCGCGCTCGCGGGCAGGTCGAGCGTGAGGAGCTCGCGATAGCCCCAGTCGCACCCGCGGCCGGCGCGCAGCGAACTGCTGCCATGCCCGCGCCATTCGTGGATGAAGGTGGCCACCCCATGCCGGGCTAACGACTCGGCGAACGGCCGGTAATGGCGCGCGGCCACGCCCAGCGCCGGCAACCACAGCAATGTCGCCACGGGTTCGTGTGGCACGGTTGCGGACACCGAGAACCGGTGTCCGTCGTCCGCGTGCACGGAAACGTCTTCGATATCCATGCTCACGGCGCGCGTGCCGCGCCGAAATGGTCGAGCACGACCGCGGGCCCAAGGCCGGGCCGGTAGCTCGAAGCCAAGGCGCGCGCGATGTAGGCGGTGCCGGCCTCGCAGGCGCCATGTACGGTCAACCCGCGGCAGAGCTGGGCGGCGATGGACGACGCCAGCGTGCAGCCGGTGCCATGGCCTTCCACCGCCAGACGGCGGTGGGTGAACACCGTGGTGCCCCCGCCATCCAGCAGCCGATCGACCACGTGTTCGCCTTCATCCAGATGCCCGCCCTTGAGCAGCACCGATCGCGCACCGACGGCATGCAGTGCCTGCAGCGCCTCGTCGGCGTCGGCGGCCGTTGCGATGGTGCGATCCAGCAGGAGTTCGGCCTCGGGGATGTTCGGCGTGAGCACGGTCGCCAGCGGAAGCAGGCGGGTACGCAGCGCGTCCAGCGCGTCCGGTTCCAGCAACCGCGCGCCCGATGTAGCGACCATCACCGGGTCCAGGACCACGTGCGATGGCGCGTGATGCTCCAAGGCATCGGCCACCACGTGGATGACCTCGGCGGTGGCGAGCATGCCCAGTTTGACCGCGCCGATACGGAAGTCCTCGAAGCAGGCGTCCAATTGTGCGCGAAGCATCGCGACGGGTGGCACGTGTACCGCGGTGACGCCGCGCGTGTGCTGAGCAGTCAGTGCGGCGATGGCGCACAGGCCATGCACGCCGTGCGCGGCAAAGGTCTTGAGGTCGGCCTGGATGCCGGCCCCACCGCCGGAGTCCGAACCGGCGATGGTGAGTGCGCAAAGGGGACGGGTGTCGGTGGAAGTCATGCGGGCATTGTCCCGTGTTTCGCCGGGACTCGCCGCCTCCTTGCGGCAACCTGTAGGAGCGCTTCAGCCGGGATCGTGATGCGCATGGGCAGCCCCATTTGCGATCGCGGCTGAAGGCGCTCCGACCGGGCCGGCGTCAGAGCACCTCGGACGCGTAGTCGGCCAGGCGCGAACGCTCGCCGCGGCGCAGGGTGACGTGCGCGCTGTGCGGCCAATGCTTGAACCGGTCCACGGCGTACGTCAGGCCCGACGTCGTCTCGGTGAGGTAGGGCGTGTCGATCTGCTCGACGTTGCCCAGGCACACGATCTTGGTGCCCGGGCCGGCACGGGTGATCAGCGTCTTCATCTGCTTGGGCGACAGGTTCTGCGCTTCGTCCAGGATCAGGTAGCGGCTGAGGAACGTGCGGCCGCGCATGAAGTTCATCGAGCGGATCTTGATGCGCGAGGCGAGCAGGTCGTTGGTCGCCGCGCGGCCCCAGCTGCCGCCTTCCTGGTTGTGCGTGAGCACCTCCAGATTGTCCGTCAGCGCGCCCATCCACGGCGTCATCTTCTCTTCCTCGGTGCCGGGCAGGAAGCCGATGTCCTCGCCGACGCTCACCGTGGCGCGCGTCATGATGATTTCGCGGTAGCGCTGCTGGTCCATGGTCTGCGCCAGGCCCGCGGCCAGCGCCAGAAGGGTCTTGCCGGTGCCGGCCGTGCCCAGCAGGGTAACGAAGTCGACCTCCGGGTCCATCAGCGCGTTGAGCGCGAAGTTCTGCTCGCGGTTGCGCGCGGTGATGCCCCACACCGCGTGCTGGTTGTGGCGGTAGTCGTCGACGATCTGCAGCGTCACCTTCTCGTCGGTGACGCGCGCCACGCGCATCTGCGACTCGTCGTCGCCCGGCAGGTAGAGGAACTGGTTGGGGTGCCAGTCGTCGTCTGCGCCATCTGCCCCGCCGCGGCTGATCTCGTAAAAGGTACGGCCCTTGTCGGTCCAGGACTTCAGGTCCTTGCCGTGGCGCTGCCAGAAGTCCTCGGGCAGGGCGGTCGCGCCGGTGTAGAGCAGGCTGAAGTCGTCCAGCGCGCGGTCGTTCTCGTAGTCCTCCGAGACGATGCCGGCGATCGATGCCTTGATCCGCAGGTTGATGTCCTTGGACACCAGCACCACCGGCACGCCGGGGTCGGACTCCTTCAGTGCCAGCACTGCCCCGAGGATGTGGTTGTCGGGGATGACCGCACCGAAGCGGCGGCCGGCGTCGAAGCTCTCGGTCTGGAAGCGCAGCTTGCCGATGCTCTGCGCACCACGCAGCTGCAGGCCCTGCGGCCGGCTGAGGGTGATGCCGTCGCGGATGCGGTCGGTGCCCTCGATCTCGATCAACTCGTTGAGGAACCGGCTGACCTGCCGCGCGTTGCGGCTGGCCTCCGACGTGCCCTTCTTGCCGTTGTCCAGCTCCTCGATGACCTGCATCGGCAGGTAGACGTCGTGTTCCTCGAACTTGAACAGCGCGGTCGGGTCGTGCATCAGGACGTTGGTGTCCAGCACGTAGATGCGCTTGCCTTTGGTCATCGAGAGCTCCAGTCGGGTAGGGGCACTGCAGGGGACAACGGGGAGTGCGGGACGCATGCGTCGCAACCGGCCAACGCACGGCAAAACGCCGCCACGGTCCCGGGTGCCGGGGTGGCGACGCATGCGTGGGCGGCGGGGATCACTGGGCGGCGGCTGCCTTGAGTTCGTCGAGCACGGCCTGGGCATGCCCGGCGACCTTCACCGGCCGCCATGTCCGGGCGATGACACCGGACGGGTCGATCAGGAAGGTGCTGCGCTCGATGCCCATCACCTTCCGGCCGTACATGTTCTTTTCCTTGATCACGCCGAAGGCGTTGCAGACCGCCTCGCTCTTGTCGCTGACCAGGTCGAACTTGAAGCCCTGCTTGGCGCAGAAGTTCTGGTGCGACTTCACCGAGTCGCGCGACACGCCCAGGACAGTCGCCCCCAGCTTGCGGAGCTTCGGCAGCAGGGCATTGAAGTCGTTGCCTTCGGTGGTGCAGCCCGGCGTGCTGTCCTTGGGATAGAAGTACAGCACCAGCCACTGGCCGGCGTAATCGCCGAGGGGCGCGGTGGTGCCGCTGGACAGTTCGAGCGGCAGGTCGGCAGGTACGGTGTCGCCGGTGTCGAGCATGCAGTGCGTCCTCAGAACTTCATCGGATCCATGATGGCATCCAGGTTGAGGTGGTCGCAGAACTCCAGGAAATCATCGCGCAGCGCGGCGATGTGCATGTTCGCCGGCACGCCGATGGTCACCTGGGCGGAGAACATATCCGCGCCGGTCTGCATGGCGCGGTAGCGCGAGCAGTGCAGGCTTTCGATGGTGATGCCCTGGCGGTCGAAGAAGTCCGCCAGCTGGAAGAGGATGCCGGGCTTGTCGCTGGCGACCACTTCGACCACGTACGGCAGCAGGTTGGACTGCACCTGCTTGGCGCCGGTGCGGTACCAGATCAGTTTGAGGCCTTCCTCGCGCTCCAGGCGCGTCAGCATGGCCTCGAGCTTGGCGACCGCATCCCAGGAGCCGACCGCCAGTGCGGTCACCGACACATCACGACCCACCGTCGAGAGCCGGGCGTCCACCAGATTGCAGCCGCTGTCGCTGATGCGGCGGGTCACCGACAGCAGGGGCGACTCCGGATGCGTGGTGTACGCATTGATCAGCAGGTGGTTTTCGTTCGGCGACGGCCGGGAAGCGGAATCAGTCAAGGCGGCGCCTGCGGTAGGTGCGGACAGCCGGTGCCGGGGTCGGCACCGGGAATGAACGGCAGCGGTGGAAACGGCGGCCGCGCGCAGCCAGCATACTTGCCGGTGCTTTCACGCCGCAAGTAACATCGGGCGCTGCATTCTGGCCCTGCGCGCCGTCCCGCACGCTCGCCCCGGTGGCCGTCGACCCGCACGTCCGCACTCCACTCCCACGCTCCACGCAGAGGCCCGCCCTTGCGCATTTCCGGCAGCATCACCGCACTGGCGACCCCGTTCAACGTCGCCGGTGAACTCGACATCGACGCCTGGCAGCGGCTGCTGGCCGTACAGCTCGAGGCGGGCACCCAGGCCGTCGTCGTGGCCGGTTCCACCGGCGAAGCTGCGGCGCTGTACGACATCGAATACGACACCCTGCTGCGCACGGCCGTCGAACTGGTGGCCGGCCGCGTGCCCGTGCTTGCCGGCACCGGGCTGTCCAACACCGCCAAGACCATCGAACAGACCCGTCGGGCGGCGGCGCTGGGCGCCGACGCGGCGCTCGTGGTCACGCCGCCGTACGTGCGCCCCACCCAGGCCGGACTGGTCGCGCACTACCGCGCGGTGGCCGACGATGGCGAACTGCCCGTCATGCTCTACAACGTGCCGGGCCGCACCGGGATCGACCTGCTGCCGGAAACCGTGGCCGAACTGGCCGGTCACGCCCGCATCATCGGTGTGAAGGAAGCGGTGGCCGATGCGGCGCGGATGGACGCGCTGCTGCGGCTGCGCGATGCCGGTTTCGCCGTGCTCAGCGGCGACGACCCGACGGCGTGCCGTGCCATGCTCGCCGGCGCCGATGGCGTGATCTCGGTGGCGTCGAACGTGGTGCCCGCGTCGTTTCGCCGATTGTGCGACCTCGCGCGCAACGGCCGGGCCGATGCCGCGCAGGCGCTCGATGGGCGGTTGCAGCCCGTCTGCGATTTCCTTGGTGTCGAATCCAATCCGATCCCGGTCAAGGCGCTGCTGGCCTTGCAGGGTGTGGGCCACGGCCTGCGCCTGCCGCTGACCCCGCTGTCCCCGCGCCACCAGGATGCGGCCGCCACCACGCGCACCCTGGTCGACGCGCTCGAAAACGAATCCCGCGATTCACTCGCGGCCTGAACCGCAGGAGATCCCATGTCCCCCACGCCCCATCGCGTCCGCCGCCTCAATGCTGCCGTTGCCGGTGCACTCGCCATCACGCTGGTGGCTACCGCCGGTTGCAGCTGGTTCCGCAAGGGCGATGCGCTGTACGCGCAATCGCCCGAGTCGCGGCCGCTGGAAGTCCCGCCCGACCTCGACCTGCCGCGCACCGACGGTGCCGCGCCGCAGGGCTCGGTGACTGCCTCCGGGCAGGCCATTGCCACCCAGGCGCCGGCGTCTCCGGGCGCAACTGCGGGTGCGGCCGCACCTGCGCAGGCCGCGGGCTTCACCACGGCCGGCACGCGGGACGAGGTGTACGCGCGCGTGGGCGAGTTGCTGGGCGGCATCGAAGGCGTGGAAATCGCCAGCCGGGCCGAACTGCTGGGCGCCTACGACGTCAACTACGAAGGCGCGAACTTCCTCGTGCGCGTCAGCGAGGTCCAGGCCGGGGCGTACGTGTCGGCGGTCGATCCGCGCGGCATGCCCGCCACCGGTGACGCGCCGGCCAGGTTGATCGCCGCGCTGCAGGGTGCGATCGGCGGCAACTGAGCGCCAGCGCTGCGTGCAATGCGAAACGGGCGCTCCAGGGCGCCCGTTTTGATGTCCGGCTGCGGTGGTCCGCGGGTCCCCGCTGGACGCGGCGCGCTCAGCGCTCCAGCAACGGCAGCTTGCCGGGCTTGCCTTCCCAGTCCTTGGCGTCGGGCAGGCCGTCCTTGCGTGCGGTAATCACCGGCCACTGCGCGGCGAGTTCGGCATTGAGCGCCACGAACGCCTCCTGGCCGGCCGGCACGTCGTCTTCCGGGTAGATCGCGTTGATCGGGCACTCGGGCTCGCACAGGGTGCAGTCGATGCACTCGTCGGGGTCGATCACCAGGAAGTTCGGGCCCTCGTGGAAGCAGTCGACCGGGCACACCTCGACGCAGTCGGTGTACTTGCACTTGATGCAGTTTTCGGTGACGACGAAGGGCATGGGCGCAGTTTAAACGACGAAGCCCACGCCTTGCGGCGCGGGCTTCTGGATTTGGCGCTCCCTACGAGATTCGAACTCGTGTTTTAGCCTTGAGAGGGCCACGTCC
>CBIHLN010000014.1:0-45880 GCA_966210725.1 uncultured Lysobacter sp. | reverse complement strand
AGTCCTCCACGCCCATGTCGAGCAGGCGGGTGATGCCGCCGGCGGCGTTGTTGGTGTGCAGCGTGCTCAGCACCAGGTGGCCGGTGAGCGCGGACTGGATCGCGATGCGCGCGGTTTCCAGGTCGCGCATCTCGCCGATCATGATGATGTCCGGGTCCTGGCGGACGATGCTGCGCAGCGCATGAGCGAAGTCCAGGCCGATCTGCGGCTTGGCCTGGATCTGGTTGATGCCCTCGATCTGGTACTCGACCGGGTCCTCGACCGTGATGATCTTGACGTCCGGCGTGTTGAGCCGGCTCAGCGCGGTGTACAGCGTGGTGGTCTTGCCCGAGCCGGTCGGGCCGGTGACCAGCAGGATGCCGTGCGGCTGCGTCAGCACCTTCTCGAACTGCGGCAGGAACGCATCGGTGAACCCCAGCCGCTTGAAGTCGAACACCACCGTTTCGCGGTCCAGCAGGCGCATGACCACCGATTCGCCGTGTGCGGTCGGCACGGTGCTCACGCGCAGGTCCAGCTCCTTGCCCTGCACGCGCACCATGATGCGGCCGTCCTGCGGCAGGCGGCGCTCGGCGATGTTGAGCTTGGCCATGATCTTGATGCGGCTGATCACGGCGGCCGTCAGGTTGGGCGGCGGGCTCTCGCCCTCGGCCAGCACACCATCGACGCGGTAGCGCACCTTCAGGCGGTTCTCGAAGGGCTCGATGTGGATGTCGGACGCGCGCATCTCGACCGCGCGCTGGATCACCAGGTTCACCAGCCGGATCACCGGGGCCTCGGAGGCGAGGTCGCGCAGGTGTTCGACATCGTCCATGTCGCCGGTCTCGCCCTCGGCGGTCTCGACGATCGCACCCATCGCGCTGCGGCCCTGGCCGTACCAGCGCTCGACCAGCCCGTCGATTTCCGAACGCAACGCGACCTTGAGCCGCAGCGGCCGCTGGATCGCCAGGCGGACGGCATCGAGTGCGTAGTCGTCGTGCGGGTCGGCCATCAGCAGCTCGACCGCCTGCGCGTCTGACAGGCGCGGGCAGACGTGGAACTGCTTCATGAACTTGACGCTGAGCGCGACGTCGTCGGGCGGCAGGTCGGGCGCGTCCTGGGCGGACACCAGCGGCAGGCCGGTGACCTCCGCGACGGTCTCGGCGTGGTCGCGCTCCGACACCAGCCCGAGCCGCGACAGCAGCGCCAGCAGGCTGCCCCCGGTTTCGGCCTGCAGCCGGCGCGCGCGACCCAGGTCGGCCTCCTTCAGCCGTCCCTTGTCGACCAGCACCTGGACGATGCGGTCCTCGACGGGATTGCCGTCGATCCCGCCGTCCATGCCGCCCACCGCGTCCGCCGTTGCGCCCACGCCGTCTCTCCGAATCCGTAACCCAAACTAGAATACAGGCGCGGAAGCAACAATCAATTCAAACTCACTAAACAAAATATAAGAGCGGGATGCAATGCATCCCGCCGCACAACAGAGCTCGTTAGGCCGGACTGACTTCACCGACTTCGCCGTAATGACCTTCTCCGCAATCACCGTAGCAGCCACTTCCAATAGGACCGCCACCGCCGCCACCGCCGCTGCTACTGCCACCGCCACCGCCACCGCCGTGGCTACCCTGATCACTTTCAGAGTCAGATCGTCGTTCGCGCTTCACGCCCAACCAGTCCCCGCTCTCGGTTCGTACATAAGTTGTGCAATGCGATGAGTTGCAAACTACATACGTGTCACCAACCTCGGTAAAGAAACGCCCCGCCAAAGGGCGATTCCACCAGACGTCCATATGATGAATATATGCACCAGTACCAGCATCGGGCATAGGCGAGGAGACTTTGCATACATCACAAAGATATGGCCCCCCAAGTTTCCGCCCCTCCGCTGGCAAACAGCCGGGAAGAAATGAACACGCAATATACAAATGCTGCCACGATTAAAAATTTCAACTTCATTCCGTTGCTCCTTGTCAAAAAAAACAACTTCCATCCAACCTTGAATTATTAAAGACAGCACTCCTTATGAACTAATCGCCCGATTCGTCGACCCTCCTCCAAATTAGCGAACGACAGTTCACTCTCATACTTCTGAAGAAAGTTAGCCGGAACCAATGCTGGCGCCGCCAGACGCGCAGCATAATGATGTGCGTAAGCTTTTACCGGATCTCTTTCTGCCAGAACCCCGCGATCATAAACCCTTCCTAACGCCATAACCGCGTCGACACTGCCAGAGCTCGAGGCCTGATTTAAGTAGCGAAGCGCACGTCTTTTATAATCTACAACCGCGCCGGGGTCACTTATCATCTCTTGCTCGCCCCCCAATATGGCGGCTGCATCCACACTGTAAATCAACTGAGCGTAGGTAAACCCGTTCTCTGCCGCCAGCCCCAAATACGTCCGTTCAAGCGAACGAATATCACCATCGATCTCGCCGCAGCCTTCAACCTTTCCGACAGTCGATGGGAGCCCCAATTCGGCATATATCTCTTGTAACTCTTTACTCTCACCCGCCGCACCTTCGCGACACTCCTTTGCCTTCATATAGATGTCGAACGCGGCCTCCGGGTCGCCTTGATCAGCCAGCATGCGCAAGGAATCTATGACGATGTTCGCAGCCCCCTGAGGTGCCTCATAGCTTTCAGAGACTACGAATCCCTTAGAGCCAGGTATCCGTTCAAAAACTGAACCGAAACCCGCCACTTCTTTCGTCGCCGAGGAGTTTCGAGCAGCCATCGTTTGGCGAACCCTCTCGCGAACCCTCTCACCGTCAGCTGATATACCATCATCTAACGACAAGTTATCTTTGCTTAGATCAAAATCTGCCTGCAATAAAAAAACTACCAAGCAAGCCGCAACCGCCGAGGCCCCGGCGAAAATCCATTTCATAACCCCCCCAGCAATTAGCCTTCCATTTATGCGAGGTTAACACGCGCGTTGCGGAACATGCGCAGCCATGGCGAGTCGTCGCCCCAACCGGCCGGGGCCCAGCTGAGGTTGGCGGTGCGCAGGGTGCGCTCCGGGTGCGGCATGAGGATGGTCACGCGGCCGTCGTCGCTGGTCAGGCCGGCGGTGCCGCCTTCCGAGCCGTTCGGGTTGGCCGGGTAGCGCGTGGCCACGCGGCCGTCGCCATCGACATAGCGCAGGGCGGCGCGTGCGGCCGTCTGGTCGGCGGCGCTCTCGAACGCCGCGCGGCCCTCGCCGTGCGAGACCACCACCGGGATGCGCGAGCCGGCCATGCCGCGCAGGAAGATCGAGGGCGACTCGACCACCTCCAGCAGTCCCAGCCGCGCTTCGAACTGCTCGCTGCGGTTGCGCAGGAAGCGCGGCCAGTGGCCGGCGCCCGGGATGATCGGCTTGAGCTGGCTCAGCATCTGGCAGCCGTTGCACACGCCCAGCGCGAAGCTGTCGCCGCGCGCGAAGAACGCCTCGAAGGCCTCGCGCAGCGCCGGGCGCTCGAGGATCGACGTCGCCCAGCCGCGGCCCGCGCCCAGCACGTCGCCGTAGCTGAAACCGCCGCACGCGGCCAGGCCGGCGAACCCGTCCAGCGCCACGCGGCCGGCGATCAGGTCGCTCATGTGCACGTCGAACGCCTCGAAGCCGGCGCGATCGAACGCCGCGGCCATTTCGACCTGGCCGTTGACGCCCTGCTCGCGCAGGATCGCGACCCGCGGCCGCGCACCGGTGTTGATGAACGGCGCGGCGATGTCCTCGGCCGGATCGAACGCCAATGCCGCCACCAGGCCGGGGGCGTTGAAGTCGCGTGCAGCCGCGCGCTCCTCGTCGGCGCACTCGGGGTTGTCGCGCAGGCGCTGCATGGCGTGCGTGGTGGCCCACCAGGCGTCGAACAGCTCGTCCCAGCGCCACTGCACCCGCACCTCGCCGTCGTCGAGCACGCGGATGGCGGCGGCCGCGTCCGGGCCCTCGACCCGGCTGGCGACCGGGCGCGCGATGCGCTGCGCGCAATCGATCAGGCCGTGGCGCGCCACCAGGTCGGCGAACGCCGCCCGGTCCTCGGCAGCGACCTGTACGACCGCACCCAGTTCCTCGTTGAAGAGCGTGCGGAACGGGTCCTCGCCCCAGCCGTCCAGGCTGATGTCCAGGCCCATGCGCGAGCAGAACGCCATTTCGCACAGGGTCGCGAACGCGCCGCCGTCGGAGCGGTCGTGGTAGGCGCGCAGCAGCCCGGCCTCACGCGCGTCGCGGATCAGTTCGAAGAAGTCGCGCAGGCGCTGCGGGTTGTCCAGGTCGGGCACACCACCGTTGCGGGTGCCGTCCTCGGACGGCTGCCCGGCGAACGCCGGCAGTCGGCCATCGGCCATCGCCGCGTCGGGGTGCACCTGCGCCAGCACCGAGCCGCCCAGACGCTGCTTGCCCGCGCCCAGGCCGATCAGCCACAGCTCCGAATCCTCGTCACGGTCCAGCAGTGGCGTCAGCTGCGCGCGCACGTCGACCACCGGCGCGAAGGCGCTGACGATCAGCGACACCGGCGACACCGACTTGTGCGCGCGGCCGCCGTCCTGCCACTGCGCCTGCATCGACAGCGAGTCCTTGCCGACCGGGATGCTCAGGTCCAGCTCCGGGCACAGGTCGAGGGCCACGGCCTTGACCGCGTCGAACAGCCGCGCGTCCTCGCCGTCGTGCCCGGCGGCGGCCATCCAGTTGGCCGACAGCTTGATGCGGTCCAGCGATTCGACCGGCGCGGCGCACAGGTTGGTGATCGCCTCGCCCACGGCCATGCGCGCGGCGGCCGGCGCATCCAGCAGCGCCAGCGGGGTGCGCTCGCCGATCGCCATCGCCTCGCCGGTGAACCCGTGGAATCCGGTGAAGGTGATGGCGCAGTCCGCCACCGGCAGCTGCCACGGGCCGACCAGCTGGTCGCGCGCGGTCAGGCCGCCGACGCTGCGGTCGCCGATGGTGATGAGGAACTGCTTGGACGCCACCGTCGGGTGCGCCAGCACGCGCAGCGCGGCGTCGTGCAGGTCCAGCCCGTCCCAGCGCAGGGCCGGCCACGGCGCGTCGCCCGGGCGTTGCGTGTCGCGGTGCATCTTCGGCGGCTTGCCGAACAGCAGGTCCATGGGGAGGTCGATCGGATGGCGGGCATCGCTGCCGGCCGCGACCGGCGGGCTCGCGGCGCCGTTGCCGTAGACCGCCTCGACCGTCGCGCCGTAGCCCACCACCAGCCGTTCCTCGGCGGTGGCATGGCCGACCACCGCGAACGGGCAGCGCTCGCGCTCGCAGATCGCAGCGAATGCTTCCAGCCGGTCCGTCGGCACGCCGAGCACGTAACGCTCCTGCGACTCGTTACACCACAGTTGCATCGGCGACAGCGACGGGTCGTCGCTGGGCACCCGGTCCAGGTCGATCACGCCCCCCAGCCCGGAGTCGTGCAGCAGTTCGGGGATCGCGTTGGACAGGCCGCCGGCGCCGACATCGTGCGCGGTGGCCACCGGATTGTCGGCCGCCATTGCCACGCAGCGGTCGATGACCTCCTGGCAGCGCCGTTCCATCTCCGGGTTGTCGCGTTGCACGCTGGCGAAGTCCAGGTCCTCGGCGCTCTCGCCCGAGGCCACCGAACTGGCGGCGCCGCCGCCCAGGCCGATGAGCATCGCCGGCCCGCCCAGCACCACCACCGCATCGCCGGGCTTCATGCCCAGCTTCTCGACCTGGCCACGGTCCATCGCGCCCAGGCCGCCGGCCAGCATGATCGGCTTGTCGTAGGCGCGCGCATGCGGGCCCTCGTCCAGTTCGAAGCTGCGGAAATAACCCGCGAGGTTCGGCCGACCGAACTCGTTGTTGAACGCGGCCGCGCCGATCGGGCCGTCGAGCATGATCTCCAGCGCCGGCGCCATGCGCGGGTTGAGCGCGCGCGCGCGCTCCCACGGCTGCGGCAGCGTGGGGATGCGCAGGTGCGATACCGAGAAGCCGCTCAGGCCCATCTTCGGCTTGCCGCCGCGGCCGGTCGCGCCCTCGTCGCGGATCTCGCCGCCCGCGCCGGTGGACGCACCGGGGAACGGCGCGATCGCGGTCGGGTGGTTGTGGGTCTCGACCTTGATGCAGAACGCGGAATCCACTTCCGCCTCGGCGCGGTAGGCGCCGGTGTCCGGGTCGGGCCGGAACCGGCGCCCCGGGTAGCCCGCCACCACCGCCGCGTTGTCGCTGTAGGCCGACAGCGTGTGCTCGGGCGTGCGCTGGTGGGTGTGCTTGATCATCCGGAACAGCGACTGCGATTGCTCGCGCCCGTCAATGGTCCAGGAGGCGTTGAAGATCTTGTGGCGGCAGTGCTCGGAGTTGGCCTGCGCGAACATCATCAGCTCGACGTCCGATGGCTGCCGGTCCAGCGCGGCATAGCGCTCGCGCAGGTAGGCGATCTCGTCCTCGGCCAGCGCCAAACCCAGGCGCGCGTTGGCGGCGTCCAGGTCGGCCAGCGCGATGCGCTCCAGCTCCCCGCGCGCCGGGGTGGCGAACAGCGCCGCGCCGGCGTCGGCGGTGTCCAGCAACGACTGCGTCATCGCATCGTGCAGCACCTTGCCCACCGCCGCCTGCACGGCGGCATCGGACGGCCAGCCCGCCAGGTCGTAGCGCAGGCCGCGCTCGACCCGCTTCACCGGCAGGCGCGCCCCGTGCAGCAGTTCAGTGGCCTTGCTGGCCCAGGGCGACAGCGTGCCCAGGCGCGGCGTCACGAAGCGCGAGACCGCGCCGTCGACGCGAGCGGCATGCGCCCCACCGGCCTGCAGGATGCGCTGCAGCGCCGCGGTGTCGGGCGTGGCGCCCGGCTCGGGCTCGACCCAGTACACGGGCCATGCATCGAGCAGTCGCAGGTCGGGATGGAGGGCGGCGAGGCGGGACTGGAGGCGTTCGCGGCGGAACGCGGACAGGGCGGAAGCGCCCTCGAGGACGATCATGTCCGGGGAACCGGGTGTCGACGGGCCGGCTATTGTAGCGGGGCCGCGGGCCGGGGACTCGGCCGATTCGACGGTGCCGCGGGCCGGAGCCCGCAACCGGGGCTCCGACGTCCGTGGGCCGGGATCAGCCGGCCGGCGTGGCGGTGGCCGCGACCGGCGCCTGCTCGGCCTTGCGCTTGTCCAGCGCCTCGCGCAGCGCGGCCGGCGGCACGTAGCCGCCCATCTGCGTGCCGTCTTCGGCCAGGATCATCGGCGTGCCGGTCAGGCCGACGCGGCGGCCGATGTCGTACTGCTGGTTGACCGAGGTGGTGCAGTCGCGCGCCGGGATGCGCTTCTCGTTCTTGGCGTCGGTCAGCGCTTGGCGGCGGTCGTCGGCGCACCAGACCGAGACCATCTTGGTGTAGTCCTCGCTGCCCAGGCCCATGCGCGGGAAGGCGAGGTACTCGATCGCGATGCCCTGCCGGTTGTACTCGGCGATCTCGCTGTGCAGCTTGCGGCAGTAGCCGCATTCCACGTCGGTGAACACGGTGACGGTGTGCACCGGGTTGGGCGGCGCGAACACGATGCGCTCGCTCTGCGGGATCTGCGCCAGCAGCTCGCGGCGCATGCCGGCCAGGGCGGACTCGGTCAGGTTGCGCTTGGCCTGCGCATCAAACAGCGCGCCGCCGCTGCCGGGCAGGAACAGGTAACGCCCGTCGTCGCTGACGTACACCACCTGCCCGCCGACGATGGCTTCGCGAAAGCCCGGCATGGGCGCTTCGGCGATGCGCTCCACCGCGATGCTCGGGTTGAGGCCGCGGATCGCCTCGAGCGCGCGCGCCTCGGGGGTGCCGGCGGCGGGCGTCGGTTCGTTGGGCGACGCGACGGCCGCGGCCGCCGGGGCGCCATCCTGCGCGGCGGCCGGGGCCTGCGCGTCCGGGGCCTGGGCGCAGGCCGAGAGGCTGATCGCGCTGAACGCAACAAGGAGCACACGCTTCATCGGGACATCCTGGACTGCGGCGGGGCCGCGACGGGGGATCGGCTGGCGATTGTGGCATGCGCCAGCGGGCGCAGCGGGAACGGCGGGTGAGTGTGGGTCAGCCGAGCGGTGCCCGGACCCGTAGGAGCGGCTTCAGCCGCGAATGCCCTGTCCGCGCAGTCATGGCAGGAAAGACCGGATCACGTGGCGAACCGGATCGCGGCTCAAGCCGCTCAAGCCGCTCCTACAGAGGATCAGGAATCACCCCCGCGGATGGTGCAGCGCATGAAGCTTCTTGAGCTGCTCGCGCGCCACCAGCGTGTAGATCTGGGTGGTCGACAGCGAGCTGTGCCCCAGCAGCATCTGCAGCGCGCGAAGGTCGGCGCCGTGGTTGAGCAGGTGGGTGGCGAAACTGTGGCGCAGGCCGTGCGGGCTGATACGCCGCGGGTCGATACCGGCCGCCTCGGCCTGGCGCTTCACCACGTGCCAGAACTGTTGCCGCGTCGGCGCCTCGCCTGCGGGCGTCAGGAACAGCGGCGCAAGGGTGCGCTTGCCCGCCAGCGCGGGGCGCGACTGCGCGAGGTAACGCTCCAACCAGTGCCGTGCCTCCTCGCCCAGCGGCACCAGGCGTTCGCGCCCGCCCTTGCCGACCACGCGCAGCACGCCCTGGCGCAGGTTGACGCCGGTGGCGGGCAGCCCGACCAGTTCGCTGACGCGCAGGCCGCAGGCGTACATCAGCTCGAGCATGGCGCGGTCGCGCAGGCCTTCGGGGGTCGCGTCGTCAGGCGCGGCAAGCAGCGCCTCGATTTCGCTTTCGGCCAGGGCCTTGGGCAGCGAACGCGGCAGTCTGGGCGGCTGCAGCAGCGCGGTCGGGTCGTCGGCACGCCGGCCGGCCCGCACGGCCCAGCCGAAGAACGCGCGCAGCGCCGACAGCAGGCGTGCGTTGCTGCGCGGCGAATACTGCTGCTGCGCACGCCACGCCAGGTAGTCGAACAGGGCCGCGCGATCGGCCAGGGCCAGCCCACCGCCGCGCGGCCCCAGCCAGCGCGCGGTGCCCTCGAGGTCCCGCCGGTAACTGTCGAGGGTGGGGCGCGCCAGTCCGTGCTCGGCCCAGATCGCATCGAGGAAGCGGCCGATGTCGTCGCCATCGGCCGCCGGCAGCGGCGGCAACGCCATCGCCAGTTGCCGGCGTTGCGCGGGCGTGCGGGGGCGCTCGGTCATGGTCGTGAGCTTAGCGACTATCCTGTCGCGATGGCTTCCGAAGACCCGTTGCGCGCACCCGCGCCCCGCCCTTCATCGCACGTCGGCTGGCGCCTGCTGGCGCTGCTGTACGACCTGTTCCCGACGCTGGCGCTGTGGTTCGTGGTGGGCGCCGTCAGCCTGCAGCTGCACGGCGGCGAGCCGGTGCGCTCTGACACGCTGGGCGGGTGGCTGGAACTCGTCGCCCTGTGGGGCGTGACCGGGGCCTATGCCATCGTGAGTTGGCGTCGTGGCGGGCAGACGCTCGGCATGCGGCCGTGGCGGCTGAAGGTGGAGGCCCGCGATGGCGGCGCCGCACCGTGGGGCGCGCTGGTCGTCCGCTATGCGGTCGGCACGGTGTCGCTGCTGCTGGCCGGACTGGGGTTCTGGTGGGCGTGGGTCGATCGGGATCGGCTGACCTGGCACGACCGCGCCAGCGGCACCCGGATGACCAGGATGCACAAGCCCGCCCGCTCCTGAACCCCGAGCCCTGATTCCCGAGCCCCGAAGCGCATTGCGCGCATCCGGGCCCTTGCGGTCCACCACGACGCGGCAAGCCCCGGTCAGCGGCGCACGGGCGGCGCGTCTCGCGCCGCGGCATGCCCCGGGCGCGGCTCAGCCCGAGCGCCGCCGGAACAGGAACGCCGACACCGCCAGCATGATGGCCGTCGGCAGTGCATAAGCCACGCGGTAGTCGAACTTGTAGACGCTGGCGAGCTGCACGAACTGCGTCTGCAGCAGCCAGAAGCCCAGCGAGAAGACGATGCCGACGAACAGGCGCCGGCCCATGCCGCCGCTGCGCAGCGTGCCGAACGCGAACGGGATCGCCGCCAGGCACAACGCCAGCACGTTGACCGGGTAGAACCAGCGGCCCCAGTAGTGCTCCTGGAACTCGCTGGCATCGAGCTGGTTGCGCTCGCGGTAGGCCGCGGCGGCGCGCAGTTGCGATGCCGAGAGGTACCGCGGCCGGTCGATGTCGGCACTCAGCGCGGTGGCATCGAGCTGCGAATCCCAGCGCTCCTCCTGCACTTCGGTCTGGCTGACCGAGCGCGCATCGAAATAGGTGCGCGTGACGTTGCGCAGCCGCCAGCCGCCGGGGCGGTGCTCGGCAATGCGGGCCAGCGCCAGCGACTCCAGCCGGCCGTCGGGCGCGAACTCGTACAGCCGCACGTTCTGCAGCTCCAGCCAGCGGTCCTCGCCGTCGTCGCGTTCCTCGCCGCCCTGGGCGTTGAGGATGGTGTTGCCCTCGCGCGCCCAGACACCGGAATAGCGCGCCACGATCATGTCGTTGGACCGCGACGACGCCTTGAGCGCGTCGGCCTGGCGCTGGCCCCAGGGCCCGAGCGTCTCGCCGTTGACCACCATCAGCGCGGTCACCACGGCGATCGCACCCACCACCGCCACGCCCAGGCGGCGACGCGACAGGCCGACGGCACGCAATGCCGTGAGTTCCGAGGTCGCCGCCAGCTGGCCCAGCGCCATCAGCGAACTGATCACCGCCGCGTACGGGAACAGGTAATGCGCGCGGCGCGGGACCGTGTAGGCGACGTAGGTCATCGCATCGACCACGCCGTAGCGGCCCTCGCCGACATCGCCCAGCTCCGACACCAGCGCCAGCATCGCGTCCAGGCCCAGCAGCACGCCCCAGACCAGCAGCAGCGTGCCCAGCACCGCGCGGCCGACGTACAGGTCGTGGATTTTGGGGAACGGCATCATGCAAGCACCTTGCGCACGCGCCCCATGCGGCCGTCACCGGCATATAGCCAGATGCCCGCGACCAGCAGCGGCAGCACCAGCCACCACAGGCCCGCCGCCGGCGGCAGGCGGCCCTCTTCCAGCCAGCCGGTGCCCATCAGCATCAGGTTCATGCCGATCAGGTAGGTCAGAAAGCCCATCACCATCGGCCCGTATCGCGCCTGCCGGGGCGTGCTGCGCGCCAGCGGGATCGCCATCAATGCGAACGCCAGCGCCAGCAGGGGTGGCGCGATCCGGCGATGCAGCTGGGCCTGCGCCTGCGGGCGGTCGTCGCCGAGCAGCGCGGGCGTGGACAGGATCTCCGGGTGGGTCGGGTCCACGTTGCCCTCGCCCACCGGCATCAGGATCTCGTTGCTGGCGTAGCGCATCAGGCGCCAGTCCAGCGCCTTGGAATCGAGCGGCCCCTCGACCTGGAACCCGTTGTTGAGCACCAGGTAACGCTGGCCGTCCTCGCCCAGGGTGATCTCGCCGTCGTTGGACGTGGTGACATCCATGCGGTCGCCGTCCTGGCGGTAGACGAACACGCGCTGGAACCGGCTGCCGTCGTTGGACATGGTGCCGATGAAGATCACCCCGCCGCCGCCGGGAATCTCGGTGAAGCTGCCCGGCTGCAGCCCGGCCACGATCAGGTTGCGGTTGGCCTCGGCAATCATCTCGCGCGAGGTGCGCTCGGCCATCGGCCCGAGCCATAGCGAGCACGCCGCGATCACCAGCGCCATCGGCACGGCCAGCAGCATGAGGGGGCGCAGCAGACGGCGCGGGCCGACCCCGATCGAGGCGATCACCGGCATTTCCGAGTCCCGGTACAGGCGGCCCATCGCCAGCATCAGGCCCAGCATCAGGCCCAGCGGCAGGATCAGCGGCAGCCAGTTGAGCAGCACCAGGCCCAACTGGGCCAGCATCATCCCGGCGGGCACCCGGCCGCGGGCGATATCACCGAGCACATCGGTGAAGGCGCCGCCCACGCACACGATCAGCAGCACCACGATCGTGGCGAACGTGGACTGGGCGAATTCGCTCAGCAGGTAGCGATCGAGCTTGGGCATCGGGGGAGGCAGGCAGGGGCTGGAGCGGCGCCGGAGCGCGGCCTGGAGCGCAGCGCAACGTACGGGACGGCGCAGTGTACTGAATGTGCATGAGCGGCCTCTGACCTGCGGGAGTCGCCGCCCCGGCGGCCCGCACCCGTCGCGGCGCGGACCGGCGCTCGCCGCCCACGGGCGTCACCGGGCGTCCAATGGGGCCTTGCTTTAGACTTGCACGTTCGCCGGACGCCCGAGCCGCGCGGCCCCATGGTCACCCATGCGCCGCTGCCGCCGCGTCCGCCCCGGCGGCGCTACGGCCCGCCCCTCCTGTCTTCGCTTCCCGGAAACCGCTTCATGGCCCTCGAATTCAAGCTCAACGCCTCCGCCCCCACCGGCTTCGACTGCGACTGCGTGGTCGTGGGTCTGTTCGCCGACGGTGGTCTCACCGACGCCGCCAAGGCCATCGACGCCGCCAGCGGCGGCCGCCTGGGGACGCTCGTCAGCCGCGGCGATGCCAGCGGCAAGTCCGGCAAGACCGCGCTGCTGCACGACGTGCCCGGCGTCACGGCGCCGCGCGTCCTGGTGGTCGGCCTGGGCGAGCAGGCCAAGTTCGGCGTGCCGCAGTACCTCAAGGCCGTGGGCGATGCCGCCCGCGCGCTGAAGGCCGGCCCGGTGGCGCATGCGCTGCTGACCCTGCCCGCCGTCGCCGTGGACGGCCGCGACGCCGCCTGGGCGATCCGCCAGGCCGCCATCGCCGCCGACCACGCCTGCTACCGCTACACCGCTACCCTGGGCGAGAAATCGCGCAAGAAGGACGAGCCGGGCCTGCGCACGCTGACCCTGCAGGGCGAGGACGCCGAGGCGCTCGCGCAGGGCCAGGCGATCGCCGCCGGCGTGCAGTTCGCGCGCGAGCTCGGCCACCTGCCGCCCAACGTCTGCAACCCGTCGTACCTGGCTGCGCAGGCGCAGGAGTTCTGCGGCCGCTTCGACACCACCTCGTGCGAAGTGCTGGACGTGGCCGAGATGGAGAAGCTGGGCATGGGCGCGCTGCTGGCCGTGGGCCGCGGCTCGGCCAACGCCCCCAGGCTGATCGCCATGAAGTACACCGGCGCGGGCGACGCCAAGCCCTATGTGCTGGTCGGCAAGGGCATCACCTTCGACACCGGCGGCATCAACCTGAAGGTCCAGGGCGGCATCGAGGAAATGAAGTTCGACATGTGCGGCGCCGCCACCGTGATGGGCACCTTCGTGTCCGCGGTCGGCATGAAGCTGCCGGTCAACCTGGTGGTCGTGGTGCCGGCGGTGGAGAACATGCCCGACGCCGACGCCTACCGTCCCTCCGACGTGCTGACCAGCATGGCCGGCATCACCATCGAGGTCGGCAACACCGACGCCGAGGGCCGCCTGATCCTGTGCGACGCGCTGACCTGGGCCCAGAAGTTCAAGCCGGAGGCGCTGGTGGACGTGGCCACGCTGACCGGTGCCTGCATGGTCGCCCTGGGCAAGTACGCCTCGGGCCTGATGACCAAGCACGACGACCTGGCCACCGAACTGACACAGGCCGGCGAGCACGTGTTCGACCGCGCCTGGCGCCTGCCGCTGTGGGACGAATACCAGCCGATGCTCGATTCCAGCTACGCCGACGTCTACAACATCGGCGGCCGCTGGGCCGGTGCCATCACCGCCGGCTGCTTCCTGTCGCGCTTCACCGAAGGCCAGCGCTGGGCGCACCTGGACATCGCCGGCTCCGCATCGGAGGAAGGCAAGCGCGGCATGGCCACCGGCCGTCCGGTCGGCCTGCTCAGCCAGTGGCTGATCGACCGGGCCGGCACGTAAGTGCAGGCGCGGGATAAGGGACGCGGGAGCGCGCGAGGCGGTTCCCCCGCGTCCTGACCCACGGTCGCATCCCCGTTCCCTGATTCCCCCCGCTACCGACAGCCGCCATGCGCGCCGACTTCTACCTGATCGCCAAACCGCGCTTCGCGCAGCAGCCGTTGCTGCTGGTGTGCGAGCTGGCGCGCAAGGCCTGCGACGCCGGCCAGCCGGTGCTGCTGCTGGCGCGCGACGTGGCGCAGGCCGAGCAGCTCGACGACCTGCTGTGGTCGTTCGATCCGGATGCCTTCATCCCGCACCAGATCGCCGGCGAGGATGCGGACGAAGAGGAGGCCGCGGTGCTGATCGCCGCTCCCGAACACGACGCGCCGATGCGCCCGCTGGTGATCAACCTGCGCGACGAACCGGTGGACGGTGCGTTCGAGCGGGTGCTGGAAGTGGTGCCGGCCGACGAATCCGCCCGCGGCCCGTTGCGCGAGCGCTGGAAGCAGTACCAGGCACGCGGCCTGGACGTTAAGAAGCACGACATGTAGCCCGGGTCAGCACAGCGCACCCGGGACGCGGGCCCTGGAGGCACTGCGCATAACCGGGCTGCGGTTTCCGCCCGTCGCAATCCGGGCGACGCATGATTCCACGACACTGGATCCCCGCCTTCGCGGGGATGACGAGCCAGAGCAATCGAGATGACGACTTCGCTGTCCCCCAGCTACGACCCGACCCAGTTCGAAGCGCGCCTGTACCAGCAGTGGGAGGCCAGCGGCGCGTTCAAGCCGCGTGGCGAGGGCGAGCCGTACTCCATCCTGCTGCCGCCGCCGAACGTCACCGGCACCCTGCACATGGGCCACGCGTTCCAGCACACGCTGCAGGACGCGCTGGTGCGCTACCACCGCATGCGCGGCTTCGACACGCTGTGGCAGATGGGCACCGACCACGCCGGCATCGCCACCGAAATGGTGGTCTCGCGCAACCTGGCGCTGGAAGGCAAGGGCGAGACCCGCGACTCGCTGGGCCGCGAGGGCTTCATCGCCAAGGTCTGGGAGTGGAAGCAGCAGTCGGGTGACACCATCGAGCGCCAGATGCGCCGGCTCGGCACGTCCGGCGACTGGTCGCGCAGCGTGTTCACCATGGACCCGATGGCCGCCGAGGCGGTGGTCGAGGCCTTCGTTCGCATGCATGAGGACGGCCTGATCTACCGCGGCCAGCGGCTGGTCAACTGGGACCCGGTGCTGAAGACCGCCATCTCTGACCTGGAAGTGGTCAACGAGGAGGAGGACGGTTCGCTGTGGTCGATCCGGTACCCGCTCGCCGATGGCGTGGCCTACGAGCATGTCGAGCACGACGCCGACGGCAACGAAGTGCTGCGCGAAGTCCGCGACTATGTCGTGGTCGCCACCACGCGCCCGGAGACGATGCTCGGCGACACCGCCGCGATGGTGCACCCGGACGATCCGCGCTACCTCGCGCTGCATGGCAAGGCGGTCGAGCTGCCGCTCACGGGCCGGCGCATCCCCGTCATCACCGACGACTACGTGGACCGCGCGTTCGGTACCGGCGTGGTCAAGGTCACGCCGGCGCACGATTTCAACGACTACCAGGTCGGCCAGCGCCACGGCCTGCCGCTGATCAACATCTTCACCCCGGAAGCGAAGGTGATCGGAGCTGACGGCGAAAGCAATTTCGGGACTGTCGCTGGCAACCCGATGGAGGCACTTGAGGCCGGCGTGCGCGATGCTGACTCACTTCATGGAATTCCCGAGAAGTATCGTGGCCTTGATCGTTTCGCTGCTCGCGACGCCGTAGTCGCCGACCTCGAGGACGCGGGGCTGCTGGTCGAGACGAAGCCGCACAAGCTGCAGGTCCCGCGCGGTGACCGCACGGGCCAGGTGATCGAGCCGTACCTGACCGACCAGTGGTTCGTGAAGATGGACGGGCTGGGCGCGCGCGGCCTGCAACTGGTCGAGGACGGGGATGTCCGCCTGGTGCCCGGCAACTGGGTCAACACCTACCGCCACTGGATGGAGAACATCCAGGACTGGTGCATCAGCCGCCAGCTCTGGTGGGGCCACCGCATCCCGGCGTGGTACGACGAGGCCGGGCGCATCTATGTCGGCCGCGACGAGGCCGAAGTCCGCACGAAGCATTCGTTGGGCAGCGACGTCACGCTGACGCAGGACAGCGACGTCCTGGAGACGTGGTTCTCCTCGGCGCTGTGGCCGTTCTCCACCCAAGGCTGGCCCAACGACGCGTTGATGGCCGAGCGCGGCTTCGACCGCTTCGTGCCGTCCTCGGTGCTGGTCACCGGTTTCGACATCATCTTCTTCTGGGTCGCGCGCATGATCATGGCGACCGACCACTTCACCGGGCGCGTGCCGTTCAAGGACGTCTACATCACCGGCCTGGTGCGCGACGCGCACGGCCAGAAGATGTCCAAGTCCAAGGGCAACATCCTGGACCCGCTGGACCTGATCGACGGCATCAGCCTGGACGACCTCGTGGCCAAGCGCACCACCGGCCTGATGCAGCCGAAGATGGCCGAGAAGATCGCCAAGGCCACGCGCAAGGAGTTCCCGGACGGCATCCCGGCGTTCGGTGCCGACGCGCTGCGTTTCACCATCGCCGCGCTGGCCGGCCACGGGCGCGACATCCGCTTCGACCTCGGGCGTGCGGAGGGCTACAAGAACTTCTGCAACAAGCTGTGGAATGCCACGCGCTTCGTGCTGATGAACACCGAGGGCGCCGTGTTCCAAGGCGTGCCTCAGCCGCGCACCGACGCCGAGCGCTGGATCCTCGCGCGCCTGGACGCCACCGCCGCCGAGGCCGCGAAGCACTTCGCCGACTACCGCTTCGACCTGCTCAGCCAGGCGATGTACGAGTTTGCGTGGAACGACTTCTGCGACTGGTTCGTCGAGCTGGCCAAGCCCGCGCTCAATGGCGATGACGCCGACGCCGCGGCCAGCACCCGCCACACCCTGCTGTACGTGCTGGAGCGCCTGCTCGCCCTGCTGCATCCGCTGGTGCCGTTCGTGACCGAGGAGTTGTGGCAGCAGGTGGCACCGCGCCTGGGCATCGACGGCGACACCATCATGCTGCGGGCTTACCCGGAGGCCGGCGACATCGACGTGTCCGGCTTCGGCTCGGCAAGTGACGACGTGGAGTGGCTGAAGGCCATGGTCACCGCGCTGCGCCGCATTCGCAGCGAGCTCAACGTGCCGCCGGTGCGCCAGGTCACGCTGCTGCTGGCCGGCGGCGACGCGGCCGACCGCGCGCGTATGGACCGCTTCGCCGGTTCGCTTCGCTTCCTCAACCGACTCGAACGCATCGAGTGGCTGGACGACGCCGGCACCGCGCCGGCATCGGCGGCCGCGGTGGTCGGCGACCTGCGCCTGCTGGTGCCGCTGGAGGGCCTGGTCGACCTCGACGCCGAGCGCACGCGCCTGGACAAGGAGCTGAAGAAGGTCGAGTCCGAGATCGGCAAGTGCCGCGGCAAGCTGGCCAGCGATACCTTCGTCAGCAACGCCCCACCGGCGGTCGTGGAACAGGAGCGCAAGCGCCTGGCCGACTGGACGACGCAACTCGAGGCGTTGGCGGCGCAGCGGAGCAAGCTGGGCTGACGCTGCAGGCCTGAGACCGGGGTCGCGCGGTCCGTGCGATCCCGCGTCCGGTCACGTCAAACCAGCTCGATCGCCATCACGATCGCGTCCTCGCGGCCATCGCGCGCAGGGTAGTAGCGCGGCCGGCGCCCGATCTCGTTGAAGCCCTCCTCGTGGTACAGCCCGATGGCGCCGCGGTTGGACGGTCGCACCTCCAGGAATACCCGCTGCACGGCGCGCCCGCGCGCCAGGTGCAGGAATGCGCGCACCAGCTTGCGGCCCAGTCCGCGCCCCTGCGCTTCCGGCGCGACGCAAACATTGAGCACGTGCGCCTCGCCCGCGGCGATGCTCATCAGGAAGTAGCCCAGGACGCGGCCGTCCTCGTGCAGGACCCACGCCGGGTAATCGGCCCGCAGGCAGTCGCGGAAGATGCCCAGCGTCCACGGGAACGGATAGGCACGGATCTCGATCGCATGCACCGCGTCGAGGTCGGATTCACGCATCGGCCGCAACAGCGGCGCGGTGAGCACCGTGTCGCTGGCAAGGGCGCTCATTGCCGGCCCTGCCGGCGGCGTGCCCGCAACCGCACCCACAGCGCGCGCTTGGCCGCCGCATCGCCCTGCACCGCAGCGGTATCCACGCCCAGTTCCTGCAGGACGGCTTCGGCCGCGCGGGCGGTGCGCTGCCCGGCGGCGCGCAGCAGCGCGCGGTGCAGGCTGCGCAGGCCGGCCGCCGGGGGCATGGCGGACGGCGACGGGGCGACCCCCGCCTCCCCCGCCTCTTTGAGCGGCGGCGGGCGCCGCGGTCGCTCGACGGCACGCCCGGCTGGCACCGCGACGGGCGGCGTCGCGCTGACCGCCATGTCCATGCGGCTCGCGCGCTTCACCGGAGGCGCGTCGCTCACTTCGTCCGACGGCTGCAGCGCGGGCGCGCCCGCCGCGAACACGGCGTGCCCCATCGCGCGCAGCCACTCGCACTGCTCGGCGGTCCACGGCAGGCTCATGTGATCGGCTCCGCAGGCTCGCGCCGCGCCTTGCGGACCAGCCAGGCCAGCGGACCGCTGGCCGCGTAGGTGGCGCTGGCCAGCAGCAGCACCGCCGGCGGGTCGATGGCCACCGCCACCAGCACCACCAGCGCGGCCAGGATGGCCAGGAACGGCACCCGGTCGTGCCGCGCCCCGCCCTTGAAACTGGAGTAGCGCACGCGGCTGACCATCAGCAGCGCGGCCGTGACCGTGACGCCGAGCGCCACGTAGCGCAGGTCTTCGCCCAGGTAGCCCAGCGCGTGGCACAGCCACACGAAGCTGGCGACCAGCGCCGCCGCGGCCGGGCTCGCCAGCCCGACGAACCAGCGCTTGTCGACCTGTGCCACCTGCGAGTTGAACCGCGCCAGCCGCAGCGCCGCGCACGCCGCGTACAGGAAGGCCGCCACCCAGCCCACCTTGCCCGCCGTGGGTCCGTCGGCCGCAGTGAACGACAGCGCCCAGTGGTACATCACCAGCGCCGGCGCCAGGCCGAAGCTGATCAGGTCGGCGAGCGAGTCGTACTGCACGCCGAATTCGCTCTGGGTATGGGTCAGTCGTGCCACCCGCCCGTCCACGCCATCGAGGATCGCGGCCACGAATATCGCGATGCAGGCCTCGTCGAAACGCCCCTGCGTGGCGGCGATGATCGCGTAGAAACCGGCGAACAGGCCGCCGGTGGTGAACAGGTTGGGCAGCAGGTAGATGCCGCGGCCGCGGGGCCGTGGCGTGTGCGATGGGTCCATGTTTTCAAGTGTAGCGCTTGCCTGCGGCCCCCCGCGGTGCTGCAATCGGCGTCCCTGTACTGCCCGCGACCCCGCCTGGAGCTGAGCATGGCCCGTCCCGCCCGCCTTTCCGCTGTCCGCGCCACCCCACTGCTGGGGGCCGGCCTGCTGGTGGCCTTGGTCGCCGCCCCCGCCCTGGCCGGTGAGGTCTACAAGTGGAAGGACGCCCAAGGCGTGACCCACTATTCCGATGCCCCGCCGGCCGGGAACAATTACGAAAGCCGGGAAATCCGCCACCGGCCGGGCACGCCCGCCACGGCGCAGGCCGAGGCCAGCGCGCCAGTGGAAAACAGCCGCTGCACCGAAGCCCGCACCATGCTGGCGCAGTTGCAGTCCGGTGACCCGGTCGGTATCGATGCCGATGGCGACGGCAAGGCCGACGGTGCACTGAACGACGCGCAGAAGGCTGCCCAGATGAGGGTGGCGGAAGCCTCGATCAGCGCCAATTGCTCTAACACCGAAGTGGCGTCGCCGGCGGTCTGAGCGGCTGTCGAAGCAATGTCCCGCTCCGGCGGGGCGACATTGGCATGGCAGAATGCGCGGCCCACCCGCCCGGACGCCGCCGATGCGCCTGTCGCAGTTCCACCTCCACACCAGCAAGGAAACCCCCGCCGACGCCGAGGTCATCAGCCACAAGCTGATGCTCAAGGCGGGCATGATCCGCAAGCTCGCCGCCGGCCTGTACACGTGGAGCCCGCTGGGCCTGCGCGTACTGCGCAAGGTCGAGCGCGTGGTGCGCGAGGAAATGGACGCCGCGGGGGCGATCGAACTGCTGATGCCGGCCGTGCAGCCGCGCGAGTTGTGGGAGGAGACCGGCCGCTGGGAAAAGTTCGGCGGCCAGTTGCTCAAGATCCAGGATCGCAAGGAGGCCTGGTACTGCTTCGGCCCGACGCACGAGGAAGTCATCACCGACTTCGCGCGCAACGAGCTGTCCAGCTACAAGCAGCTGCCGGTCACCTGGTACCAGATCCAGACCAAGTTCCGCGACGAGATCCGCCCGCGCTTCGGCGTGATGCGCGCGCGCGAGTTCCTGATGAAGGACGCCTACTCCTTCCACCTGGATGACGGGGACCTCGACCGGCAGTACCGGGTGATGTACGACGCCTACGGCCGCATCTTCACCCGGCTGGGGCTGGGCTTCCGCGCGGTGTTCGCCGACACCGGCGCGATCGGCGGCTCGGCCTCGCACGAGTTCCACGTGCTGGCCGACTCGGGTGAGGACGCGATCGCCTTCAGCGACGGGTCCGACTATGCCGCCAACGTCGAACTGGCCGAGGCGCTGGCGCCGGGCGATCGTCCCGCCGCCACCGAGCCGATGCGCACCGTCGACACGCCCACGCAGAAGACCTGCGAGGACGTCGCGGCGCTGATGGACATCGCGCTGGCGCGCACCGTGAAGTCGATCGCCGTGATGGGCCAGGACGAGGCCGGCGCGCCGCAGTTCGTGCTGGCGCTGGTGCGCGGCGACCACGCCGTCAACGAGATCAAGCTGTCGAAGGTGGCGGGGCTGGCCGAGTACCGGTTGGCGACGGAGGCGGAAATCGCCACGCATCTGGGCAGCCAGCCCGGCTTCCTCGGCCCCGTGAATCCGAAGCGGCCCATCCGCGTGGTGGCCGACCGCAGCGTGGCCGCCATGGCCGACTTCGTGGTCGGCGCCAACGTGCCCGGCCAGCACCTGGCCGGCGTGAACTGGGGCCGCGACCTGCCCGAACCCGATGCCGTCGCCGACATCCGCAACGTCGTGGCCGGCGATGCCTCGCCTGACGGGCGCGGCACGCTGGGCATCGCGCGTGGCATCGAGGTGGGACATGTGTTCCAACTGGGCCGCAAGTACGCCGAAGCCATGAAGTGCACCGTGCTGGACGAGACCGGCAAGGCCGCGGTGCCGGCCATGGGCTGCTACGGCATCGGCGTCTCGCGCATCGTCGCGGCGGCCATCGAGCAGAACCACGACGACGCCGGCATCCGCTGGCCGGTGGCGATGGCGCCCTGGCAGGCCGTGGTGTGCGTGATCAATCCAAAGAACGATCCCGCCGTCACCGCGGCCGCCGAGGCGCTGTACCGCGACCTCAATGCCGCCGGCGTCGAAACCGCCCTGGACGACCGCGGTCTGCGGCCGGGGGCGATGTTTGCCGATATCGAGCTGATCGGCGTTCCTCACCGGGTGGTGGTGTCCGGACGCGGGCTGGAGGCGGGCACATTCGAATACCGCCGTCGCGATGCATCGGAGTCCGAAAACCTCGATCGCGCCGCCCTGTTCGACCGCATGGGGATGTCTGCGACGGTGTGAAAGCACCGCTACCGGGTTTAGTGCGCCGGTATCGCGCACATTATGTGACGCCGCATCGATCCGAAACTCCCGGTCGCGCCCCGTGCATTTACGGCGGGCGTGGCGGCCCCGTATGATGGCGCCCGGCACCAGGGACGGTTTTTCCTCCCGCACCCCCTACCCGGAGATATTCATGTCGATCGACGTCAATTCGCTGTCGGCCAAGGAACTCGAGTCCCTCATCAGCAAGGCCAAGAAGCGCAAGACCACGCTGGCCAAGCGCAAGCCGGCCGCGGCCGTTAAGAAGAAGCTCGCCGCGCAGGCCAAGGCCGAGGGCTACACCCTGGCGGAACTGTTCGGGGGCGGCGCTGCCGCAACCCGCGCGCCGGCCACCGCCGGCAAGGCGAAGAAGGCCCGCAAGCCGCTGGGCAAGGTGGCGCCGAAGTACCGCAACCCGGCCAATCCGTCGGAAACGTGGACCGGCCGCGGCAAGCAGCCGCGCTGGCTGGCGGCCTACACGAGCGCCGGGCGCACGGTGGACGAGTTCGCGATCAAATAAATCGCCGCCGCTTCTGAGAAAACGCCGGCCTTGCGCCGGCTTTTTTTTTCGCGGCCGCCTGGCTGCGGCCACCAGGCGTATCGGCAGCGGTCAGAGATTCCGTCGTGCCGGCAGCAGCAGATTACCGAACAGCAACCCCGCCACCAGCGCCAGCAGGATATTGACCACCGCCAGCATGGCCTCCTGCCCGGCATTCACGTCCTGCTGCTGGATCAATGTCAGCAGACCGCGCAGGCTGGTGCTGCCGGGCACCAGCATGATGATGCCCGGGACACGGATGATCGCCCCCGGGCGTTTCCACCAGCGGGCGTAGGCATTGCCCGCCACGGTCATCGCCAGCGCGGCGAGGAAGACGCCGGCCGGGCTGCCGAAGGCCAGCCCCGAATACCGCGAAATCAGGTACCCGCCGGCGGCAGCGGCCATCACCTTGGGGTAATCGCGCAGGTCGCCCCGGAACAGCACCGCGAACGCGAACGCCGCCACGAGCAGGGCCGACCACTCCACCCACGCCGGCTGCGGCCGCAATGCACGCACTGCGGGCTCGAGCCCCAGCAGCGACGCCACGTACAGGGCGATCACCGTGCCGACGGTCAGCTTCATCACGGTGGTCACCGCGCCGGCGAAGCGCGCGGTCCCCGACACCAGGTGCTGGCTGGTCAGTTCGCTCATCGCGTTGGTGAGTGCCAGGCCGGGCAGCAGCACGATCAGCGAGGCAATGATCACCGTGTTCTGGTTGAGCGGCGCGACGAAGCTGGCCACCAGCACCGTAACCGCCGCCGCGACCACGCCGGCGATCGCATCCACGCCCTCCTTCAGCCGGGGCCGCGAGTCCGCCAGCAGCACGAGCAGGCCGATCAGCAGGCCGTTGGCCGCGGCCACGCCGATGTCCAGCCACGGCAGCCGCAGCAGCCCGGCGACGCCCGATGCCGCCAGTGCGAAGCCCAGCACCTGCAGCGAACGGGCGGTCCGGGTGGGCGGCCGGTCGAGCGCCTGCATCGCCGAGTGCGCTTCGGCCAGGTTGAGCTCGCCGGCCAGCACCGCCTCGGCGATGCGGTCGGTCTCACCCAGCCGGTGCAGGTCGTTCTCGCCGGGCGGCAGCCGGATTACGCGCGTGGTGTCGCTCTCGCCGGGCGGACGCTGGGGGTCGCTGAAGGTCAGGATCATCCCGGTCGGGTTCGACCACGGCTCGCATTCGAGCTTGAGCTTCTGCGCGACCGAGGTGATCGCGGCCTCCAGGCGCTGCGAGGTCGTCCCGTAGGCGTGCAGCCGTTCGGCAAGCTCGATCACGAAGTGGATGCGCGCGGCGTAGGTCGCATTGCTCAAGGGGGCGGGCGTCATGCGCGGAAGCATGGCACGGCGATGCGACGGTGGTCATCGGATCTGGACGCCGCAATGTCGGGCGACCGCCCTCACGCCGCGCACGCCCCTCTGTGTATCCTCGCCCGCACCCATGACCGCCCCCCACGCGCACACCCCGACCGCCAGCCACGAAGGCGACACGCCGGACCAGGCACGGCTGTCCGGGCGCTGGACGCTGCGGCACGCCACGGCGGTCAGCGAAGCGCTGGGCGCGTTGCCCGACTCGGTGCGGTCCCTCGACGTCCGCGGGGTCGACCGGATCGACTCGCTGGGCGTGCTGCAGCTGATCCGCTACGCGCGCCGCCGCGATATCCCGTTCGAAGACTTCGTATTCGATGAGCGCCACCGCGCACTGGTGGCCGCGATCGAGGACGTCGCCGACGACCGCCCCAAGCGCAAGCGCGAGTACGGCGTCGCCGCTGCGCTGGCCCGGCTGGGCTTCGCCGTCACGGACAACTGGAAGGAGGTGCTGGCGCTGGTCGCCTTCTTCGGCGAGGTGCTGCTCAAGCTGCTGCGCATGGTGCGCGACCCGCGCCGGTTCCGCGCCACCGCCACCGTGCACCACATGGAGCAGGTCGGCCTCGACGCCGTGCCGCTGGTCGCCCTGCTGTGCTACCTGGTCGGCGCCGTGATCGCGTTCCTGGGCTCGACCATCCTCAAGGACTTCGGCGCGGTGATCTTCGTGGTCGAACTGGTCAGCATCGCGTTCCTGCGCGAGTTCGGCGTGCTGCTCACCGCGATCCTGCTGGCCGGCCGCACGGCCAGCGCCTTCACGGCGCAGATCGGCGCCATGGTCAGCCGCGAGGAAGTCGATGCCATCCGCACGCTCGGCCTGGATCCGGTCGACCTGCTGGTGATCCCGCGCGTGCTGGCGCTGCTGGTGATGCTGCCGCTGCTGACCTTCGTGGCGATGATCGCCGGCCTGCTGGGCGGCCTCACGGTCGGCGCCTACGGCCTGGACATCCCCCCGCAGGCCTACCTGGCCCGCATGCAGGACACGATGGAGCTGCGCCACTTCCTGGTAGGCCTGGTCAAGGCGCCCGTGTTCGCGATGGTGATCGCGCTGATCGGCTGCCTGGAGGGCCTACAGGTCAAGGGCACGGCGCAGTCGGTGGGCGAGCGCACCACGTCCAGCGTGGTGCAGGCGATTTCGCTGGTGATCGTGATCGACGCCTTCGCGGCGATCTGGTTCATGGAGATGGGCTGGTGAGCGCACCTCCGCACCCCGACCGCCCGGGCGGCACGAACCCGGCCGCCGAGCCCATCGTGCGCGTCCGTGGGCTGGTGAACCGCTTCGGCGAACAGGTCGTGCATGACGGGCTGGACCTGGACGTGATGCCCGGCGAGATCCTGGGCGTGGTCGGCGGTTCGGGCACCGGCAAGTCGGTGCTGATGCGTTCGATCCTGGGCCTGCGCACGCCCAACGAAGGCGAGATCGAAGTCCGCGGCATCGACGCGCGCAGCGACGACCCCGAACTGCGCCGTCAGATCGAGCGCAGCACCGGCGTGCTCTTCCAGGACGGCGCGCTGTTCTCGTCACTGACCGTGGGCGAGAACGTGCAGGTGCCGCTGAAGGAGCACCACCCCGACCTGCCCGATTCGCTGCGGTACGAACTGGCGCTGCTGAAGGTGAAGCTGGCGGGCCTGTCGGCGGATGCGCTCGACAAACTGCCTTCGGAGCTCTCCGGTGGCATGCGCAAGCGCGCGGGGCTGGCGCGAGCGCTGGCGCTGGATCCGCCCTTGCTGTTCCTGGACGAGCCCACCGCAGGGCTGGACCCGATCGGCGCGGCGGCGTTCGACCGGCTGATCCGCACGTTGCAGGAGGCGCTGGGCCTCACCGTGTTCCTGATCACACACGACCTCGACACGCTTTACGCTATCTGCGACCGCATCGCCGTGATCGCCGACCGCAAGGTGATCGCATGCGCCCCACGCGAGGAGATCGAACAGATCGACCACCCGTGGGTACAGGACTACTTCCACGGACCGCGCGCGCGCGCGGCACAACGGGCCCATTCGGCCCAGGGCGGTTGAGATGGAAACACGCGCCAACTACGTGCTGATCGGCGCCTTCACGATCATCGTGTCGCTGTTCCTGCTGCTGTTCGCGCTGTGGGCGGCCAAGTACTCGTCCGAAAAGAGCTGGCGCGAGTACGACGTGATCTTCAACGAGCCCGTCACCGGCCTGTCGGAGGGCAGCACGGTCCAGTACAACGGCATCTCGGTGGGCACGGTCGACGCGCTGAGCCTGGCGCCGGACGACCCGCGCCAGGTGATCGCGCGGCTGCGCGTGCAGGCCGACGCGCCGATCAAGGCCGACACGCGCGCCAAGATGTCGATGACCGGCATCACCGGCAGCCCGATCATCCAGCTCACCGGCGGCACCCCCGGCAGCCCGGCGTTGGCCGACGTCGACGATCGCGAGGTCCCCGTCATCCTCACCGAGCCCTCCGCGCTGCAGAACATCGCCGACACCGCCAACCGGCTGGTGGCGCGGCTGGACCAGGTGCTGAGCGAGGAGAACGTCGAACGCGTCGCCAACACCCTGGAGAACATCGAGACGATGACCGGAACGGTGGCCGAGCAACGCGAGGAGCTGCGCGCGATCATCGTCAACGCGCGCCAGGCCAGCGAGCAGCTCAACTCGACCCTGGCCACCACCAACCAGGCCGTGCAGGACATCGACCGCGAACTGGTCGACAAGCTGCCCGCGCTGGTGTCGAAACTCGACAACACGCTGGCCAACCTCGACCGCACCGCGCTCAGCGCCAACGGCATCCTCAACGAGAACCGCGCCGCGATCAGCAGCTTCGCCAACGATGGCCTGGCCCAGCTCGGCCCGACACTGGGCGAGCTGCGTGGGCTCGTACGCGATCTGCGCCGCATCAGCGACCGCCTCGACCACAACCCTGCCGGCTACCTGCTGGGCCGCGACGCGCCCAAGGAGTTCGAACCCGAATGAGCACCCTGCGCCCTTCCCTCCGCGCACCGGCCCGCGCCCTCGCGGCCGCGACGCTGTTCGCGCTCCTGGCCGGCTGCAGCCTGCTGGGCGGTGGCGAACGCGAACGCATCACCATCTATTCGCCCGACCCCCGGGTGCAGGCCGATCCCGCATGGCCTTCGGTGGGGTGGCAGCTCTCGCTGACCAACCCGGATGCGGAGCGGATGATCGACAGCCTGCGCATCGCGGTCCGCCCCAGCCCCAGCGAGTTGCAGGTCTACAAGGGTGCCAACTGGGCCAAACGCCCCAGCGACATGCTCCAGGACACGATCCTGCGGGCGCTGGAGGACTCGGGGAAGATTCCGGCCGTTGCGCGGCAGGGCAGCGGCATCGGCGCCGACTACAAGCTGGTGCTGGACCTGCGGCGTTTCGAAGCCGACTACCCGCAGCCGGGGGGATTGCCGGCGGCGACGATCGAGGTCAACGCCAAACTGCTGCACGCGCAGGACCAGCGCGTGGTGGCGGCCCGCACGTTCCTGCATGTCGAACCGGCGTCGACTGCAGCCGTCGCGGACGTGGTGACCGCGTTCGACCGTGCGCTGTCCACGCTGGGCGGCGACATGACCGGCTGGATCCTGACGACGGGCCAGCAGCACGAGGCCTCCGCGCACGACTAGTTTCGTGACCAGGGACGGAGCTGGCGGACGCCTGCCGCGTGGCCCGGAGGGCGTTGAGGGCCGCCGCGGTGCTTCAGTGCGGTGTTCGCTTGGGCATGCACCGCCCACGACGGCCGGTCCCTAGCCCACGGTCCCCTGCCCCCTGACAAACCGGAACGTCAGGTTCACGCGCTCCCCCACCGGTCGCGCCGTCCGCGGCAGCGCGTGGCGGTAGTGCCGCTGCGACCCCTCACCCATCACCAGCAGGCTGCCGGAAACCAGCTCCAGTGTCGCCTTCGTGTCGGCGCGTTCGACATGCTTGAGCGCGAACCGCCGGGTGGCCCCCAGGCTGACCGATGCGATGACCGGCGATGGCCCCAGGTCGCGCTCGTCGTCGCGGTGCCAGCCCATGCAGTCGCGTCCATCGCGGTAGCGGTTGACCAGCACGCTGTTGAACGGGACCCCGAGCTCGCGCGCCAGGCGGTCCCGCACGGGCTGCAGCACCGCCGGCCACGGCTGCGGCACGTGACGGGTGCCGGAATAGCGGTAGTGCGCGTCGGCGTCTCCGATCCAGCAACTCAGGCGCGGCGCGTCGTGCTCGCGTCCGAACAGGCGCACGCGATGCACTGCCCACGGCACCTGACCGATCAGCGCATGCAGCAGCGCCTCGGCCTCGCAGGGCCCCAACCAACGCGGGTCAAGCGCGACCCGGGCGTCCGGCAGCGGGATCGTTTCAAGGGCCATGCACCACGCTAGCACGGTGGATTTGCGACAATCCCGTCCCTTCCCGCGAGCCGCGACATGGAGCTGCCAGCATGAGCGAGACCACCCCCGACACCGAACGCGACGTCATGGAGTACGACGTCGTCACCGTCGGCGCCGGCCCGGCCGGGCTCTCGTTCGCCATCCGCCTCAAACAGCTCAACCCGGAGATCTCGGTCTGCGTGATCGAGAAGTCCTCGACCATCGGCGCGCACATCCTGTCCGGCGCGGTGATCGAAACCGGGCCGCTGGACGCGCTGCTGCCGGACTGGCGCGACAACCCGCCGCCGATCTGCGTGCCGGCGACCGAGGACGAGTTCTGGCTGCTGAGCAAGGACGGCGGCCGCAAGCTGCCGGTGCCGCCCGGCATGCACAACGACGGCAACGTGATCGTCAGCCTGGGCGCCATGTGCGCATGGCTGGCGCCGCAGGCCGAGGCGCTGGGCGTGGAGATCTACCCCGGCTTCGCCGCCGCCGAAACGTTGCATGACGACGCCGGCGCGGTGGTGGGCGTGCGCATCGGCGACATGGGCGTCGCCCGCGACGGTTCGCACAAGCCCGGTTACACCGCCGGCATCGACATCCGCGCCAAGGTCACCGTGCTGGCCGAGGGCGCACGCGGCCACCTGACCAAACGGCTGGTGAAGCGCTTCAAACTCGATGCCGACAGCGACCCGCAGGGCTATTCGATCGGCATCAAGGAGCTGTGGCAGGTGCCGGAGGGGCGGACATCGCCCGGCAAGGTCGTCCACAGCTTCGGCTGGCCGGCCGACAGCGCGACCTACGGCGGCAGCTTCCTGTACCACCTGGACGACAACCGCATCGCGCTGGGCTTCGTCAGCGGCCTGGACTACAAGGACCCGAACTACCGGCCGTGGGAGGCCTTCCAGCAGTGGAAGAACCACCCGATGATCAAGCCGCTGCTGGACGGCGGCACGATCGAATCCGCCGGCGCACGCGCCATCGTCACCGGCGGCTGGCAGTCCCTGCCCAAGGTCGAGATGCCCGGCGCGCTGCTGATCGGCGACACCGCCGGCCTGCTCAACGTGCCCAAGGTCAAGGGCACGCACCAGGCGATCCGCAGCGGCATGCTGGCCGCCGAGCACCTGGCCGCCGGCGCGCTGGCCCCCACGGGTTTCGATGCGAAGCTGCGTGCGTCCGACGCGATGGCCGAGCTGCGCAAGGTCCGCAACATCAAGCCCGGCTTCAAGCGCGGCCTGTGGTTCGGCCTGCTCAATGCCGCATGGGAAACCGTCACCGGCGGCCGCTCGCCTTGGACCTTGAAGAATTCGCCGGACTGGTCGTCGCTGGAGAAGCTCGACGCCTATGACTCACCGGACCGCCACTGGGGCGAGCGTGAACTCCCCCCGCGCGACCGCCTGGCGGGCGTGTACTTTGCCGCCACCGAGCACGACGAGGACCAGCCGATCCACCTGCACGTGCTCGACCCCAGCATCTGCGTCACCCGCTGCACGCAGGAGTACGGCAACCCCTGCACCCGCTTCTGCCCGGCGGCCGTCTACGAGATCGTTGACGACCCCGACGGCCCCGCCGGCACCGGCAAGCGCCTGCAGATCAACGCCGCCAACTGCGTCCACTGCAAGACCTGCGACATCAAGGACCCGTACGAGATCATCGACTGGGTCACGCCGGAGGGCGGGTCGGGGCCGAATTACCGGAACCTGTGAGCACGGCGCGGCCCAATATGGTTCCAAGGCGCAGCGCAGTCTGAAGTGGTGGGGATCCCGGTCAGTCGTAGACCCTCCATGAACCATCGGTCACAGTGGCTAGCCCGATCGACGCGCTGCTTTCTGCCGATGGCCAAATCACGTTGGACCCACGCGATGAATGACGCCAGAAGAGATCCGAGTTGCCGTCGCCATCGAAATCGCCAACGGCCCCGATCTGCCAACCGATGTCGGCGACCGCGGCAACGTGCAATCGGGTTTCAGCGTTCGCGGATCGCCAGATCGTGTTGGCACCCGAGCTGCGGTTTCGCCATACCACATCCGAATAGCCATCCCCGTCGAAGTCACCGGCTCCGGCCACCTGCCATGTGGTGCCCGACACCTTCGCGACCGCAGTCTGGTCGGAATAACGGCCTGCCGACCAGAAGACGTTTGAACCGGTTTCGAAATTTCGCCAGAAGAGGTCGTCCCGGCCATCGCCGTCGAAATCACCGACCGTGACGATACGCCACGCTCGATCCCTAATCGTGGTAACTGCCTGCTGCGTACCGTAATTTGCTGAGAGCCAGATGCCGCCTTGGCCATTGCTCGTGTTGTACCAGGCGACATCGTCAATACCGTCGCCATTGAAGTCTCCGATGCCACTGACCTGCCATGAGAGATTGTTAACGGACTGCACTGCTTGCTGGGCCCTATAGTCCCCACCAAGCCAGATCGTGTTAGCTCCGGTCCTGAAGTTTCTCCACAGCACGTCAGACTGCCCATCACCATTGAAGTCACCAACGCCTGCAATGTCCCACGCTGTATCGGTTACGGTGGTCACCGATTGTTGGTCGGCAGCGTCGCCCGCGAGCCAGATCGTGCTCCGCCCGGTACCCACGTGGTGCCAGAACAGGTCGGCCACGCCATTGGCGTCAACATCGAATCCTGGATCAGGGCTGCCACCATCCGGCAAACTCGTCGCGCGGAAGGTCGCGATGGTAGGAATTGTTTGGCGCAAGCCTCGGGCGTTGTCCGCCTCGTTTGCAATACCGCATGCTAGACCACCACAGATGGTGACAACAGGATTGGAGAACACCCGGTAGCCCGTCTGGCCTGAATCGCCGTACGCCATCACCGTGTAGAAGTTTCCATTGCCCGAGCCGGTCTTGTATCCAAACGAGTAATCGAAAGCCCCGTAGCTGTCGCCTGCAGTTTCCTCATCATGCTGCGCACCCATGTTGTGCCCGACTTCGTGGGCGAATGTTTCCTCGCGGCAGAAGTAGGTCTTGCCATCTGTCCCCTGGTCTTGGCCATCGCTCACGACGGAATAGCCGAAGAACTCGTCGCTCTGAGAAATACTCGAGCGATCGCCGCCAATGAGCCAAGCGATTCCGCAGCCGTCGTTCTCAGGATCCTTGAACTGTCGTACGAGGACCACGAGGTCCGCGCCGTACTGATCCCGCGCCGCACGCAGTGCATTGAAGGCCGGTGCCGGCGCGGTCTGGGTCGAAGGGGCCTTGAAACCCGTCAGCTCTTCAAGCGCAGTGCCGTTGCCGGTCGCATCCGCGTAGGTGACCTGCATGGAATGGACGAGACGCAACCGGCCATCCACCTGGCTGTTGGCATACGCCTGGTTGGTGATGTCCACCAGGTTGTGGACACGCGTCACCGCAGCGGAGCTTCCACCGCGGGCGGACGCGAAGCCGTTGGTGTAGCCCACCAGCACGTCGACCGTGGTGGTCGCGTTTGCAGTGGCGGCCTGGGGTTGCGCTCCCGCCATCGCCATGCCGGACGACGCCCCGGATGCGGACGTCAGCTTCGGCGGTACCAGGTAGTCGGGACCGTCGGGATGGGTTGCGTTGTTGCGGATATCCGCCAGCTGGCGCGGATCCGCCGACACCACCCAGCCCGCGCCATCGGCCATCGTCAAACGCAGGGGTGGCAGGTCGTTGCCCTGCGGCACGGAGCCGAACACGGCCTCGGGTCCGAAGGTGATCACGGCGTCCTGGCCCGGGGCATCCGGATTGCGACCGATCCAGCTCCAGTTGCCGTCCGGGTGCTCGACGTGGCGTGCGTAGTCCAGGGCGATCGGCGTGCCATCGGGCGCGGTGATGCGCATCCGCCCGCTCACCACGGCGGCCATCGCGTGCTCCTCGCTCAAACGCGTGGCGTGCCAGGTGTAGGCGCCCGTGCGTCGGACCACCGGGGCGGCGGGGTACTGCAGCAGGTCGCCGCGATCAGGCGCGCTGGCAAACCCGATGGGCCGCACGCCGTCCACTGGTGAACTGGATGCCACGCCAGGCGCGGTTGCCACGACCTGCTGTCGGCCGTCCTCAGCCAGTCCAAGACCGGCGGACCAGTCGTTCGAGCAGCCGGCCAGAACGGCCGCTGCCAGCACCCATGCAAATCTGGTGTTCATCGGCAAACCCTATGGTGGAAACGAGTGCCGGCGAGGCCGGCCGAAGGCCATCCCCTGACCCTCGAGCCCGGAGTCTACGCGGCCTTCACGCTGCAACACCAAGTACGCGGTCCCGAACCGGCCAGATTCACCGGTTCAGGTTGCTGCGGATTCAGACCAAACTGAACGAGTCAGTTGAACGGGCAGCCCGTTTTCGCCTTGAGTTCGTCCGCATCAACGCCCGGCGCCGTCTCCACCAGCACCAGCCCACCGTCGGTGACATCGAACACGGCCAGGTCGGTGATGATCCGGTCCACCACGCCCACGCCGGTCAGCGGCAGCGTGCACTCGGGCAGGATCTTGTGGCTTCCGTCCTTTGCGGTGTGCTCCATCAGCACCACCACGCGTTTGACGCCGGCCACCAGGTCCATGGCGCCGCCCATGCCCTTGACCATCTTGCCGGGCACCATCCAGTTGGCCAGGTCACCCTGGTCGGTCACCTGCATCGCGCCCAGGATCGCCAGGTCGATATGGCCGCCGCGGATCATGGCGAAGGAGTCATGGCTGCCGAAGTAGCTGGCGCCCTTGCGCGCGGTCACCGTCTGCTTGCCGGCGTTGATCAGGTCGGCGTCGACCTCGTCCTCGGTCGGGAACGGGCCGATGCCCAGCAGGCCGTTCTCGCTCTGCAGCCAGACGTCCACGCCCTCGGGGATGTGGTTGGCCACCAGCGTCGGCAGGCCGATGCCGAGGTTCACGTAGGCACCGTCGGTCAGCTCGCGCGCGGCGCGCTGCGCCATCTCGTCACGGGTCCAGGCCATTACTTCGCTCCTCGCACGGTGCGCTGCTCGATGCGCTTCTCGGGGGTCGGGTTGTGCACGATCCGGTCGACATAGATGCCCGGCAGGTGCACGTGGTCGGGATCGATGTCGCCGACTTCCACCACCTCCTCGACTTCGGCCACGCACACCTTGCCGGCCATCGCGCACGCCGGGTTGAAGTTGCGCGCGGTCTTGCGGAAGACGAGGTTGCCGGCCCTGTCGGCCTTCCATGCCTTCACCAGTGAAACGTCGGCGGTCAGCGCGGTCTCCAGCACGTAGTGCGTGCCATCGAACTCGCGCGTTTCCTTGCCTTCGGCCACCACGGTGCCGTAACCGGTGGCAGTGAAGAACGCCGGGATGCCGGCGCCGCCGGCGCGCAAGCGCTCGGCCAGCGTTCCCTGCGGGTTGAACTCCAGCTCGAGCTCACCGGCCAGGAACTGCCGCTCGAACTCCTTGTTCTCACCCACATAGGACGAAATCATCTTGCGGATCTGCCGGGTCTCCAGCAGCAGGCCCAAGCCGAAGCCGTCGACGCCGGCGTTGTTGGAGATCGCGGTCAGGCCCTTGGCGCCGGAATCGCGCAACGCGGCGATCAGCGCCTCGGGGATGCCGCACAGGCCGAAGCCGCCGACGGCCAGCGTCTGGTTGTCGGCCACCAGGCCCGCGAGCGCGGAAGTTGCATCAGCGTAGACCTTGCCGCGTTCGCCGACGGACTGACTTTTCCCTTTGGCGTCCATCTCACTCATAACAACTCACTCCTCTCAAGACAGGCGCAGGCGGGCGCCGGCGCGACCGGGCTACTGCGCGAAAGTCTGCTCTGCAGCTGGCGACCTGGGCATTGGCCAATCGAGCAACACCCGGCCGACCCCATCCTCGTGGTAGGTCTTTCCCTCTCCCGGCGGCGTGACCGTCACGATCACCGTACCAACGCCCTTCTTCGCGTACTTGACGCGAATATTGTCGCTCTGCGGACTGCTCCGGTCGCGCTCAGCGAACCCTGCCGAAACCAGCGATCCATTGATCGATTCGAATACCGACTGCTGATCGCCTTCCAGATACTCAAGGCCGACGCGGCGGCGTGCTGGACGATCGGGACGCTCCAGCACCTCGTCGTTGCGCAGGTGGTACCGAAAGCCGAGTTCAACGCCCTCAGGCAGTGGCTGCTCCAACTGGCGTGCACGTGCAGGCCGATCGGTTCCGGCCGCTGCGGAATCGGTGCTGGGTGCTTGGACGGCGCCCGTTTCATCGCGCTCCCCGCAAGCTGCGACGAGCGTTACGAGTGCGACGGCAAGGAATGTCTTCTTCATGGGGGTACTCGCGATTGATCTTGTCTGAAGATGGAGGAGGCTTAAACGACGGCGTTCACGATGGCGGTCGCCAGTGCTTCCGGATCATGGTTCACCGTATCCAGCTCGATCTCGGCCGCCTCCGGCCGCTCGTAGTCTGAGTCGATGCCCGTGAAGTTCTTGATCTCGCCGGCGCGCGCCCTCGCATAGAGGCCCTTCACGTCACGCTTCTCTGCAACCTCAAGCGGAGTGTCCACGAAGACTTCTATGAACTCCCCATCGGCGAACATCTCCCGCGCCATTCGCCGCTCGGCGCGGAACGGGGATATGAAACTGACGAGGACGATCAGACCCGCATCGGCCATCAGCCTGGCGACCTCCGCCACGCGGCGGATGTTCTCGACCCGGTCTTCGTCAGTGAAGCCCAGATCCTTGTTCAGGCCGTGACGGACGTTGTCACCGTCAAGAATGTAGGTGTGGTGGCCCATCGCCAGCAGCTTTTTCTCCACGAGGTTGGCGATGGTGGACTTGCCGGAGCCGGACAGGCCGGTAAACCAGACGCAGCGTGGCGTCTGGTGCTTGATCCGCGCGCGCGCAGCCTTGTCGACATCGACATGCTGCCAGTGGATGTTGCCCGCGCGGCGCAGCGCGAAGTCCAAGGTGCCTGCCGCGACCGTCCCATTGGTCTGTCGGTCGATGAGGATGAAGGCACCGAGGTCGCGGTTGTCTGCGTACGCCTCGAAAGCCACGGGCTGATCCAGGTACAGGTTGACCTGCGCGACTTCATTCAGCTCAAGATGCTTGGCTGCCAGTTGGTCCTGTGTGTTGACGTCGACCTTGTGCTTGATCTCGGTGACCTGCGCACTGACGGTACGGCTGCCGATCTTCAGCCAGTAGGGCCGCCCCGGCAGAAGCGGTTGCTCGCCGAGCCACAGCAGGTGGGCGGCGAACTGGTCGGCCACCTCCGACGGATCGCGGGCAGCGGCAATAACGTCACCGCGGCTGGCATCCACCTCGTCCTTCAGGGTGAGGGTGACGGCCTGGCCCTCGCTCGCGCGGTCTAGGTCGCCATCGGCGGTGACGATGGCCGCGACCTTGGAACGCTGGCCCGATGGCAGTACCGCCACCTCGTCGCCCACCGACACACTGCCGCCGACGATCGTGCCGGCGAACCCGCGGAAATTCTGGTTAGGCCGGCATACCCACTGGACCGGCAGCCGGAATCCACGGTCCCGGGAGACCCGGGCGACCTCTACCGTTTCGAGGTGTTCCAGCAGGCTGGGGCCGTCATACCACGGCGTAGCCTCGGACAAGCCCAACATGTTGTCGCCCCTGAGCGCCGACAGCGGGATGGCAGTGACATGCTTGATACCCAGCTGTCCGGCGAGTTCGGCATAACCGGTGCTGATGGCATCGAAAACAGCCCGGTCATGGTTCACCAGGTCCATCTTGTTCACCGCCAGCACCACGTGTTTGATGCCCAGCAGCGACACGATGTAGCTGTGCCGGCGGGTCTGGGTGAGCAGGCCCTTGCGAGCGTCAACGAGCACGATCGCCAGGTCCGCGGTTGACGCGCCGGTGGCCATGTTGCGGGTGTACTGCTCGTGGCCGGGGCAGTCGGCAACGATGAACTTGCGCTTGTCGGTACCGAAAAAGCGGTACGCCACGTCGATGGTGATGCCCTGTTCGCGCTCGGCGGCCAGGCCGTCCACCAGCAGAGCGAAGTCGATTTCACCATTCTGGGTGCCGTGCCGCTTGCTGTCGGACTCCAGCGCGGCCAACTGGTCGTCAAGCAGCAGCTTGGTGTCATGCAGCAGCCGCCCGATGAGCGTGCTCTTGCCGTCGTCGACGCTGCCACAGGTGATGAAGCGCAGAAGGCTCTTGGTTTCGTGCTGCTGCAGGTATGCGGCCACGGCCGCTCGTGCGTTGGTACTCGAGACGTCCATCAGAAGTAGCCCTCCTGCTTCTTCTTTTCCATCGACGCGGTGGGGTCCTGGTCGATTACGCGGCCCTGTCGTTCAGAGGTGGTGGACACCAGCATCTCTGCAATGATGGCCTCGAGATTGTCGGCCTCGGACTCGATGGCACCGGTCAGCGGATAGCAGCCCAAGGTACGAAACCGGACCTTCTTCAGCTGCGGCTTCTCCCCTTTGCGCAGGGGCAAGCGCTCATCGTCGACCATGATCAGCGCGCCATCACGCTCGACGACCGGGCGCGGCTTGGCGAAGTAGAGCGAAGGCACCGGTATGTTCTCGCGGAAGATGTAGAGCCACACGTCCAGCTCGGTCCAGTTGGAGATCGGGAACACCCGCACCGACTCGCCCTTGTGGATCCGGGTGTTGTAGAGGTTCCACAGTTCGGGGCGCTGGTTCTTGGGGTCCCATCGGTGCTGGGCATTGCGGAAGCTGAAGATCCGCTCCTTGGCTCGCGATTTCTCCTCATCGCGGCGGGCGCCGCCGATGGCGGCGTCGAAGCCCCACTTGTCCAGCGCCTGCTTCAGGGCCTGGGTCTTCATTACGTCGGTATGAACCGTGGCGCCATGGCTGATGGGGCCTATCCCCTGTGCCAGGCCATCTGGGTTGGTGTGGGTGCGGAGCTCGACCCCTGTTTCCTGCGCACGCTGGTCGCGAAACGCGATCATCTCGCCGAACTTCCAGCCCGTGTCCACGTGCAACATCGGAATCGGCGGACGGCCGGGATAGAACGCCTTGACAAGCAGATGCAGCAACACCGAGCTGTCCTTGCCTACGGAGTACATCATCACCGGATTCTGGAACCCGGCGGCTACCTCGCGAAGGATATGGATGCTCTCGGCCTCGAGGCGGTCGAGGTGGGAAAGAGGGGGTAGGTCCAACATGGGGCGTCCTGAGTTGCAGTCGACTCAACTTGACCGCTCAGAATACCGCGTGCTGCAGCGCTCGAATACATGCGTGAGATGCGGGCATGCGGCCCAGCGGCACCTTTATTACAATCGCCGCCCGCTGCGGCCTCGCAGTCAGACCAGGGACGGCCCGGCAGCCGTCGCCCCGCGAACGAGACCCCTGATGGACTGGAAGCAGTCATTCACCCGATACGCCGCCGACCCGTTCTCCGGCTGGCCCGAGGATCGCCCCTTGCAGGCGCGCAAGCTTGTAGAGTCTCTCGGCCGCTACGCTGCTGCCCGTTCGATGCAGCCCGACGCTGCGATCAATGGAGCTATCGTCTCGGCAAGCGAAAGGTCGGTACGCCCGGCGCCGACGTTATTCCTCATCAACTGCGGGAGCTCCGGCTCCCATTGGGTCGAGGCCATGGTGGCGGCTTTGGGAGGCGTTTACGCATGCGGCGAGGTCTACTTGCCCCCGGGCATCGATCTTGGCGGACTCGAGACGCAGGAACGGGTGGCATTCATTGATGCCCTGCACCAGTTGCACATGGAGCATCCCGCGGCCGTGGACCCTTCGGACATACTTATCAATTCCGCGCACAGTTGGGGGCCGCACGATGCGATGGGCGCGTCGGCTGCTGCGGTCCTGCTCGTGCGCGACCCCATCGATGTCGTAGCTTCACGGACATTCCGCAAACCGCGCCTGCGCCGCTATTTGACGCCGGACGCCAGCGACTCGGAATACCTAGATCGCAACATCGCGTATGTGGATAAGTTCTACCGCTCGGCCTTGCGCCGCAAACCCGCGCATGTGATCCGCTACGAGGACTTCACCTCCCAACCGGTTGAAACGCTGGGCAGACTGGCCACCCTGCTTTCACGCAAACCGGATCAGGAGCGGCTCGACGAGATCGTGCGGACCTACTCAGCCGCGGGTCAGCAGGACAGTGGACGCCGCCTGAGCAATGTATTCCAGGGACCGCGCGTCAGCACCGACCCGGATCTGCGTCAAACGCTGACGACGCGGCTCGCCCGGATTCGCTCCGATCTCGGCTACGGGTAAGCCTTCGAGCCATCTGGGAATGCCCGGCGTGCCGGTCCCGGTTAGAATTGGTTCTTGCCATTCCCGCGCAATGCATGCCCGTGGCGGCGTTGCACGAATCCAGAACTGCTGAAGGAACCCCCGCACGATGAAAATCCTCGTCGGCTACAAGCGCGTGGTGGACTACAACGTCCGCATCCAGGTCAAGCCGGACGGCTCCGGCGTGGTCACCGACGGCGTCAAGCTGTCGGCCAACCCGTTCGATGAGATCGCGCTGGAAGAGGCGCTGCGGCTGCGTGACAAGGGCATCGCCACCGAGGTCGTGGTCGCCACCATCGCACCGGCCGACGCCCAGGCCCACCTGCGCAACGGCCTGGCCATGGGCGCCAACCGCGCCATCCACGTGGTCGCCGACAGGCCGATCCAGTCGCTGACCGCCGCCCGCACCTTCCTCAAGCTGATCGAGAAGGAGCAGCCGGACCTGGTGATCCTGGGCAAGCAGGCCATCGACGACGACGCCAACCAGACCGGCCAGATGTTGGCCACCCTGTGGGGCCGTCCGCAGGCGACGTTCGCCTCCAAGGTCGAAGTGGCCGACGGCAAGGCCACCGTGACCCGCGAGGTCGATGCCGGCCTGGAGACGCTGGAGGTCGACCTGCCGGCGGTGGTCACCACCGACCTGCGCCTGAACGAGCCGCGCTTCATCAAGCTGCCCGACATCATGAAGGCCAAGAGCAAACCGCTCGAGACCATCGCCTTCGACGACCTGGGCGTGGACGTGGGTGACACCCTCAAGACGCTGTCGCATTCCGCCCCGCCCAAGCGCGGCAAGGGCGTGATGGTGAAGGACGCCGCCGAGCTGGTGGCCGCGCTCAAGCAGAAGGGACTGCTCTGACGCCGGCGCATCGTCCGACGACGCGCGCGCAGCTGCCCTTACCCACCGCTATTTGATTCCCGCGTCAGCGGGAATGACGGAACAGGAACCACCCGCCATGTCCAAAGTCCTCATCGTCGCCGAGCACCTCAACGGCCAGCTCAACGGGTCCACCGCCAAGTGCGTGACCGCCGCGCAGGCGCTGTCGCCGGAGGCCATCGACGTGGTCGTGCTGGCCGCCGACCCGAGCGAGGTCGCCGCGCAGGCCGCCAAGCTCGACGGCGTGGCCCGCGTGATCGCTGTGGCCAACCCCGCCAACGAGCACGCCATCGCCCAGGTGCTGGCGCCGCAGGTGGCCCAGCTGGCCGACGGCTACAGCCACGTGTTCGGCCCTTCCACCACCTTCGGCAAGGACTTGATGCCGTGTGTCGCCGCGCTGCTGGGCGTGGCGCAGGTGTCGGACGTGATGGCTGTCGAGGGCAGCCACACCTTCAAGCGCCCGATCTACGCGGGCAACGCCATCGTGACCGTCGAGGCGCCGGCCGACCACACCGTCGTCGCCACCGTGCGCACCGCGTCGTGGTCCGAGGCCGGCCAGGGCGGCAGCGCCGGGGTCGAGAACGCGTCGGTCGACGCCGAGCTGCCGACGCACACCCGTTTCGTCGGCCTGGCCGCCGGCGAGTCCGACCGCCCCGATCTCCAGAGCGCCAAGCGCGTGGTCTCCGGCGGCCGCGGCGTCGGCTCGGCGGAGAACTTCAAGATCATCTACGACTTCGCCGACAGGATCGGCGCCGCCGTGGGCGCCTCGCGCGCTGCCGTGGACGCCGGCTACGTCCCCAATGAGATGCAGGTCGGCCAGACCGGCAAGATCATCGCTCCGGAGCTTTACATCGCCGTCGGCATCTCCGGCGCGATCCAGCACCTGACCGGCATCAAGGACGCCGGCACCATCGTGGCGATCAACAAGGACGCGGACTCGGCCATCTTCGAGATCGCCGACATCGGCCTGGTGGGCGACCTGTTCAAGGTGCTGCCGGAGCTCGAAGCGGCGCTGGGCTGACCCGGTATGCAGGGCGTGGACAAGAAGGTGATGGTGGTGTTCGGCACCCGGCCGGAAGCCATCAAGATGGCGCCGGTAGTGACGGCGCTCCAGGCGATGGATGGGGTCGAGACGCTTGTCGCGGTCACCGCCCAGCACCGGCAGATGCTGGATCAGGTTCTGGACCTGTTCGACATCTCGCCCGATGACGACCTGGATGTAATGGAGCCCGGACAGACCCTCCCGGGCGCCTTTTCCAAGATCCTCCTCGGAATGGGCCGCGTGCTCGAGTCCAGGCGGCCTGACCTGGTATTGGTCCACGGCGATACCAGCACGACACTGGCCACCGCCCTTGCGGCGTTCTACGCAAAGGTACCCGTTGGCCACGTCGAGGCCGGTCTGCGCACCGGCAACATGCAGGCACCGTGGCCCGAGGAAGCGAATCGGCGTTTGACCGCTCCGCTGACTTCGCTCCATTTCGCGCCGACCACCCGGTCCCGCGACAACCTGCTTGCCGAGGGCATGCACGGTGAACATGTGCATGTCACCGGCAACACCGTTATCGATGCATTGCTTGCAGTGGCTGCGCGGATCGAATCGGACGGCCGGCTCAAGGAATCCCTCGCCGCGAAGTTCCCCTTCCTGGACGGGTCGAAGCGGCTTGTCCTCGTGACCGGACATCGCCGTGAGAACTTTGGAGGCGGCTTCGAGCAGATGTGCGCGGCCCTCGCCGACCTTGCCGACCGCGGGGATGTGCAGGTTGTCTACCCCGTGCACCTCAACCCGAACGTCCAGGAGCCGGTCAACCGCATCCTGGGCGACCGCCCGGGCATCATCCTGATCGAGCCGCAGGAGTACCTCCCCTTCGTCTACCTGATGACGCGCTCGTACCTGATCCTGACCGACTCGGGAGGCGTGCAGGAAGAAGCGCCTTCGCTGGGCAAGCCGGTCCTGGTGATGCGCGAGACGACCGAGCGCCCCGAGGCCGTAGAAGCCGGCACCGTCCGCCTTGTCGGCACCAACCGGGACAGGATCGTCGCGGAAGCCGTGCGCCTGTTGGACGACCCTGGTGCGTACGACGCCATGTCGCGAGCGCACAACCCTTACGGCGACGGCCATGCCGCGTCGCGTATTGCCGCCTTGATTGGCGGACGCGACGATGTCGCCCCGTTCGTAACGCCACAAACGGAGGCCGTGCCATGACCGCCATCCAGCCCGTGATCCTGTCAGGCGGCTCCGGAACCCGGCTGTGGCCGTTGTCGCGCTCCGCGCATCCGAAACAGTTTCTGCCCCTTGACGGCGACCGTTCGATGCTCCAGGACACCTGGGGTCGCGTTGCGCCGATCGCGGGTGCCCCGGCGCTCGTGGTGGCAAACGAAGAGCACCGGTTCATGGTTGCCGAACAGTTGCGCCAGACGGGCTGCAGGGATGCCACCATCCTGTTGGAGCCGGTGGGTCGCAACACGGCCCCTGCGATCGCGGTCGCGGCACTGGAGGCACAGGTCAACGGCCAAGATCCGCTCCTGCTGGTGTTGCCCTCCGACCATGTCGTCCGGGACGAGGCCGCTTTCCGCGAAGCCATTGTTGCGGCGGCAGCGGCCGCCGAAGCAGGGCATCTGGTCACCTTCGGGATTGTTCCGACCGGGCCGGAGACCGGCTACGGCTATATCAGGGCGGGCGAGGGAACGGGCGCTGCGAAGCCCGTCGCATCGTTCGTCGAAAAGCCCGACCATGAAACGGCTCAGGGCTATGTGACATCCGGCCAGTACTACTGGAACAGCGGGATGTTCATGTTCCGTGCGTCGCGCTACATCGCCGAGCTTCAACGCAGCCAGCCGGACATGGTCGCCGCGGCCCGCTCCGCTCTGGAGCGTGCGCGGCGGGACGCTGACTTCGTGCGTCTCGACCCCGAGGCCTTTGCCGCGTCGCCCTCCGATTCGATCGACTACGCGGTCATGGAGAAGACCGCGGACGCGGTCGTGGTTCCGATGGCGGCCGGTTGGAACGATGTCGGCTCCTGGGCCGCCCTTTGGCAGATTGCCGAGCAGGACGGGGATGGAAACGCTCACCACGGCGACGTCCTCGCGCGCGACTGCCGCAACTCGCTGGCGTGGGCCGACGGCCGCCTGGTTGCTCTGCTGGGACTGGACGACGTCATCGTCGTCGACACGGCGGATGCACTCCTGGTGGCCCACAGGGACAAGGCCCAAGGCGTCAAGGACATCGTCGAGGCGCTCAAGCGGGCCGGGCGCCCTGAAGCCAGCTTTCACCGGAAGGTCTACCGGCCCTGGGGCGCCTACGATTCCATCGACCTGGGCGAGCGTTTCCAGGTCAAGCGCATTACCGTCAAGCCCGGGGCGACACTCAGCCTGCAGATGCACCACCATCGTGCCGAGCATTGGATCGTCGTCAGCGGCACGGCCCGGGTCACGCGCGGCGAGGACACATTCCTGCTGACCGAAAACCAGAGCACCTACATCCCGATCGGGGTCACGCACCGGCTTGAAAATCCCGGACAGCTTCCGCTTGAACTTATCGAAGTGCAGTCGGGCAGCTACCTGGGTGAAGACGACATCGTCCGCTTCGACGACGTCTACGGCCGCACAGGCTGACCCGTCACACGCAAGCAACCACAGGAGAAAGCATTGGCCAGCACCCCCCGGGTCAGCGTCCTCGTACCGTGTTTCAACGAGGAGAACGCGGTCGACGAGACCATCCACAAACTCGACGCCGCGCTGTCGCCGCTGGGTGACTTTGAAATCGTCGCTATCGACGATGGATCCGTGGACCGGACACTCGAGCGCCTCAATGCGCTGGCAACCCGCTATCCACGGCTCCGGATTGTCGAACACGACCGGAATCGCGGCTATGGCGCCGCGCTGAAGACCGGCATGCGGCACGCCGCGTCCGACATGATCGCGATCACCGATGCCGACGGCACTTACCCGGTCGAGGACCTACCCCGCCTGGTCGAGCTTTCCGCCAACTACGACATGGTGGTCGGCGCACGCACGGGCAGCGACGTCACGTACTCGAAGATCCGCAAGATCCCGAAGTACTTCCTGCATCGCTGGGTGAACTGGATCGTCAACCTCAAGGTGCCCGACATCAATTCGGGGATGCGCGTGTTCCGCAAGGACATGGCGCAGAAGTTCGTCCGCATCCTGCCGAATGGTTTCAGCTTCACCATCACGATCACGATTTCCTCGCTGCGCAACAACTATCGCGTCCGCTACGAACCGATCAACTACTACCAGCGCACCGGCAAGTCGAAGATTCATCCGATCAAGGACACACTGCGCTTCCTGCAGATCATCGGCCGCACCGGGATGTACTTCGCGCCGCTGCGTATCCTTGCGCCGATCGTGGTCCTGCTTGGACTGGCGACGACAGCCAGCCTCGCGCATGACCTCTTCGTGTTGCGCGACCTCACCGAGAAGTCGCTGCTGCTGCTGGTCTCGACGTTCAACGTCGGGATGTTCGCGATGCTTGCCGACATGATCGACAAACGCAGCCAGGTATGAGCCGACAGGACGCCCCGGGCTTCGAGTACCGCGACAACGCCGAGCACCACGAGGCGCAAGCCCGGCTCGGGCATCTGACGGCGTACTACGCCTGGACGCTGGAGCTGTTCGGCCGGAACTTCGACGGCCCGGCAGCCGACGCGGGTGCCGGCTCGGGGCATTTTTCTTCGTTGCTAGCCGATCGCGTCGATCGGCTCGTCCTGCTGGAAGGTGGCGTCCAGAACCTGCAGGCACTGAGGGACCGGTTCGCATCGAGCGGCAGTGTCTCGGTCGAGGACTGCGACCTGACCTCTTGCGAGGAAACCCTCCGCCGCCATGGGGCCCGCAGCATCTTTACCTTGGACGTGCTCGAACACCTCCCCGATGACCTTGCGGTACTTCGCCAGTTCCATTCCGCGCTTCCACCGGGCGGCCGGCTGTTCATCAAGGTTCCCGCTCTCCAGTGGCTCTACGGCCCCGTAGATGAAGCCTCCGGCCACTACCGCCGTTACAGCCGGCGCGGCCTGAGTCGCGTCGTGCAGGCCGCGGGCTTCGACATCGACCGCTGCCACTACATGAACATTGCGGGGGTGGCGCCCTACTTCCTGAAATCGCGCGTCCTCAAGCGCCAGGAAAACTTCTCGCGCACGTTCACCGCCAAGCAGATCCGCCGGATCCAGCAGGTCATGCCGTACCTCAGGGTTATCGATCGGGTTACAGGCCCGTTCCTCGGGCTGTCCGTCGTGTGCGTGGCTACCCGCCGCTGACATGCGCTATCCGCTTGCGACCTATCTTCGGGCCGGAATTTTCTTCACCGTCTATGGGCTGGTGAAGTACCTGCCGCCGCCCATCGGGGATGTATGCCGATTTGCCGTTCTCAAGCTGTTTGTGGCGGAGCTGCACAGCTGGAAGGTCAAGGACGGTGTGACGGTCTGGTTCCCTGAGGGCGTCCGGATCGGCCGCCACGTCACCATCAACGAGAACGTGTTCCTGGACGGCTATGGCGGCCTTGAGATCGGCGATCACTGCCGCATTGCCCATGGCTGCTCCTTCATCAGCGAGGACCACGTGTTCGATGATCCCGTCATGCCCATCTGGCAGCAGGGCAAGCGCGGTGCGCCGATCAAGCTGGGGCAGGACGTCTGGCTCGGCTGTGGCGTGCGGGTGATGCGTGGCGTGACGATCGGCCGCGGGACCGTCGTCGGGGCGGGCGCCGTCGTGACGCGCGACCTGCCCGACGGGGTGATCGCGGTGGGCGTACCTGCCCGTGTCGTAGGGCGAAGGGGCGCAAATGCGACCCCGTGAGCAGGTCCGCGGCCTGGCGGGCGAAGGCTTGCGGATGGTTGCATTGTCGGGTGCCAGCCTGGCACTGGGATACGCGCTGACGTTTGCGCTGACCGACTGGGTCGGCTTTGACGCGCGGATTTCGTACACCGCCGCGCTGGTCATCTGCTCGATTGCCAACTTCTTCGCGTGCAGGCACTGGGTATTCCGTGGCCTCGCCGGCCCGCTGTGGGCGGAAGCACTGCGCTTCTTTCCATCGGTGCTCGCGTTCAGGGCATTCGAGGTGTTCCTGTTCTCGTGGCTGCTCGGCGCATTGCCGAACTATCACGCGACGTATTTCGTAACCGCGGCCATCGCGATGGCAGGCAAGTTGCTCGTCTCCAAGCTCTTCATTTTCCGGCGTCCACCGCAGACGCCCCTGGCATGAGCCCCGATCCATGACCATCCTCGTCACCGGCGCGGCCGGCTTCATCGGTGCCTACACGTGCCGCGCCTTGCAGGCGCGCGGTGATCGCGTGGTGGGGATCGACAACTTCAACGACTACTACGACCCGCGGTTGAAGCGGGACCGGGTGGCCGCCCTGTGTCCGGGACTGGAGCTGGTTGAAGCCGACATCGCCGACCTGGACGCCCTGCAGCGGACATTCGAGGCCGTGAAGCCACGCCGTGTGGTCCACCTCGCCGCGCAGGCCGGCGTGCGCTACTCGTTGACGCACCCGCATGCCTACGTGCGGAGCAACCTGGACGGGTTCGTCAACGTCCTGGAGCAGTGCCGGCATGGAGGCGTGGAGCATCTTGTCTACGCCAGTTCATCGTCCGTCTACGGCGACTCGGCAGCGCCGCCGTTCAGCGAGGACCAGCGCATCGACCGGCCACGCTCCCTGTACGCGGCGACCAAAGCGGCCAACGAGCTGATGGCGCACACGTACGCCCATCTCTACGGACTGGCCGCGACCGGCCTGCGCTTCTTCACCGTGTACGGCCCCTGGGGTCGTCCGGACATGGCACCGGTGCTGTTCTCCCGGGCGGTGTTGGCAGGCCGACCGATCCAGGTGTTCAACCACGGGGAGATGCGGCGCGACTTCACGCACGTAGATGACATCGTGCGGGGTGTGGTTGCGGCTTTGGACCGCCCTTCGGACGGTGCGCCGCCACACCGCGTCTTCAACCTCGGCAACCACGCCCCGGTGGAGCTCGAGCACTTCATCGACGTCATCGCGGCAGCCGCCGGGCGGCCCGCGGCGCGCCAGTACCGCCCCATGCAACCCGGGGACATGGTGGAAACGATGGCTGACACCAGCCGGGCTGCGGTCGCCCTCGGCTTCCGCCCCTCCACGCCCATCGAGACAGGCCTGCCACCCGTGGTCGAGTGGTGCGCCGACTACTTTGGCGACAACGTCTAGCCTCTGGACACCCCTCCGCGCCCTGGTCCATGGGCGTCGCCGCTGCCGTATCCCTGCAGGCCCAACCCGACCC
>CBIHLN010000013.1:0-48878 GCA_966210725.1 uncultured Lysobacter sp. | reverse complement strand
AGATCGCCCTGCGCGCGATGGAAGCGCCGCTGCGCGAGATCGTGACCAACGCCGGCGAAGAGCCGTCGGTCATCCTCAACAACGTCAAGGACGGCACCGGCGCCTACGGCTACAACGCCGCCACCGGCGAGTACGTGGACATGCTGGAAGCCGGCATCCTCGACCCGACCAAGGTGACCCGCACCGCGCTGCAGAACGCCGCGTCGATCGCCGGCCTGATGATCACCACCGAGGCGATGGTGGGCGAGCTGCCGAAGAAGGACGAGCCGGCGATGCCGGGCGGCGGCGGCATGGGCGGCATGGGCGGCATGGATTTCTGATCCCGCCCCTGCACGGTGCCAGGTGGCCGACGCAGCCCGTCGCATCACCGCGCACATGTCCAGTTGAAAGGCCCGCGAAAGCGGGCCTTTCTTTTTTGACCGGCACTACTTCACCCGGCAGCTCGCCGTGGTGGGCCCGGCAACGAACTGGCCGTTGGCATTGAACAGCGCTGCCCTGACGGCCCGGTTCTTGATGAACGTTGCCGGGATACGGGTGGCTCCAGCCCGGATGTCGGCGGGATTGCTGTCGAAGTCGAACTCGACTTCGTCGCCTTCCGCGCTGCGCGGCGCGGACGTCACGCCCGCGTTGCCCGACAGCACGCGAGCGGTATACAGCGCGTTGGGTAGGACGTTGCTGGCGTCCACGGAAATCTTCGAACGGGCGGGATTGGCACGGACCTCACAGCGCACGCGGAGGCTGGCGGCGTCGGCGACGGCGGGGAGTGCAACGGCGATTGCGGTGCACAGGCACAGTGCGGCGGACAGGATGGACGGTTTCATGCGGGGCCTCTTTCCAGGTCGGGTGGTCGGCCGTGTGCGTGGCCGCGTCCGGACGTGTTGTCGGACCGCGTACATACCGGAACCGGGCGAACCGGTTCATGCCGCGCATGCTCTGGCGGGTGATTGAACCGGACGGCCCCGGCCCGGTATCCACCACCGTTCAAGTCACTGAAGGACGATCATGAGCGGCACCCCGCATGGGAATCCGGACGCCGCCCGTGCGGCCGACGAGGAACTGTCCCTGATGGCCGGTGTCGCCGCGGCACGGATGGACGCGTTCAAGGCCCTGTACCTGCTCTATCAGCCACGTCTGGCGCGTTTCGTGCAGCGCATGACCGCCCGGCCCGACATGGTCGAAGAAGTGCTCGATGACACGATGCTGGTCGTCTGGCGGCGCGCGCATACCTTCGTGCCGACCGGGAAGGTGTCGACCTGGATTTTCGGCATCGCGTACCGCCAGGCACTCAAGGCCCTGCGACAGGCCGGCGACACGCGCATCGCCTATGTCGGCGAGGGTCATCCGGTCGTCGACGAGGAGGCAGATCCCGGCGAACTCGTCCACCGACAGCAGCAACACGACCGAATCGGCCGTGCGTTGGAGGCGCTGCCGCTCGAGCAGCGCGCCGTGGTGGAAATGACGTACTTCCTGGGCTGCAGCTGTCGCGATGTCGCCGACGTGATGGGGTGCCCGGTGGATACGGTCAAGACCCGCATGTTCTATGCGCGCAAGCGGTTGCGAACGTTGCTGGGTGACCGCGAGGAGGCGATATGAGCGGAAAACTGCTTCGGTTCACGGGCAGCGAGCACGACGAGGCCATCCGCATGCTCCCGTGGCTGGTCAATGGCAGCCTCGACGCACGCGAGGATGCGTTCGTGAGCGCCCACCTCCAGGCGTGCGCGCACTGCCGGAACGAACGGGACCTGTTGAACGCGCTCCGGGAGGCGTGCCGCGCGCCGGGCGCGGACCCGGTGCCGCCGCCGGCGTTCGCGCGGCTGCGCGCACGCGTCGAGGCCGGGGCGCGCGTACCGCAACCTTCGGGGGTGCGTGCGCGATTGAACGCGGCGCGGGCCGGGTGGGTCAGGGCGCCGACCTGGCTGCGAGCGGCGGCCTGCCTCCAGGCCGCCCTGTTGATCGCCGTCGCCACCGCGTGGTCGATGCGGGTGCCCGGCCTGGCGGAGCGACCGGCGGCGTACCGCACCCTGGGCAGCGATGCGTCCGTCGCGGTGCCGACGCCCGGCAAGACGCGGTTCCTGCTGATGCTCGCGCCCGATGTGAGCCAGGGGCGGACCCGGCAGCTGTTGCATGCCCACGGCGCGCGCATCGTCGACGGTCCAAGCGATGCCGGCGCCTACATGGTCGAAGTCGACGCGGTGGACGCCGGGGCCATGCATCGGACGCTGAGCGAAGCCGACGGTGTGGTGTTGCTGGAAGCGCTCGGCGCGGGCGGTCCCGGGTGAACCGCAGCGCCCGCTTTCTGCTGGTGGCGCTTGCAGTGCTCCTGTGGGGGGCCGCGCCACCCGCTGCCCGTGCACAGCCGCCGGGCACGCCGCAGGACGTGGAGCAGCCAACGTCGACCATCGACCAGCGCATCCTGCTGATGCTGCGCGTCCCGCCGACGCATTACCGGCCCGACAAGGCGTACGGTGGGGGCTACCTCAATCCGCCAGGCGTCCAGTCGCGCCGGCAGGCCGTCAGGCAGCTGGCCCGGCAGCACGGGCTGCGCATGGTGGAGGACTGGCCGATGCCCGCCCTCGGCCTCGATTGTTTCGTGCTCGAGGCGCCCAGTGCGGATGCGCGTGCCCGCGTATTGCCGCGTCTGCTCGCCGACCCGCGCGTGGAGTCCGCGCAACCGGTGCAGCGCTTCCGCGCCCTGTCCTCCAACCTGGGCGATCCTCTTTCCGGCGCGCAACCCGCGGTGCAGGCCTGGCGCCTGCACGAGCTGCACAGGGTCGCCACGGGACGGGGCGTGCTCGTGGCGTCCATCGACAGCGGTGTGGATACGGGGCACCCCGATCTTCGCGGGCAGCGCATCAGCACGCACGATTTCGTCGAAGGCCAGGACTACCGCGCCGAAGCCCACGGCACCGCCATTGGCGGCATCATCGTCGCCCGGCCCGGCAACGGCGCCGGCATCGTCGGCATCGCCCCCGACGCTGCATTGCTGGCGTTGCGCGCCTGCACCCAGTCGGGCCCCCGCGGCGAGGCCGCATGCGACACCTTCAGCCTGGCCAAGGCGCTCCAGTTCGCGGTTTCCGCGCGCGCGCAGGTGGTGAACATGAGCCTGACCGGGCCCGAGGATCGCCTCCTCGGGCGCCTGATCGATGTCGCCCTGCAGCGCGGGTCCATCGTGGTGGGGGCCGTGGACCCGGAATCGGATGCCCCGGGGTTCCCTGCCAGCCACGCCGGTGTCCTGGCCGTCACTGGAATCAAGGACCCGAGACCCCGCGGTTCCGACGTGCTGCGCGTCCCCGACCGCGGCATTCCAGCGCCGGCCGTTGGCGGCGGCTGGAACCTGGTGTCGGGCAGTTCCTTTGCCTCCGCCCAGCTCAGCGGGCTCGTTGCCCTGGGCTGGCAGTTGGCCCCGCGCGCCGGGTCGGCGCACGTGCGCGCCGCCTTCATGCCGCCGCGTGCGCTAGGCTTGCCGGCACGGCCGCCACACCCGGTGGACGCTTGCGTGGTGTTCGAACGCGTGTCCGGCCAGTGCGCCTGCGACTGCGCGGCCGCACGCCCCTCACAGGCCAGGCCGCACCGATGAGACGGTTCCGTGCCGCGATACGTGTTGCTGACGGGCTTGGCGGGGTTGCTCTCGTGCGCCAGCGCGGGCGCAGAAACGAGTGTCGGCATCGTGTCGGATTACCGCTATCGCGGCCTGTCCCTGACCGGCGGGCAGCCGTCCGTCCACGTCGCATGGGCCTGGGACGGTGACGCGGGCGGCTACGCGGGCGTCGTCGCGGCAGGAACGGAAATAGGGGAGGAGCCGGGTGTACAGCTCGTCTCCTACACCGGGCGCGGCTGGCGCCTCCAGAACGGACGCAGCATTGAAGCGGGCGTTCAATACGTGGCTTTCAGCCGCCATCGAAACGAGGACTACGCCGAGCTGTATGCCGGCGTGCTGTCGGACCGCTGGAGCATGCGCACCTATTACCAGCCCGAGCCGCTGGGCGACTACGGGCCGGCGGCGTACGTTGAAGGCAACCTCAGCCGGCCCGTGGGCGAGCGCATCCTGCTGTTCGGCCACGTGGGCGCCGGATGGCGCGGTGGCCCGCTCGAACCGGGCACGGACCGCACGTATCTGGACGGGCGTATCGGCGTGGGGATGGAGGCTGCCGCGTTCAATTTCTACGTGCAGTATGTGGCGGTGGCCGGTCGTACCGGTTATCTGGCGGGTGACGTCGGGCCGGGCGCCGATGCGAGCGGGTGGGTGGTCGGGTTGAGCCGCTCTTGGTAAGCGCATGGGTCGAGCGCCCGGTCGATGGGCGGGGATCCGCCGTTCGGGCGTGCAGCGGCGCTTTTCTTGAACCCGCTGGTTTTCTTTTGCACTGCAGCGTGCAATGGCCCTAACGATTCCTTCACGATCGACCTGCATCCCGACGTGGGGGAGGGAGCAGGGCCCGCTACCGGTTCGACCGGGGCGGGCCTTTTTTATGTTCCGGGCGGGCGTTGTCGCCCCGAAGCCGATGCCGGCCCGCCTCTGATGCCGTCGGCCGTGCGCGTGGGCCGTCCGGTCCACCGCGTCGGCCTGGTCCGGAAACCCGGTGCGGTCGTGGTGCCGGATGAGCGCACGTGGCCGGTTTCGCTGACCAACTACGTGCCTTGCGGCCGCGCGCGGGGCCGCTATCGTCAGCCTCCGGGGGAGATAACCGCGACGCGAGTCGCGCACGTTATCCGGAGAGAGAGCAATGAAGGGTTCAGTCCTCGCAACAGGCATCGCGGCCGCGTTGTTGGCCGGCGGTGCGCAGGCGGCCACCTACGTGGTCCAGGCCAAGGCACTGGCGTTCGACCAGGCACTGGCGAAGAAGATGGAAGCCAACGGCGGGCAGGTGCTGCGGCGGTTCCCGCAGATCGGCGTGGCCATCGTGGAGGGCGACAACGGCTTTGGCAGCCGCGCCGCGCGCGTACCGGGCATCCGTTCGGCGGTGAAGGACATCTCGCTGCAGTTCGACATCCCCGAAGCGTTCGAGGTCAGCTTCCAGGAGGCCGCCGCCAACCCGCCCACCAGCGGCGACGACGACTTCTATTTCGACCTCCAGTGGGGGCATGACGCGATCGACGCGGTCGAGGCGTGGAACCGCGGCTACCGCGGTGCCGGCGCGACCGTCGCCATCCTCGACTCGGGACTGGACTGCGACCACCCGGACATGGTGCCCAACAACCTGGCGGGGCTGAATGCCTCGTTCGTCCCGGGCGAGGCGGTGTGTACGCTGCCGGCGGGCTTCAACCACGGCACACACGTCGCCGGCACCGTTGCGGCCGCCGACAACGCCTTCGGGTCGATCGGCGTGGCACCGGACGCGGACTACTTCTCGGTCAAGGTGCTGTCGGCGTTCACCGGAAGCGGCAGCTTCGACAGCATCCTGTCGGGCATCGTCTACGCGGCCGACGCCGGCGCCGATGTCATCAACATGAGCCTGGGCGTGCGCGGCGGCCTGCCGCTGAGCCAGGACACCAACGAGCTGGTGCATTCGGTGACGCGCGCGGTGAGCTACGCACGCAGCCAGAACACCACGGTCATCGCATCCGCCGGTAACGACGGCATCAACTACGACAACGCGACCGACCCCGACGGCAACCGGCTGATGGCCTTCCCGGCGCAGGTGGACGGCGTGATTGCCGTGTCGGCCACCGCGCCGATCGGCTGGGGCCTGGACCCGGACACCGACCTCGACCTGGCTGCCAGCTACACCAGCCACGGGCGGCGCATGGTGCACCTGGCCGGCCCGGGCGGCGACGACATGTACCCGACGAACGAGAACTGCCCGGCCGTTGCCGGCCTGGTCCGTCCGTGCTGGGTGCTGGACCTGGTGTTCAGCACCTCCAACGGCGGCTGGTCGTGGGCGGCCGGCACCAGTATGGCGGCCCCGCACGTCTCGGGCGTGGCGGCGATGCTGATCGGCGCGGCGGGCGGCGAGATGTCGCCCAACCAGGTGGAGGAAGCGCTGCGTCTTGGCGCCGATGACATCGGCGAGCGCGGTACCGATGCCTTCTTCGGCCGCGGGCGCGTCAACGCCGACCAGTCGCTGTAACCGGCCTCGACTCCGGAACGGCTGGCGGCGAAGGCACCGCCCCGGCCCGTGCAGGCGCCCGCCCCCGTGGCGGGCGTCCTGCCGTCTGGTGCATGCCATCATCGACGGATGCAGACACCGCTCGATGACCTGACCGCCCGCGCAATCGAGCGCCTGCGTGCCGCGGGCGCGTTGCCCCCCGACGTCGAGGACGACGGATGCATTGCCGCTGTCACGCGCGTCGCGGCCGCCAGCGATTTCGCCATCGACACCCTGGTGCGGCAGCCGTCGTTGCTGGCCACCCTCTTGGCCGACTCCAGTGCACCGATCGCCGCGCCGGTCCTGCAGGCGGGCGAACGCGACCGGTGGATGGCGCAGCTGCGGCGCTACCGCACCGCCGAGTCCACGCGGCTGGTGTGGCGCGACGTGCTGGGCCTGGACACGGTCGATGACACCTTGGCCGGCAGCACGCGCTTGGCCGACCGCTGCCTGCAGCTGACGCTGGATGCGCTGGAGGGCGATTTCGCCCAGCGCCACGGCGTGGTGCGTGATGCAGATGGCCACGTGCAACGGCTGGTGGTGTTCGGGCTGGGCAAGCTCGGCGGCGAGGTGCTGAACTTCAGTTCCGACATCGACCTGGTCCATGGCTACGAGGCCGGCGGCCTGTCGGATGGGCCGCGCCCGCTGGACGCGGAGGCCTACTTCACCCGTCTGGCCCAGCAACTGGGGCGGCTGCTGGACGAGGTCACCGCCGACGGCTTCTGCCACCGCGTCGACCTGCGCCTGCGGCCGTACGGCACTGCCGGCCGCGTGGCGTGGTCGTTCCCGGCGATGGAGCAATACTTCCAGCACGAGGGCCGCGACTGGGAACGCTACGCGTGGCAGAAGGCGCGACCGGTGGCGGGCGACCTTGAGGCTGGCGAGCGGTTCCTCGACGCCCTGCGGCCTTTCGTCTACCGGCGCTACCTCGACTTCGGCGCGCTCGACGGCCTGCGCGCCATGAAGGCCTCCATCGCGGCGGAAGTCGCGCGCAAGGAACTGGCCGACGACATCAAGCGCGGGCCCGGCGGCATCCGCGAGCTCGAGTTCCTCGTGCAGGCGCTGCAGTTGATCCGCGGCGGACGCGAACCCGAGCTGCGCGGTCGCCACTTGATGGGCGCGCTGGATGCGCTGGTGGAGGCCAACCAGATCGAACCGGCGGCCGGCGATGCGCTGCGCGCCGCGTACGGCTTCCTGCGTCGCCTGGAAAACCGCCTGCAGATGGTGCGCGACGCGCAGGTGCATGCGCTACCGGAGGACCCGCTGGACCGCGAGCGCATCGCACGCGCGCTGGGTTACGAGGATTGGTCGGCATTGTTGGCCGCGCTGGACGTGCAGCGCGCGGTCGTGGCGGAGGAATTCGCCGCGTTGCTGGCGCCGCGCCGCAAGCACGACGCCCCCGATGCGCTGGCCGCGTACTGGCGCGCGCTGCCCGAGGCCGGCAGCGGCGACGTGCTGGGCGAGGCGGGCTTTGAGGATGCCGAATCGGCCGACGCCGTCCTTCGCGACTTCGCGCGGCGTCCGAGCGTCGCCGGCCTGTCCGATGTCACGCGTGCACGGCTGGACCGCGTGCTGCCGGCGTTGCTGCACGGCGCCGCCTCGTCAGGCGAGCCGATGCTGGCGCTGCGCCGGCTGCTGGCGATGCTGCACAACATCCTGCGCCGCAGCGCCTACCTGGCATTGCTGGACGAAGAGCCGACGGCGCTCGCGCGGCTGGTGGACGTGGTCGAGCACAGCGCGTTGCTGGCCGAGCGCCTGGCTGCCTACCCGCTGTTGCTGGACGAACTGCTCGACGTGCGCGTCTCCGGTCCGCTGCCCGATCGCACGGAGCTGCTCGAACTATGCGCGGGCGTCGATCCGGACAACGCCTTCGGCACCGATACCGAAGCCACGTTGCAGGCACTGAACGAACTGCGCCAGGCGTTGGGCTTCCGCATTGCGATGGCGCTGCGCGACGGCCGCCAGGGCGCGTCCGACAGCGCACGGCAGCTGGCGTGGCTGGCCGACGGCGTGGTGCGGCGCGTGCTGGCATTGGCCGAACGCGAGATCGCCACGCGCCACGGCCGCGTGCCGGGCGCACGCTTTGCGGTGATCGGCTACGGCAGCCTGGGCGGGGAGGAGCTGGGGTTCGGCTCGGACCTCGACCTGGTGTTCCTGTACGACGCACCGGGCGAGGCGGTGTCCGATGGCGCGCGCCCGCTGGACGCGTCGCGCTGGTTCGTGCGGCTGGCGCAGAAGATCGTCGCGCTGCTGGACACACCGACCGGCGCCGGCCACCTGTTCGAGGTCGACGTGCGCCTGCGGCCCGACGGCGCCGGCGGGCTGCTGGTGTCCAGCCTGCCCAGCTACGCCGATTACCAGGCCCACCGGGCGTGGACGTGGGAGCACCAGGCGCTGGTGCGCGCGCGCTGCGTCGGCGGCGATGCGGCGTTGTGCGACGCCTTCGAGCGCGTGCGTGGGGAGACCTTGGCGCGGCGGCGCGACCCGGCGACGCTGCGCGCCGACATCGTGCACATGCGTGCGCGGATGCGTGCCGAGCTCGACCGCAGCGATGCGGGGGGCTTCGATCTCAAGCAGGGCGAGGGTGGGCTGGTGGACCTGGAGTTCCTGCTGCAGGCGCTGGTGCTGGCACATGCCGCGGCGCAGCCGGCGCTGCTGCATCCGCGTGCGACCCCGGTGCTGATCGACGCGGCCGAGCATGCAAACGTGCTCGCGGCGGTGGAAGCGGACCGGCTGCGTAACGCCCATGCCACGCTGCTGGCCCGAGGCCTGGAGTGCACGCTGGACCGCCGGTCGCGCCGCGTGCCGCTGGACGAAGGCATTGAAGCGGCGCGGACCGCGATCCGCGAGGTGGCGCGCACGCACGGGCTCGATTTCGCCGCCGCGACGGCGGACACCAGGGCACCGGTCCCCGGCAACACGGCATAGGCGGTCGCGTTGCACCACCCGCCGCGGTGCGGCGCCGGCACCGGCCTGCCGGTCTTCAGAGCGCCAGGCGTGCCCGGACTTCGGCCGCCACGCGCGCGGTCTCGCGCAGGGGCGTCACCGGCCAGTCGACCAGGGCGTCATCCAGCATCCGCACGCGGCCGCTGCCGAGCAGGCTGTCGAGGAATCGCCGGTGGCGGCCGTGCAGCGCCTCGGCGCCGGCGACGAACACGGGCACGTCGGTCGCGCACGCCTCCGACAGCATGTTGACCGAGTCGGCGGTGCACACGATGCGGTCGGCCCATGCCAGCAGGCCCGGGTAGGGGTTGGGGCCGGGCTCGATGCCGGTCCAGACCACGCCGGGGATGCCCAGGAACCGCTCGCGCAGGTGGGTCCGCGCGGTGGCGGGCGTGCGGCGCGAGGCCGTGGCCAGCACGCTGCCGCCTTCGCGCGCGACGGCCGCGCCGATGCGTGCCGCGGCCTGGCCCAGAAGTGCGCTGTCGAAACTGGAATGGCGGCTGTGGCCGCCCAGCAGCAAAGCGGTACGCGGCCGGGGAAACTCGCCCAGCGCCGCGAACTCGTGGCGCGCCGCGGCCAGCCACTGGTCATCGACCGGGTTCAGGCTGCCCCGGGTGCGGATGACGTTGGCGCCGTCCAGGCCGTCGTGTTCCGGTGCGACCACCAGGTCCCAGTGCCGGGGTGCGATGCGGGGCGCAAGGATCTGCACCGTGCGCGCGCCGCGGGCGCCGAGCAGGCGCGTTGCGAGCGCCGCGCGTCGTCCGCAGCCGATCGCCAGTTGCGGCGGCTCCGCCATCGCGCGCTGGAAGTCCGGGCCGAACGCCGCCGCATCCCCCGGGAACCGCCGCGGCGCCCACCAGGCCCAGGGGGCACGTGCCTCCAGCGCCCATGCCCGGGCGTCCAGGCCGAGCGCCTGCGCCAGCGCCTCGGCCTGCCGCACGTTGCCGGCGTTGCCATCGGTAAGCGTCCAGGTCGCGGGCGATCGTTGTTGCATGGGTGTGGTCAATCCGTTCCGAAGGTGCCGTCTGTTGCGCTGCGGGCAAGACTTTACACTGGCCGGCCTCGGCGTTGCCCCCGCGCACCTGCGCATCCGGGCGCCGACGCTGCATCGCTACGCACCAGGAGACCCGCATGTCCAAGCCGCTGCCCGACGCCTCGCTCGACCAGATCTTCCGCACCGCCCGCACCCACAACGAACTGGGCGGCGACGTCAGCGACGACACCCTGCGGCAGCTGTACGACCTGGCCAAGTGGGGCCCGACCAGCGCCAACATGACACCGGCGCGGCTGGTGTTCGTGAAGTCGGCCGAGGCGAAGGCGAAGCTCGAGCCCGCGCTGGACGAAGGCAACCGCGCCAAGACCCTGGCCGCGCCGGTCACGGTGATCGTCGCCCATGACGAGGACTTCCACGAGAAGCTGCCGTACCTGTTCCCGCATACCGACGCCAAGAGCTGGTTCGACGGCCCGCGCGAAGGCCGCCGCGACGCCGCGTTCCGCAACGGCAGCCTGCAGGGCGCGTATGTGATCCTGGCCGCACGCGCGCTGGGCCTGGACACCGGCCCGATGTCGGGCTTCGACAACGCCAAGGTCGACGAGGCGTTCTTCGCCGGCACCGCCATCAAGTCCAACTTCCTGATCAACCTGGGCCACGGTGACACCGCCAAGCTGTTCCCGCGCTCGCCGCGCCTGTCCTTCGACGAGGCCGCGCGCATCGAGTGATGCCGCGGCCATCCTGACGCCACCCCCGCACCGGAGACCTGCCATGAAGCGCCTGTTCCTGACCGCCGCCCTGATGACCGCCTTCGCCGCCCCGCTGGCGGCCGCGCCGGTGACGTACACGATCGACCCCAACCACACCGACGTCACCGCGCAGTGGAGCCACTTCGGCTTCTCCAACCCGATCGCCCACTTCGGCGATGCCGAAGGCGCGATCACCTACGATCCGGACAACGTCGGCCAGTCCTCGGTGGAGGTCACGCTGCCGCTGAGCGGGCTGGAGGCCCACGTGCCCGCGTTCAACGAGCACCTGCGCAGCGACGACTTCTTCGACGCGGCCAACCACCCACAGGTGACGTTCAAGAGCACGCGCGTGGAGGCGGCAGGCGAGAACAAGCTGCGTGTGATCGGCGACCTGACGATCCGCGGCGTGACCAAGGAGGTCGTGCTCGACACCACGATCAACAAGATCGGTGAGCAGCCGATGGCCAAGCGCGCCGCCGCCGGGTTCGATGCCACCACCACCGTCAAGCGCACCGACTTCGGCCTGGGCCTGTACGCGCCCAACGTCAGCGACGAGGTGCAGATCCGCATCACCACCGAGGCGGTGGTGCCCAAGCCCGACGCCGCCGAGTAACCGGAACGCACCACGATGATCGTCCACCGCCCGGCCGCCGAGCGCGGCCACGTCCGGACCGAATGGCTGGACAGCCGCCACACGTTTTCGTTCGGGCACTACTACGACCCGGCGTGGATGGGCTTCGGCGTGCTGCGCGTGATCAACGAGGACCGGGTGGCGGGCGGTGGCGGCTTCGCGCCGCACCGCCACGCCAACATGGAAATCCTCAGCTACGTGGTGTCCGGCGGACTGGCGCACCGCGACAGCACGGGCGGTGGCGGTGTGATCGGCCCGGGCGAACTGCAATGGATGAGCGCCGGCCACGGCGTGGAGCACAGCGAGTTCAATGCCTCCGACCAGCAGCCGGTGCACTTCCTGCAGATCTGGTTGCAGCCCGATCGAGTCAACGCGCCGCCGGCCTACGCACAGCGCCCGGCCAGCGACGGCGGCGGGGCGTGGACGCTGATGGCCTCGCCCGACGGGCACGACGACAGCCTCGCGATCCGGCAGGACGCACGCCTGTTCGAGGCCCGTCTGGACGAAGGCGAAGCGCTCGGGCGTCCCCTGCAGGCCGGCCGGCGCTACTGGGTGCAGGTCGTGGCCGGCGACCTCGCGGTCAACGGGCAGGCGCTGGGGGCCGGCGACGCCCTCGGGCTGGTCGAGGAAACCGGCGAATTGGCGCTGTCGGCCACCGGCACCGGCCAGGCGGTCGCGCTGGTGTTCGACCTGCCGGCCTGAGCCGGCCGCCGCGCGGGGCCGGCTGGTAGACTGCGGCCCCCGCGAGATTCGACCGCCATGACCGCCGCCCACGACCATCCGACCCAGGCTAACGCCGAGCGCCGTTACACCGTCACCCGCGCGGACCTGCCGCTGAGCTGCCCGCTGCCGTCGATGGCACTGTGGAATTCGCACCCACGGGTCTACCTGCCGATCGAAGCCGAGCGCGAGTGCCAGTGCCCGTACTGCGGCGCGCACTTCGTGCTCGAGGACTGAGCCAGGCCGCGGCCCGGTGTCGGCCGTGACCCATCCGGCGCCGGGCCAGACGATGCCCGAGCGCCCAGCCGGCCCCGCCGGCGCGCCACGCACCGTCGTGCAACTGCTGCCTGCGCTGGAGTCCGGCGGGGTCGAGCGTTCGACCCTGGAAATCGCCCAGGCGCTGGTCGCGGCCGGCCACCGCGCCATCGTCGTTTCCGCCGGTGGCCGTCTCGTGCCGCGCCTGCTCGCGATCGGCGCCGAACACGTCACCCTCGACATCGGTCGCAAGTCGCTGCTGACCCTCCGCCACGTCCGCCCGCTGCGCGCGCTGCTGCAGCGCGAGCGCGTCGACCTGGTGCATGCGCGCTCGCGCCTGCCCGCGTGGCTGGGCCTGCGCGCCATCGAGGGCATGGACGCGGCCGCGCGCCCGCGCCTGGTCACCACGGTGCACGGGCTGAATTCGCCCTCGCGCTACAGCGCGGTGATGACGCGCGGCGAGCGCGTGATCTGCGTCTCCGGCACCGTGCGCGACTACGTACTGCGGCAGTACCCCGCGACCGAACCCGCGCGGCTGCGTGTCATCCCGCGCGGCATCGACCCGGCCGACTTCCCCCGCGCAGCGCGGCCCGATGCCGATGCGCGCGCATGGGCGGCATCGTTGCACCCCGCGCTGGGCGGCGCGGGTCCGTTGCTGCTGCTGCCCGGCCGCGGCACCCGCCTGAAGGGCCACGCCGATGCACTGGCGCTGCTGGCCGCCGTCCGGGGCCGTGGCGTGGATGCGCGCCTGTGGCTGCCGGGCGCGCGCGAACGCGGGCGCGAGGCCTACATCGCCGAACTCGAGCGCGAGGCCGACGCATTGGGCGTGGCGGATACGATCGCGTTCACCGCGCCGACGGACGCCATCGCCCGCGCCTACGCGGCCAGCGACCTGGTCCTGCAACTCTCGCGCAAGCCCGAGGCCTTTGGTCGCACCGTCGTGGAAGCGCTGTCGATGGGCCGGCCCGTGCTCGGCTGGGCGCATGGCGGCGTTGGCGAACTGCTGCTGCAACTGCAGCCGTCGGGCGCGGTACCTGCCTTCGACGCCGAGGCGCTGGCAACGACGGCCGTCGCGCTGCTGGCCGATCCACCTGCGTTGCCGCCCTCGATCCCCTACACCCTGCAGGCGATGCAGGACGCTACCCTTGCCGTCTATGCCGAACTCCTCGACCGCCCCCGCGGCTGACCTCGCCCCGCCGGGCCGCTCCGTCGCCACCGGCTGGCGCTGGGCGCCCGCCTGGATCCTGACCCACGTCGCGCTGTGGCCGGCGCCAGGCTATGCCGAGGCGCTGCTGGTGCTGGGTGCGCTGGTGGCGATCTACCAGCTGGTCGCCTCGCGCTTCCGCGGCGGCGTGCAGTTGCTCAGCCACCAGGCGTGGGCCTTGAGCAGCGTGCTGTTCTTCGCCTACTGGTTGCCGGAGCTGGTGTCGGCGTTGGACTCGGTCGACGTCGGCCGCGCATTGCGCGAGGCCGCCGTCGACCTGCGCTACCTGCCCTTCCTGTGGCTGGCGGCGTCCGCCGTGGCCAACGACCGCGGCCGGCGCACCACCTTCGGCGGCCTGGCGGTGATCATGGCGGTCTGGACCGTGGATGCACTGGCGCAGGCCATTTTCGGCACCAGTCCACTGTTCTTCGGCATCGATGCGATCAAGCAGCTCATCAGCGGCCACGGCATGTGCACGGCCGAAGAGGTCGCCAGCGTCGACCGCCTCAGCGGCATCCTCGGGCCGTGCAACCTCAAGCTCGGCCTGGTGCTGGCCAGCCTGTCGCCGTTCCTGCTGTTCGCGGCGGGGCGCCGCTTCGGCACCACCGGCTGGCTGGTGGCCGCGGCGGCCGTGGGGCTGGTGATCCTGCTGGCCGGGTCGCGGGCATCGTGGATCACCTACGGCCTCGTCATCCTGTTCTCGGGCTGGGGCCTGCTCGGGTGGCGCAAGCTGCTGGGCGTCTTCGCGTTCGGCGCGGTGGCGCTGGTCGTGCTGACCGCGGCGTCGCCGCAGGTGCGCGAGCGCATCGTGCGCACCACGCACGTGCTGCAGGCCGACGAAGCCGGGGTCGACATGGCGCTGTCGGGCCGGTCGCGCATCTGGGGCGCGGCCACGTGCATGGTGCGCGAGCACCCGGTGAATGGCGTCGGCGCCCGCGGCTTCCGCGAGGCGTTTCCCGCCTGCGATCCCGAGCCCGGCGAAGTGGCCGCGTGGGGCGATGGCCCGGCGCTGCACGCGCACCAGATCGTGCTGGAAGTGCTGAGCGAAACCGGCGTGTTCGGCCTGCTGCTGTGGCTGGCCGGCGCGGCGATGGCGTGGCGCGCGTGGCGCTTCGCCGATGCGGCCTCGCGCGAGCACGCGCGCCCGGCGATGCTGGCGCTGGCGGTCACGGTGTTCCCGCTCAACACCCACCTGGCGTTCTATTCGACGTTCTGGGGCGGCCTGACGCTGTTGCTGGCCGCGCTCTATGCGGGCAGCCTGCTGGCACAGCCGTCGACGGCCCAGCAGTAGCCGCCGCTGCGACCCGTCCCCGGCCCCGCGCCCGGCCCGTCAATACGGCTTCGCTTCCCCCTCGGGCCGGCGCTTGAAGCGTCGGTGGATCCACAGGTACTGGCTGGGGGCTTCCAGCACCATCGCCTCGATCGCGGCGTTGACGCGCGTGCTGTCGACCAGCGCGTCCTTCGACGGGAAGTCCTCCAGCGGCGCGCCCAGTCGAAGCACGTAGTCGGCGCCCTCGCGGCGGTGGAAGAACGGCACCACCGCGCAACCCGTCAGCCGCGCGAACTGGTGGGTGGCGGTGATCGTCGCGGCGGGCACGCCGAAGAACGGTGCGAACACCGTGTCCTTGCCGCGCATGTCCTGGTCGGGCGCGTACCAGAGGATGCCGCCCTGTTTGAGGTGGCGCATCGCCGGGCGCAGCTCCTCGTTGCCGAACATCGCCGCGGCGTACCGGGCGCGGCCTCGCCGCACCGCCCATTCCATGACCGGGCTGCGGTAGCGCCGGTACATGCCGGCGAGCGGCAGGTGGTCGCACATCAGACGGCCGCACATCTCCAGCGTCATGAAATGGCCCGACACCAGCAGCACGCCACGGCCCTGCGCCTGCAGCGCCTGGACCGGCGCCAGCCCCTCGATGCGGACGGTGCGGCGCATGGGCGTGACGCGGCCCCACCAGGCGCGCGCGAATTCGAACAGCCCGACACCCAGGTCGCGGAAGCTCGCACGCACGAGGGCCTCGCGTGACCGGGCATCCATGTCGGGGAAGCACAGCGCCAGGTTGGTCTCGGCGGCGTGGCGGCGCTGCGGCACGAGGCGGTAGGCGAGCGCGCCCAGCCCCCGACCGAGGCCACGCTGCAGCGGCCACGGCAGGCGGCCGGCCAGGACCATCACGCCCACGGCGAGCCAGGTCGGCCAATGGCGGGGGCCTGTCGGAGGCGCGGGAGGCGTGGACGATGCGGATGACATGACCGCGATTCTAGCGAAGCGCCACCAGCACCCCGGGCGACGCAGGGCACCGCCGCGTTGCATGAGCCCTCGATGCGACTACGAACGGGCATGCCGGCGCGCTGGAGACCGAATCGTGGATGACGCGTGAGTCCCCGGTGCGCGCGCCCGCTATCCTTGCCGCCATGCGGACCGATCCGATCGAGCGCCTGCTGCGCATCGTGTATTCCCTCGCGCTCTACCTGCTGGCCCCGGTGACGGTCTACCACCTCATCTGGCGTGGCTTCAGGCTGCCCGCGTACCTGCAGCGCTGGTCGGAGCGCTACGCGCGATACCGCTCAACGCCGACGCAGCGCACGCTGTGGCTGCATGCGGTGTCGGTGGGCGAGGTCAACGCCGCGGTGCCGGTCGTCAACGCGTTGCGGCGCGGCCGTCCGGACCTGCGGCTGCTGGTGACCACGATCACCCCGACGGGCTCGGAGCGCGTGCGCGCCCTCTGGGGCCATGAGGTCGACCACGTCTACCTGCCCTACGACATGCCCGGCGCGGTCGGCCGCTTCCTCGCGCACTTCCGGCCCCACGCCGCGCTCATCATGGAAACCGAGCTGTGGCCGAACCTGCTGTTCGGTTGCCGCGACCGTGGGGTGCCGGTGTTCATCCTCAATGCGCGGCTGTCGGAACGGTCGCTGCGGGGGTATCGCGTGCTCGCGCCGCTGGTCGGGCGCGCCTTGCGTACCGTGCGCACGGTGGCGGCGCAATCGATGGCCGACGCGATGCGCTTCGTCCGGCTGGGCGCCGACCCCGCGCAGGTCGTGGACGTCGGCAACCTGAAATACGACGTCCTGGTGCCCGTGGGCCTGGACGCCTTCGTCGAGGCGTTCCGGGGCAGCGCCGGGGGAGATCGCCCGGTCTGGATCGCCGCCAGCACCCACGAGGACGAGGAGGCGGCGGCCATCGCCATCCACCGGCGCGTCCGCGCCCGCCATCCCGACGCGCTGATGCTTTGGGCGCCGCGCCACCCCGAGCGGTTCCGCAGCGCGGCCGAACACGCACGCGCCGCGGGGCTGCAGGTGTCCACGCGTTCGCGCGCACGGTGGCCGTCCGGCAGCGATGCGGTCTTCGTCATCGACACGCTGGGCGAGCTGATGAACTTCTACGGCTGCGCGCAGGTGGCGTTCGTCGGGGGCAGCCTCCAGCCCATCGGCGGCCACAACCTGCTGGAGCCGGCCGCCACCGGTGCGGCGATCGTGACCGGTCCGCATCTCCACAACTTCAGCGAGATCGCGCAGCGCCTGGCCGCGGCCGACGCGCTGCGCATCGGCCGCGACGCCGACGAGGTGGCCCGTGCGGTGTTGGACCTGCTGGACGACCCCGCCGTGCGCCACCGCATGTCCGAATCCGGCCGCGCGCTGGTGGAAACCGGCCGGGGTGCACTGGCGCAGACGCTGGCGCTGCTGCGCCCGGTCCTGCCCGCGCAATAGTGCGGCTGCCGCGGTCGCGGCCCCTTGAACGGGAACGCCCCCGGCCATGGCGACCGGGGGCGCTCGCAGGCGCGATGGCGCAGTGTGTCAGGGCGTCACGTCGGACTGCACCTGCGCCGCCGTGTCGACCGTCAGCAGACGATTGACGTCCTGCACGTCCTCGATGTCCAGCGTGCCGGCCGCCTGCTCCAGCAGCAACAGGTTCTGCAGGTAGTTGTAGCGTGCCTGTGCCAGCGCCTGTTGCGCGGTGAACAGGTTCTGCTGGTTGGTCAGCACGTCCAGCACGGTGCGCGTGCCCACTTCCAGACCCACCTGCGAGGCGTCGTACGCGCTGCGGGCCGAGAACAGCGCCAGGCGGCGTGCCTCGATCTCGCTGATGCCCGCCACGAGTGCCTGATAGGCATTGCGCGTGTTGCGCTCGAGTGCGCGGCGCTGCTGGACGAACTCGTCCTGGGCGACATCGCGCTGGGCCACGGCCTGCCGCACCTGCGACTGCGTCGCGCCGCCGGAGAAGATCGGCACCGACAGGACGATGCCGACGTTGGGGCCGCGGCTTTCGCTCTCGATCGGGCTGGTGACCGACGTCGGCAGGTCTGCGCTGCTGAAGGTGCGGTCGCCGGTGGTCTTGGTGTCGCCGTAGCCACCATTGAGGTACAGCGTCGGCAGGTGGCCGGCGCGTGCGGTGCGGATGTCCGCCTCGGCGGACTCGACCTGCAGTTCCTTGGCGCGCAGCGCGGGGTTGTTGTCGACCGCGGTCTGTACCCACTGGTCCGCACCTTGACTGGCCGGCAGCGCGGGTTGGAAGTCTTCCGGCAGGCCCTTGAGGTTGCGCACCGGCTGGCCGGTGATTTCCGCCAGCGCCTGATAGGCATCCTCGACCGCGTTGCGGGCCAGGATGGTGTTGGCGCGGGCGCTGTCATAGGTGGCGCGGGCCTCGTGCACGTCGGTGATCGGCGCCAGGCCGACTTCCAGGCGCTTGGAGGCGAAGTCGAACTGCTTCTGCAGTGCGGTCTCCGCGGCTTCGGCGGCGGCCAGCGTTTCCAGCGCCACCAGCACGTTGAAGTAGGCGGCCGACGTGCGCGTCACCAGCGAATCATTGGCCGACTCCAGCTGGAAGTCGCTGGCGCGGCTGAGCGCGTTGCGGCTGCCCAGCGTGGTGAAGCGCGACAGGTCGAACAGCATCTGGCTGCCGTTGATGCCGACGTCGCGCGTGGTCGTTTCGCTGTCGATGTCGCCGCGGAATTCGACAGGCTCGCCCGTCGTGGGGTCGAACTGCGTTTGCGTGGCCGGCCCCTCGCTGCGCGAGCGGCGGTAGGAGGCTTCACCGTTGAGCTGCGGCAGCATCGCCGCGCGGGCCTGCACGGAGCCCTCGCGGATGGCGAGGCGGCTGGATTCGGCGGCCGACAGTTGCGGGTCGCCCTGGCGCGCCAGTTCGTAGGTCTGCAGCAGGTCTTCGGCCGACGCGGCGGCCGGCAGCAGGGCGAGGGCGAGCGCGAGGGCGACGGGGCGGCGGAGCAAGCGGTGGCGGGTCATGCGGTTTCCTTTTTTGAACAACCGCACCCTCCGGTGCGGCGCTGCGGGGACTCGCGGGTTCGCCGTGTCCGTCCCGGTGCCCGGGTCGACGCGGCCGGTCAGAGTACGAAGCTGGGCCGCGGCGCGGCCCCGACGAGATAGGGAAGATCGGTTTCGAACAACGATTGGATGCGGCCGGCGTTGACGTCGTTGCGCCCGCCCGGGGCATGCACCAGTGCGGCGTCCATGGCCGGCGGGCGGCCGTGGACCACGAACATGCGGCCGCCGGGGCGCAGCCACGTCATGAATGCCTGCGGGACATCGGCGGTCGCGCCGGTCACGCAGATGGCGTCAAAGCGGCGGGTCGTGTCCCAGCCGAAGGCATCGGCGGTCACCACTTCAACATTGTTGATCTGCTGGCGCTGCAGGCGCGCGCGCGCCGCGTCGGCGAGATCGGCGTGGATCTCCAGGCTGACGACGGCCCGCGCCAGGCGGCCCAGGCACGCCGCGAGGAATCCGCTGCCGGTGCCGATCTCGAGCACGTCCTCGGTGGGCTCCAGCGCGAGCGACTGCAGCGTGCGGCCCTCGACCACCGGCTTCATCATCACCTCGCCGTGGCCCAGCGGCAGCGCCAGGTCGGCATAGGCGAGGTTGCGGTGCGGGTCCTGCACGAAGGCTTCGCGCGGCAGATGGGACAGCGTGTCGAGGACGCGCATGTCCAGCACGTCCCACGGACGCACCTGCTGTTCCACCATCAGTTCTCGGGCCTTGGCGTAGTCCATCGTCGTCATTTCAAGCTCTCGCGGGCAAGCCGCGCATTGTACCGGCGGCCATGGCGGCCGGCGCGCACAGGATCGCCGTGCCCGGCGGCCGCCACTGAGTGCCGGAAGTCACCGGGACCGTCGGCATCGCGCCCTCAGCGCCCGCGCCGGGCGCCGGATGCGTGCAGGCCATAGCCACGGAGGAACAGGTCGACGGAGGCCGCCAGATGTGACTCGACGTCGTGCTGGCACAGCCCGTCGCAGCCGAACACCAGCTGCGCGTGCGGCTCGCCCTTGAGCAGTGCGAAGAACTGCGCCGACGCGCGCGGCACGTCCGGGATCTCGAGTTCGCCCGCGGCCACCCGGCGTCGCAACAGCGCGCCGAACTCGTCCTGGACCCGCTGCGGCCCCGCCTCCCAGAACATCCGTGGCAGCGGCGATTCCGACAGCTGCGGCGAGCACAGCACGCGGTGTCCGGCGACGGCTTCGGGGTTGCTGATCATCGCGTAGAAGGCGCGGGCGATCGCCAGCAACCGCTCGCGCAGCGGCATGCCCGGCTCCTCGGTCTGGAACAGCGAGGAGGGCAGTTGCTGTTCGCAATACGCGCGCACGGCGGCCACGAACAGGCTGTCCTTGTCGCCGAAGTGGCTGTAGACGGTGAGCTTGGACACCCCGGCTTCGGTGGCGATCTGGTCCATGCTGGCGCCCTCGAACCCGTGCTGGGTGAACATGCGCTTGGCCGCATCGAGGATGGCGGCGCGCTTGGCCAGGTCCTTGGGGCGGCCGGGACCGGCGGGCTTGGCCGCGCCGTCGCGTTTCATCGGTACAGGCATGACTGAATACTAGACTAATCGGTTCGATATTTATACAGTACCGGCCGGTCCATTAATTGTGCCTGAGGCCGCTCCCATGCGCTTCGCCCGACGTCCCGCCCCTCCGTTCGTCCGCCGTTGGGCGGGGCTCCTGCTCCTGCCGTTGCTCGCGGCCTGCAGCGGCGGCGACGCCGTGCCCGAAGCGCCCCGGCCCGTCCTGGTGGCGCGGCCGACGTCGGCGACGACCGCCACCAGTGCGTTTGCCGGCGACGTGCGGGCGCGCGAGGAAAGCGCGCTGTCGTTCCGCGTCGGCGGCAAGCTGGTCGAGCGGCAGGTGGACGTGGGCGACCGCGTCAGCGCCGGCGATGTGCTGGCGCGCCTGGACCCCGGCGACCTGCAGGCCCAGTCGCGTGCCGCGCAGGCACAGCTGGCCGCGGCCGAGGCCGAACTGGGCCGCGCGCGCGCCGACCAGGCCCGCTATGCACAGCTCGGCGAGGGGCAGCTCGTGAGCCGCTCGACAATCGATGCGCAGAACGCCGCGGCCGCCGCCGCGCAGGGCCAGGTCAACGCGGCGCGCGCCAACCTTGATGTGGCGCGCAACCAGGCGGGCTACACGCGGTTGATCGCGACGTCCGACGGCGTCATTGCCGCGCGCCAGGCCGAGGCGGGGCAGGTGGTCGGTGCAGGGCAGCCGGTGTTCACGCTGGCGGCGGATGGCCCGCGCGACGTGGTGTTCGCCGTGCCGGAAGGCGCCATCGATGGCATCGACGTCGGCGACCCGGTGCAGGTGGTGCTGTGGTCTGACGAGTCCCGGCGCTTGCCCGGGCGCATCCGCGAGATCGCGCCCGCCGCGGATCCCGCATCGCGGACCTTTGCCGCGCGCGCCACCGTCGATGCGCCCCCCGAGGCGCTCGACCTGGGCCAGAGCGCGCGCGTGTTCCTGGCCGGCGATGGCAACGGCCGCCTGAGCGTGCCGCTGTCGGCGTTGATCAGGGCGGGCGACGCGCCCGCGGTGTTCGTAGTGAAGCCCGGGGAGTCGACGCTGGCGCTGAGGGCGGTCCGGATCGGCCCCTATGGCGCCGACCGCGTGGTGGTGCTGGATGGCGTCTCGGCCGGTGACTGGGTGGTGACCGCCGGCGGGCACCTGCTGCGCGCCGGCCAGCAGGTCGCACCGGTCGACCGCGACAACCGCCCCGTGCGTCCCTGACGGCGGGCCGCCCCATGCGCTTCAATCTCTCCGAGTGGGCCCTGCGCCACCGCAGCCTGGTGGTCTACGCAATGCTGGTGCTGGCGCTGGCCGGCACGCTGTCCTACCTCAACCTCGGACGCAGCGAGGATCCGGCCTTTACCTTCAAGGTGATGGTGGTCCAGACCCGCTGGCCGGGCGCAACGGCCGAGGAGGTGTCGCGCCAGGTCACCGAGCGGATCGAACAGAAGCTGATGGAGACGGGCGAATACGAGTTCATCCGCTCCTACTCGCGGCCCGGCGAGTCGCAGGTGATCTTCGCGGCGCGCGACTCGATGCGCTCGGCGGAGATCAAGCCGCTCTGGTACCAGGTGCGCAAGAAGGTGGGCGACCTGCGGCCGCTGCTGCCGGCGGATGTCATCGGCCCCTTCTTCAACGACGAGTTCGGCGACACCTTCGGCAACATCTATGCGCTGACCGGCGAGGGCTTCGACTACGCGGTACTCAAGGACTACGCCGAGCGCGTGCAGCTGGCGCTCCAGGACGTGCCCGACGTCGGCAAGATCGAGCTGTTCGGCGTGCAGGACGAGAAGATCTGGGTCGAACTGTCCAACACCAAACTGGCCACGCTCGGGGTGCCGGCGGCCGCGGTGCGGCAGGCGCTGGACCAGCAGAACGCCATGGCGCCGGCGGGCTTCTTCGAAACCGGCAGCAGCCGCGTGCCGCTGCGCGTGGACGGCCGGTTCGAGTCCGTCGACGCCATCCGCGACTTCCCGATCCGCGTGGGCGATCGCACGTTCCGGCTCGGCGACGTCGCCGAGGTGCACCGCGGCTTCGCCGACCCGCCCGGTCCCCGCATGCGCTTCATGGGCGAGGACGCCATCGGCATCGGCGTGGCGATGCGCGAGGGCGGCGACATCCTCGCGCTGGGCGAGACCCTGGAAGGCGAGTTCGCCCGCCTCCAGGAGACACTGCCGGCCAGCATGGCCCTTCGCAAGGTGTCCGACCAGCCCGCCGCCGTCGCCGACTCGGTCGGCGAATTCGTCAAGGTCCTTGCCGAGGCCGTGGCGATCGTGCTGCTGGTGAGCTTCCTGTCACTGGGCGTACGCACCGGCCTGGTGGTCGCGCTGTCCATCCCGCTGGTGCTGGCGATGACGTTCGCCGTGATGGACTTCTTCGGCGTCGGCCTGCACAAGATCTCGCTGGGCGCGCTGGTCTTGGCGCTGGGCCTGCTGGTGGACGATGCGATCATCGCGGTGGAGATGATGGCCATCAAGATGGAACAGGGCTTCAGCCGACTGAAGGCCGCGGCCTTCGCGTGGGAGTCGACCGCGTTCCCGATGCTGACCGGCACGCTGATCACCGCGGCGGGCTTCCTGCCCATCGCGACGGCGGCGTCCAGCACCGGCGAGTACACGCGCTCGCTGTTCCAGGTGGTGACGATCGCGCTGCTGGTGTCGTGGATCGCCGCCGTGGTCTTCATTCCCTACCTGGGCGACAAGCTGCTGCCGGACCACGGACATGCGGCGCCGCTGAAGCCCGGGTCGCTGGCCCACCGCTGGCACGCGCGCCGCCAGCGCTGGGCGGACCGGCACCCTGCGTTTGCCGATGTCATCGCGCCCCCGCCGCACGACGGCCGGGACCACGACCCCTATGCCACACGCTTCTACGTGCGGCTGCGGGGCTGGCTGACCTGGTGCGTGCGCCGCCGCTGGACCGTGATCGGGCTGACCGCGGGCGTGTTCGTCGCGTCGCTGCTGCTGTTCCGCTTCGTGCCGCAGCAGTTTTTCCCCGACTCGGTGCGCCCGGAACTGATGGTCGACATGGAGCTGGCCGAGGGCAGCTCGCTCAAGGCCACCACCGAAGCCGCCGGGCGCCTGGAAGCGATGCTGGCCGAGCGCGAGGACCTCACCAACTTCGTCGCCTATGTCGGTACGGGCTCGCCGCGTTTCTACCTGCCGCTGGACCAGCAGCTGCCGGCCGCCAACTTCGCCCAGTTCGTGCTGATGCCCGACAGCATCGAGGCGCGCGAAGCCCTGCGCGAATGGATCATCGAGGATGTCGTGCCGCGCTTCCCCGAACTGCAGTTGCGCGTCACGCGCCTTGAGAACGGGCCGCCGGTCGGCTATCCGGTGCAGTTCCGCGTCTCGGGCGAGCACATCGAACAGGTGCGTGAGATCGCCTACCGCGTGCGCGAGCAGATGCGGCAGAACCCGCACGTGGCCAACGTCAACCTGGACTGGGACGAGCCCGGCAAGGTCGTGCGCCTGCACGTCGATCAGGAGCGCGCCCGCGCGCTCGGCATCAGCTCGGCGCAACTGTCGCAGTTCCTGTCGAGTTCGCTGTCGGGCAGCCACATCAGCACCTACCGCGAAGGCAACGAGCTGGTGGAGATGCTGCTGCGCGGCACCGCGGACGAGCGCCTGCACCTGGACATGCTGGGCAGCCTGATGGTGCCCACCGGCAGTGGCACCAGCGTGCCGCTCACGCAGATCGCCACCCTGGAGCACGGCTTCGAGGAGGGCATCATCTGGCACCGCGACCGGCGCCCGACGATGACCGTGCGCGCCGACATCTACGACGGCACGCAGCCCGCCACGGTGACCGCGCAGATCTCGCCGACCCTCGACGGCATCCGTGACGGCCTGCCGTACGGTTACTCGGTGGAGGTGGGTGGCAGCGTGGAGGATTCCGCGCGCGGCCAGTCCTCCATCGTCGCGGGCATGCCGCTGTTCCTGGTGGTGGTGTTCACCCTGCTGATGGTGCAGCTGCGCAGCTTCTCGCGCAGCGTCATGGTGCTGCTGACCGCGCCGCTGGGGCTGATCGGCGCGACGCTGTTCCTGCTGGTGTTCCAGGTGCCGTTCGGGTTCGTCGCGATGCTGGGCACCATCGCACTGGCCGGCATGATCATGCGCAACTCGGTGATCCTGGTGGACCAGATCGAACAGGACCGCAGCGAGGGTGCCGAGACCTGGCAGGCGATCATCGAGGCGACGGTACGCCGCTTCCGGCCGATCGTGCTGACGGCCCTGGCGGCGATCCTGGCGATGATCCCGCTGTCACGCAGCGCGTTTTTCGGGCCGATGGCGGTCGCCATCATGGGCGGCCTGCTGGTGGCCACAGTGCTGACGCTGTTCTTCCTGCCGGCGCTCTACGCGGCGTGGTTCCGGGTGAAGGTGCCGGCGTCCGGTAGGCCAACGAAGGGCGCGCAGGCCAGCGCCCCCTGAGACAGGCGCCCGTGCGATGGCGAGCACGGGCGCCTTTGCTTCAGGTCCATCGACCATCAGCGTGCGCGGATGTCGCGGACTGAATCCACGCCGCAGGGCAGGGCGCGTTGCGTGCTGTTCCCGTCTTGAGCTGAGCAGGCGCAGGTCCTGACGCACGATCCGGGCCTGTCGGCCTGATCCGTGGTCAAGAGCCCGCATTGCGCGTTCAGTCTTCGTCGCCCCACGGCGCGGGTGGCACCGGGACCGGCGTGGTGAGGTCGAACTCGACCTGGAACAGCCGGCCGCCCGGGCGCGACAGCTCGTAGACGAAGGTCCGTCCCGGCTGCAGTTCCATTGCCCACGTGTTGGTGAGCGACGCGTCCAGGCCTTCGCGCAGGAACATCGCCTTGGAAAACTCGTCGACCGGGAATGCCTGCCGCGTCGCCGTGCCCAGGCTGGCGGTGTCGCCCCCGTACATGGTCACGGCGTCATCGCTGCCGTCTTCGTGGCGGTGGTCGTGCTTGAGCCGCAGGCCCGGACCGGTGCGCGTGATGACCCACGTGCGCGAGCGGTCGTCGCCGACATGGAACGGCACGCGCAGTTCGTTGCCGTCGCAGCCGCGCACGTGCATCACCAGGTCCTGGCCGGCGAACGGGTCGTCGCCGGTCGGCGCAGGGGTGTCGGTCACCACGCGGCCGGCGAACGCCTGGCCGCACAGGGCCTGCAGGCCCGCATAGAAGCGGTCGGCCGGCAGTGGCGCGGATGCGGTGGAGGACGGGCCGGTCGCGCAGCCCGCAAGGGCGACGGCGGCAGCGAGCAGAGTGGTGCGCAGGGTCATGTTCATCGCCAAACCGTATCAGCCAGCGCCGCCGCGGCAAACCGCGCTGCAACATCCCGCGGGCGGGTGGCTGCAGACGGATGCTGGCGCCGGAGGCGCGTCGATGGTCCAATGCGCGGCGAAGCGGGGGTACCGCGGCCGAATACGAATAGCCGCGGTTGAGACAGACCCTTCGAACCTGACGCGGTTGAGACCGCCGTAGGGAGCTTCGCCGGCCACGCCCCCGGGGCGTGCCGTGCGCCGCCGCTTTCATGCGAGTCCCTCGCAAGAGCCCGCACACCTCCGTGCGGGACCTCCCACAGGAAAGCGGAAATCCCTATGAACGCAGTGCCCTCCGAGCTCATCCAGCAGGCCGACCGCCTGTCGTCCGACGTGGTCCGGCCGATCCCGGGTTCGCGCAAGATCTTCGTCGAGGGCTCGCGTCCCGACATCCGCGTGCCGATGCGCGAGATCGAGCTGGCGAAGACGTCGACCATCTTCGGCGGCGAGGACAACGCACCGCTGGCGGTCTACGACTGCTCCGGTCCGTACACCGATCCGTCCGTCGAGATCGATCTTTCGCGCGGGTTGTCTCCGCTGCGTGCGCAGTGGATCGCCGAACGCGGTGACACCGAGGCGCTGGCGGGGTTGAGCTCGGAGTTCGGCCGCCGCCGCGAGGTGGACGCGAAGCTTGACGCCGTGCGCTTCGGAAACCGGCCGCTGCCGCGCCGCGCGGTGGCCGGCGCCAACGTCACCCAGATGCACTACGCCCGCCGGGGCATCGTGACGCCGGAGATGGAATACATCGCCATCCGCGAGAACCAGCGCATCGAGGCCATCCGCGAAGCGCACCTGCTCACCCAGCACGCGGGGCACAGCTTCGGCGCCGATATCCAGAAGCGGATCACGCCGGAGTTCGTGCGCGACGAGGTTGCCCGCGGTCGCGCCATCATCCCCAACAACATCAACCATCCGGAAAGCGAGCCGATGATCATCGGCCGCAACTTCCTGACCAAGGTCAACGCGAACATCGGCAATTCAGCGGTGTCCTCGGGCATCGCCGAGGAGGTCGAGAAGCTGGTGTGGTCGATGCGCTGGGGCGCGGACACGGTGATGGACCTGTCCACCGGCAAGCACATCCACGAGACGCGTGAGTGGATCATCCGCAACAGCCCGGTGCCGATCGGCACGGTGCCGATCTACCAGGCGCTGGAGAAGGTCGATGGGCGCGCGGAGGAGCTCACCTGGGAGATCTTCCGCGACACGCTGATCGAGCAGGCCGAGCAGGGCGTGGACTACTTCACCATCCACGCCGGCGTGCTGTTGCGCTACGTGCCGCTGACCGCCAGGCGCGTCACCGGCATTGTCAGCCGCGGCGGCTCGATCCTGGCGAAGTGGTGTCTGGCGCACCACAAGGAGAACTTCCTCTACACCCACTTCGAGGACATCTGCGACATCATGAAGGCCTACGACGTGGCCTTCTCGCTGGGCGATGGCCTGCGTCCGGGCAGTATTGCCGACGCCAATGACGCGGCGCAGTTCGGCGAGCTCGAGACGCTGGGTGAACTGACCAAGATCGCCTGGAAGCACGACGTGCAGACCATGATCGAGGGCCCCGGCCACGTGCCGATGCACCTGATCAAGGAGAACATGGACAAGCAGCTGGAGGTGTGTGGCGAAGCGCCGTTCTACACCCTCGGCCCGCTGACCACCGACATCGCGCCGGGCTACGACCACATCACCAGCGCCATCGGCGCGGCGATGATCGGCTGGTACGGCACCGCCATGCTCTGCTACGTCACGCCCAAGGAACACCTGGGCCTGCCCAACAAGCAGGACGTGCGCGAGGGGTTGATGGCGTACAAGATCGCCGCGCACGCCGCCGACCTCGCCAAGGGCCACCCCGGCGCGCAGGCGCGCGACAACGCGATGAGCAAGGCGCGCTTCGAGTTCCGCTGGGAGGACCAGTTCAACCTCGGTCTGGACCCCGAACGCGCCCGCGAGTACCACGACGAGACGCTGCCCAAGGACGCGCACAAGACCGCGCACTTCTGTTCGATGTGCGGCCCGCACTTCTGCTCGATGAAGATCACCCAGGACGTGCGCGACTACGCCGCCGAGCACGGGGTGGACGAAGCGGCGGTGCTGGAGGCGGGCATGGCCGACAAGGCGGCGGAGTTCCGCGAGGCGGGTGCGGAGGTCTACCGCAAGGCCTGACGGGCATGCCGGGGGGCGTTGCCCCGGCCGGGTGGCCGCCGCACACTCGCGCGGCCCGGTCCGGAGTATCCCGATGCGTAAACCCTGGCGGATCCTGATGCGCCGGCATCCGTCGGCGCTGCTGCTCGCCGCCCAGTTGCTGAGCCTGTTGCTGTACCCGTGGCTGGACGACAGCCCGGACGACCGCGCGCTGTTCGGCGCGGCGACGCTGGTCGTCGTCCCGCTCGCCGTGTGGGTGGTCAACCGGAGCCCGGCGATCAACTGGGTGGCTTGGCTGCTGGCCCTGCCGGCGATGGCACTGTCGGTGGCGGCGATCACAATGCAGGAGCCGCAATGGCTGCCGTGGTCGTCGATCCTGGAGGCGGCGCTCTATTTCTATGCGGCCGGCAGCCTGATCCGCTACATGCTCGACGACCATGTCGTCACGGCCGACGAACTGTTTGCGGCCGGCGCGACCTTCACGCTGCTGGCGTGGGGGTTCGCCTACGCGTACTTCGCCTGCCAGGCGTGGGTGCAGGGCAGCTTCACCGGCGTCGTGGACCCCGAGCGTCCCCGGCGTTGGATCGAACTGCTGTTCCTCAGTTTCAGCACGCTCTCGGGCGTGGGCAACGGCGACATCCTGCCGCTGTCATCGCCCGCACGCGTGCTGGTCATGCTCCAGCAGTTCGCGGGCGTGGGGTACATCGCCACCGTGGTGTCGCGGCTGATCGCGCTGACGGTGGCGCGTCGGCGCGGAACCTGAACGCAATGTCGCACTATCGAGACCCGCTCACTCCATCTGATTCCAAAATAGGTTTCTCAGAGCTCTCGTGTCGCGTTTAAGCGTGCCTAGAGTCACTTTACCGCGATCCTCTTCAACCCCACACTGAGTCCGCACCCAGCGCAATACGAGTTGACCATGAAGTTGTCTTCGCCATTCCTGCAGTTGCCCATATCGTTCGATGCAGAAGCCCTATACGAGGAGGCAATGGCCATCCCTCCATCTGCATGGCGTGGCCGTACTGGTAACGATGACGGAAATACGGCGTTAACGCTGATCACGGCGGGCGGCGATCCCGGCAATGATGACCTTGCCGGTCCGATGCAGCCGACTCCATGGTTGGCGAAGTGCCCATATGCGGCTCAAGTTCTGGACGCACTCGGGGCGACATGGGGCAGGGCGCGCCTGATGCGTCTGTCGACCCGTGCGGAGGTCAAAGCGCATGTGGACGTGAATTACTACTGGCGGGATCGAATGCGGGTGCACGTGCCGATCGTGACTTCCGCGGGAGTGCGTTTCCAGTGTGGCGACGAAGAGATCAACATGCGCGCTGGCGAGTGTTGGATCTTCGATACATGGCGGCGCCATCGAGTCGTCAATGAGGGAGAGGCCACCCGCATCCACCTGGTTGCGGACACAGTAGGTGGCCCCGGGCTGTGGAACCTGCGTGCCGGAGGACGCCCATCGCGGGGGAATGAAGATGCGTGGTCCGCCCCGATGGTGACGCCTCGGTCCAACCATGTGCCGGATTTGGATTTCGAGCGCTTCAATGCCCCCGTCGTCATGTCGCCGTGGGAACTGCGGGAACACATATTGTTTCTGCTTGGCGAGGCAATCCCGGCCCCCCAGCTGGGTCCGGCAGCCCAGGTTCTGCAGTATCTGTCGCGCACTTGGCGGGCGCTGTGGGCATGTCACGGCGAAGACAGGGCCGGATGGGTACGCTACAGGGAGCTGCTGGCTTCCGTCCGTGCAGAGCTTGTGGCCCGCGGTGTCGGTAACGTGGGGCTGGCCAACCAAATCGGTCTTATGCAAGCGCTTGATGCTTACGTATTCGACGTGGCAGTGTCAGACAGGGGGGGCGGTCTCACCGCAGTGGCTGTCGATCAGCATGGTGTCGATGATGCGGATCCGATTGGGGCGGCCGTGGCCCCTTCAGTGCAGAAGCGAGCTTCCACGGATCCGGTGTTCGATCGCCCGGTATTCATCGTCAGTCCGCCCCGGTCCGGTTCAACCCTCCTGTTCGAGACGTTGGCTCTCGCCGATGGCGTGTTCACGATAGGCGACGAAAGTCACCACACGATCGAAGGAATCGCGTCCCTCACACCCGCAGCGAGGCATTTTGAATCCAACCAGCTTGGTGCCGAAGACGCGTTACCTGAGACGGCCGAAAAGCTGAGAAGTCGTTTTTTCGGTGCTCTGCGCGATGCGCACGGGCGTCATCCCGGTGGCGCATCAGTTCGAATGCTGGAGAAGACGCCCAAGAACGCGCTCCGTATTCCCTTCCTCTGCAAGGTTTTCCCTGAGGCGCGCTTCATCTATCTGCATCGCGACCCGCGACAGGTCTTGGGCAGCATGATGGATGGCTGGCTCTCAGGGGGGTTCATTACGTATCCCCAATTACCGGAATGGGTTGGCCCGAGTTGGTCTTTCCTTCTGACCCCCGGCTGGCGCGAGCTTATCGGCAAGCCGCTGGGGGATATCGTTTCCGCTCAATGGCAGACCACGACCCGCATACTCTTGGACGACTTGCATTCGTTGCCCGCTGGTCGGTGGCTGGGGGTGGATCATGACCAGTTCATCAAGGACCCCCAAGAGCAGGTAGCCCGGATCTGCGCTTGGGCGGACTGGCCATGGACCCGTCAGTTGCAGGGAGTCCTCCCCTTGTCTCGCTACACGCTCACCCCTCCGTCGCCTGACAAATGGCGTCGGCATGCGGATTTGATCACCCCACGAATGGCGGCGATGGAGGCTACCGTGGAGCGGGCAGCGAGGTTCGCCGAAGGCTAGGGCCTTCGGTGAACCTCGCTCACAGGATCAGAAATTCGGCTTGTCCGCCGACTCCTCGAACCGCTTCACCGCGTCGAGCAGGATGGCCTTGGCTTCGGCCGCGTCGCCCCAGCCGTCCAGCTTGACCCACTTGCCCTTCTCGAGGTCCTTGTAGTGCTCGAAGAAGTGGCCGATGCGCTCGAGCCAGTGCGGGCTGACCTTGCCGATGTCGTCGATATGGGTGTAGCCGGCGAAGACCTTGTCGACCGGTACCGCCAGCAGCTTCTCGTCGGAGCCGGCTTCGTCCGACATCTTCAGCACGCCCACCGGGCGGCAGCGGATGACCGAACCGGGGATCAGCGGCAGCGGCAGGATCACCAGGACGTCCGCCGGGTCGCCGTCGCCGCACAGCGTGTGCGGCACGTAGCCGTAGTTGCACGGGTAGCGCATCGGTGTGGACAGGATGCGGTCGACGAAGATCGCGCCCGAGGCCTTGTCAACCTCGTACTTGACGGGCTCGGCGTCCTTGGGGATTTCGATGATGACGTTGATCTCATCCGGCGGGTTCTTGCCGGTGGGGACGAGGTCCAGGCCCATGGGCTGCTCCAGTGTGCGGGGGAAGGCCGCGTCGGCGCGGCCGGGAAAACCGGGCATTTTACGCGCCACGCTGCTGCGGTGCAGCAACAGCGGTTTCTCCAAGTACCGCTGGCCCGATCGCGTTCGGTTTGTCTGTCGCGGTATGGCGGCGTCGCGCTGCGATGCCTGGCCCAATGAAGAAGGGCGGCCCGAGGGCCGCCCTTCCAGGAGCGCAGTGCGCCGGTCAGGACCGGGGCGGTTTCTCGAGGAAGCGGTCCGCCCAGCGCTGGGCGACCTGTCCGGCCGCTTCGCGTCCCCCCAGGCCGAAGGCCAGGGCCACCGCGACCGCCACCGCGCCGAACACCAGGCCGAAGGCGAGGTTGACGATCTCGTCGGCGATGCCCATCGCCCGCAGGCCCATGGCGATCACCAGGCCGAGAATGGCGACGCGCGCAATGCGTGCCAGCCCCTCGGCATTGTCGCGGTTCGCGCGCTGGATGGCCGCGGCCGCCAGGTTGGCGAGCCAGTAGCCGACCACGAAGATCACCAGCCCGAGCAGGATATCCGCGCCGAACGCGATGAACGTCTCCAGCAGGTCGCGCACCCCGGCGAACCCCAACAGCGCGGCGGCCTCCACCGTCGCAAACAGCATGATGAAGAACAGCGCGACACGTCCGGCCAGTTGCGACAGCGACGTGGGACCGGTGTCGCGGGTGGCGGGCGTGACTGCGCCGGTGGCCTGGGCACCCGGCGGCGGCGGTGCGGCATTGCCGGCCGACGGCGCATAGCTCTCGGCCGCGGGCGACGTGATGCCCGCGGCCAGGGACGGTGCCCCGGCGGGCACCGGCGCGGCGAACGCATGGCCCAGCCCGAGGCGATGGGGGAGGGTGTCGAAGCCGAGGTTGGACAGCAGGCGGGTGACCAGGTCGGCCACCAGACGCCCGATGAACCAGGCGATGATCAGGATCGCCGCGGCGGCGATGACGTTCGGGATCGCCTGCAGGAAGACATCCAGCATGCGCGTCAACGGCATCGAGATCGCCTCGATCCGCAGCGCATCCAGTGCGGCGATCAGCGTTGGCACGATGATCAGGATGAAGGCCAGCGTGCCGCCCAGCTGCGACAGGCGCAGCCCTTCGGCCGCGTCGCCGGGGCGGTTGCCGATCCGGTCTACGCCGGTGGCCGCCAGCAGGTTGGTCACCAGCCCGCGCACCGCCTTGGCGATGATCCAGCCCACCAGGCCGATCACCACGGCCGCGAACAGGTTGGGCAGCATCCCCAGGAAGTCGGAGGTCATGCCCGACAGCGGGGTCATCAGCCCCTCGATCTGCAGTGCGCCCACGATGGCCGGCAGGAACAGCAGCAGCACCAGCCAGTAGGCGACGTTGCCCATGGTGTGCGACAGCGGCTGCATGTCGGCGGTCTCCGACAGCTTCTCGTCCATCCGGGTCGCGCCCAGCGCGCGGTTCACCACGCTGCGCACGACCGAGGCCACCAGCAGCGCCAGCAGGGCCAGGCCGACGGCCAGAAGCAGCCGAGGCAGGTACAGCATGATCGTGGTGGCCAGCGTCGACAGCGGGCCGGATACGCCTTCGATGCGCAGCACGCCCACCGCGCCGATCAGCGCCAGCAGCAGCACCGCCCAGAAGGCGACACGCCCGGCGATGCGCTCGAAATTGGTCTGGCCCGCGGTATGGCGGTTGAGGCGCTCGTTGGTGCGCAACGCGGCGAGGCCCTTGCGCGTGCCAGCGCTCGCGGCCAGCGCCACGAGCCAGCCCAGCAGAAGGATCGCGAGTGCGCCGAGCATGCTGGGCAGGTAGACGCCCAGAGAGTTCTGCAGCGAATGCTGCCAGGTAACAGGTTGCATGGTCTCCCTCCCGGAGAGGGCGGCGTTGTCGACGGTCGATGCATGGCCGCCGGGCCGCGGAGTGGATCAGGTGCCGCATGTGCAGCCCGTCGACCCTGCACAACGGGGGGTGAACAGGCTGTGTCGACCCGCGCATGCACGACCGCCCCACGGTGCAAAAAAAACAGCGGCCCGAAGGCCGCTGTCCAGTCGCGACGCCGCGCCTTCCGCTACAGCAGCGGCACCATCAGCAGCGCGACGATGTTGATGATCTTGATCAACGGATTGATCGCCGGGCCGGCCGTGTCCTTGTAGGGGTCGCCGACGGTGTCGCCGGTCACCGCGGCCTTGTGGGCCTCGCTGCCCTTGCCGCCGAAGTGGCCGTCCTCGATGTACTTCTTGGCGTTGTCCCAGGCCCCGCCGCCGGTGGTCATCGAGATGGCCACGAACAGGCCGGTCACGATGGTGCCGATCAGCAGGCCGCCCAGCGCCTCCGGTCCCAGCAGCAGGCCGACCACGATCGGCACGGCCACCGGCAGCAGCGACGGCACGATCATTTCCTTGATCGCCGAGCGGGTCAGCATGTCGACCGCGCGCGAGTAGTCCGGCTTGCCGGTGCCTTCCATGATCCCCGGGATCTCGCGGAACTGGCGCCGCACTTCCTCGACGACCGAACCCGCCGCGCGTCCCACCGCTTCCATCGCCATCGCGCCGAACAGGTAGGGGATCAGGCCGCCGATCAGCAGGCCGATGATCACCATGTGGTTGGACAGGTCGAACGTCGGCGGCACGTACACCACGCCATCCAGCAGCGCGCGGGCCGAGCCCACCGTCTCCAGGTTGTAGGTGTAGTCGGCAAACAGCACCAGCGCGGCCAGCGCCGCCGAACCGATCGCGTACCCCTTGGTCACCGCCTTGGTGGTGTTGCCGACGGCGTCCAGCGGGTCGGTGATCGCGCGCACCTCCGGCGGCAGCTCCGCCATCTCGGCGATGCCGCCGGCGTTGTCGGTGATCGGCCCGTAGGCGTCGAGCGCGACGATCATGCCGGCCATCGACAGCATCGCCGTGGCGGCGATGGCGATGCCGTACAGGCCGGCCAGCTCGAAGCAGCCCCAGATTGCGATGCAGACCGCAATCACCGGCAGCGCCGTGGATTTCATCGAGATGCCGAGGCCCGCGATGATGTTGGTGCCGTGGCCGGTGGTCGACGCCTGCGCCACGTGTTGCACCGGCTTGAACTGCGTGCCGGTGTAGTACTCGGTGATCCAGACGATGGCGCCGGTCAGCACCAGGCCTACCAGTGCGCAGCCGTAGAGGTTCATCGCGCCGTGGACGTTGTCGCCCATCAGCGCGGTGGTGATCGGCCAATAGGCGATCGCCGCCAGCACGCCGGACACGATCACGCCGCGGTACAGCGCGCCCATGATCGAGCCGCCGGCCTTCACCTTGACGAACATCGCGCCGATGATCGAGGCGATGATCGACACGCCGCCCAGCACGAGCGGGTACAGCGCGCCATTGGCACCCACCTCGCCGGCCATCAGGAAGCCCAGCAGCATCGTCGCGATGACGGTGACCGCGTAGGTCTCGAACAGGTCGGCCGCCATGCCCGCGCAGTCGCCGACGTTGTCGCCGACGTTGTCGGCGATGACGGCCGGGTTGCGCGGGTCGTCCTCGGGGATGCCGGCCTCGACCTTGCCCACCAGGTCCGCGCCGACGTCGGCGCCCTTGGTGAAGATGCCGCCGCCCAGGCGCGCGAAGATCGAAATCAGCGAGCTGCCGAACGCCAGGCCCACCAGCGCGTGCAGTGCGTCCTCGCCGACGATCCCCATCGACTCCAGCGCCATCCAGTAACCGGCCACGCCCAGCAGTCCCAGGCCCACGACCAGCATGCCGGTGATCGCACCGCCGCGGAACGCGACGTCCATCGCCGGCCCGATGCCCCGGCGGGCGGCCTCGGCGGTGCGCACGTTGGCGCGGACCGAGACGTTCATGCCGATGTAACCGGCCGCGCCCGACAGCACAGCGCCGATCAGGAACCCGATCGCCGTGGCCCAGTCCAGGAAGAAACCGATCAGCAGAAGCAGCACGACGCCCGCAATCGCAATGGTCGTGTACTGCCGGTTGAGGTAGGCGCGCGCGCCTTCCTGGATCGCGCCGGCGATCTCCTGCATGCGTTCGTTACCGGCGGGCTGCGCGCTGATCCAGCGCGCCGAGATGATCCCGTAGAGGATCGCGATGACGGCGCAGACGAGCGCCAAGGTCAAACCGTACTGCTCCAGCATGAACCCCTCCCCAGAGTGGACATCACAGGACAACGGATTTGATGCATCGGATTGTGGTGCGCCGCCCGGCACTCCGGCACGGGCAACGGGGCCGACTATGGCACAGCCCATCGGGCCGCGACACCTCGTGAAACCGGGGTTCAGCGCCTGCGTGCCAGCCTGCGGACCCCTTGAACGCGGGCGCCATGCCATACCACGTCATGCAGCCCGCCGCCGGAGCCACAGCCATGCGCCAGTCCGCCCGCCTCATCGCCTTCACCGCCACGCTGGTGGCGCTGCCCTCGCTGGCCGCGGATCCGGTCCCGGAGATCGAGCGGGGTGCCGCCGCGCCGCAGGCGGTCGGCGCGGCCCACACCCTGCGCACCATTCCCGAAGCCTGCGCGCGCCTGGAAGGCGCGTTCACCGGCCAGGCCGACGCGCCGTACCGGTTTGCCGTGGTCCGCAGCAGCCCGAACTGCCAGCCTCGCGCACGGTTCGTCGATGCGGCCGAGGCCAAACCCTCAGCGGACGCCGGATGGGTATTCAACGACCTGATCCGCGTGCCCAATGCCTCGTGCCAGACACAACAGGCCGTGGTGCGCGTGTGGCGAAAGCCGTTGGCGAAGGCGCAAGCGACCGAGCGCGACGGACAGGGCCAGATGCGGGTCTATCTGGAGGAGATGCGGAAGGACGCCGAGGCCGGCAATCTCGATGCCGTGCCGCTGTTCGCCGCGTCGATGTCGGTCGAAGGGCTGCCCTGCGGCGGCTGACCGCGTCGGTTGCGCCAGCCCGCCTCAGCCCTTCCAGGGCGCCAGGCGCGGCGCGACCGCCTCGTTGCGCAGCGTGACGTAGGCCGGTAGCCCGTCGCGGCCGTACGGTGGCGGCGCCTCCCCGCGGATCAACGGCTCCAGGTAGGCGCGGGCCTTGTCGGTGATGCCGTAACCGTCGCGGCGTATGAAACCGGCCGGCATCTTCTTCTCGTGGTTGGCGACCTTCGACAGCGGCGCCGCCTCGATCTTCCAGCGGTAGGGCGCCTCGGACGTGCGGACGATCACCGGCATGACCGCGTTGCGGCCGGCCAGCGCGTAGTCCACCGCGGCGGTGCCCACGGCCATCGCCTGCTCCAGGTCGACCTTCGATGCCACGTGGCGCGCCGAGCGCTGCAGGTAGTCGGGCAGGGTCCAGTGCACCTTGTAGCCCAGTGCGTCCTTGACCCGGCCGGCCAGGTGCGAGGCCACGCCGCCCAGCTGCGTGTGTCCGAAGGAATCCTTCCCGCCACCGGCGTCTGCGACGAAACGGCCGTCCGCCGTCTGGATGCCTTCGCTGGCCACCACCACGCAGTAGCCGACGCGCTCTACCGTGGCCTGCACGCGCTTGAAGAAGTCGGCCTCGTCGAACGGGCGCTCCGGGAACAGGATCAGGTGCGGCGCCGCGTCCGGTCCGGTGCCCGCCAGTCCCGCCGACGCCGCCAGCCAGCCGGCGTGCCGGCCCATCGCCTCGTACACGAAGACCTTGGTCGAGGTGTCGGCCATCGCCGCGACATCCAGCGCCGCCTCGCGCACGGAGACGGCGGTGTATTTGGCCGCCGACCCGAACCCCGGGCAGCAGTCGGTCACGGCCAGGTCGTTGTCGACCGTCTTGGGTACGCCGACGCAGGTCAGCGGATAGTCGAACTCGGCCGCCAGCTTCGACACCTTCAGTGCGGTGTCGGCCGAGTCGTTGCCGCCGTTGTAGAGGAACCAGCGCACGTCGTGGGCTCGCAGCACCTCCAGCAGCCGCTCGTAGCGTGCGCGGTCCTCGTCCAGCGATTTCAGCTTGACCCGGCAGGACCCGAACGCGCCGCCGGGCGTGTGGGCCAGTGCGCGGATGGCCGAAATCGACTCGCGCCGGGTGTCGATCAGCTCCTCGCGCAGCGCGCCCAGGATGCCGTTGCGGGCGGCCAGCACCGGCACCTTGCGGGCACGCGCGGCCTGGATGACGGCCGAAGCGGTGGCGTTGATGACGGCGGTGACACCGCCGGACTGGGCGTAGAGCAGGGTTCCGGAAGCCATGGGCAGGTCCATTGAGCGTGGGGGCGGCCGGCCGGATGCGGTAAGCTGGCCGCCGTTTGCCGGCGCGGCAGGCGCGGCCCGAGTGTAGCGCCGCCCGCGCAGGCGTCAGGTTCAGACTGCGGGAGCGATGTAGATGCGATTGGTACTTCTGGGTGCGCCCGGTTCAGGCAAGGGCACGCAGGCCGCACGGCTCAAGGAGCACCTGCAGGTGCCGCACATCTCCACCGGCGACCTGCTGCGCGCGGAAGTCGCCGCCGGCAGCCCGCTGGGCTTGGAGGCCAAGGAGGTCATGGCCCGCGGTGAGCTGGTCAGCGACGCGATCCTGCTGGGCATGCTCGAGGACCGCTTCTCGCGGCCCGATACCGCAGGTGGCTTTATCCTCGACGGCTACCCGCGCAACCTGGCCCAGGCCGACGCCCTGGACGTGCTGCTCAAGCGCATCGGCCAGCCGATGGATGCGGCCGTGCAGCTGGACGTCGCCACCGAACTGCTGGTGGAGCGCATCGCCGGCCGCGCCGCGGCCGAGGGTCGCGCCGACGACAGCCCGGAGTCGGTGCGCACGCGCCTGAAGGTGTACGACTCGCAGACCGCGCCGGTCATCGAGTTCTACCGCACGCACGGCCAGCTGACGGTGGTGGACGGCGTGGGCACGCTGGACGAGGTGTTCACCCGCATCATCGAGGCGATCGCCCCGGTGCGCGAGGTCGGCTGAGACCTCGCCGCCGCGATGGCCCGGTGGCATGCCGGGCCGTCTCCAGCCTGACGTACTGGGCTCCAGGCCCGCGTCGATTCCCGAGCACCCACCACGAGCTCCGCCGCCATGAAACTGCATATCCTCGGCATCGCCGGCACCTTCATGGGCGGCGTGGCGGCCTTGGCGCGCGAACTCGGCCATCAGGTCGAAGGCAGCGACCAGGCGGTCTACCCGCCGATGTCAACGCAGCTCGAGCAGCTCGGCATCGCCCTGCGACAGGGCTACGACCCCTCCAACATTTCCGCCGACTGCGACGAAGTGGTGGTCGGCAACGCGCTCTCGCGCGGCAACCCGGCGGTGGAGTCGGTGCTGGACGAGGGTCGGCGCTATATCTCCGGCGCCCAGTGGCTGGCCGAACAGGTGCTGCCGGGCCGCGAGGTCATCGCGGTGGCCGGCACCCACGGCAAGACCACGACCTCGACCATCCTCACCTACCTGCTGCAGGTGGCCGGCGCGGAGCCGGGCTTCCTGATCGGCGGCGTGGCCGAGGATTTCGGCGTGTCCGCGCGCGTCGGCACGGGCCGCGCGTTCGTGGTGGAGGCCGACGAGTACGACACCGCGTTCTTCGACAAGCGCAGCAAGTTCGTCCACTACCGGCCGCGTATCGCCATCCTCAACAACCTGGAGTTCGACCACGCCGATATCTTCCCGGACGTGGCTGCCATCCAGCGCCAGTTCCACCACCTGGTGCGCACAGTGCCGGGCAGCGGGCGCCTGATCGTCAACGGAGAGGACGCGCGCCTGGCCGAAGTGCTGGCGATGGGCTGCTGGACGCCGGTGGACACCTTCGGGCTGGACGCAGCGCAGGCGGTGGCGAGCCCGGTGCGAGGCGACCGTGGCGACGCCGCGGGCAACGCCGGCGCGGCACTCACCTGGACCGCGCGCCTGCTGGCCGAGGACGGCAGCGCGTTCGTCGTGATCCACCGTGGCGTCGAACTGGGTGAGGTGCGCTGGCCGCTGCTGGGCCGCCACAACGTCATGAACGCGCTGGCCTCGCTCGCGGCTGTGGCCGCGGCCGGGCACGACGTCGCCGCCATCCTGCCGGCGCTGGCGGACTTCCGAAGCGTGAAGCGGCGCATGGAGCTGGTCGGAACGCACGACGGCATCACCGTCTACGACGACTTCGCCCACCACCCCACCGCGATCGCCACCACGCTCGCGGGGCTGCGGGCAAGGGTCGGCGACGCGCGCATCGTGGTGGCCATGGAGCCGCGCAGCAATTCCATGCGGCTGGGCGCGCATGCCGAGGCGTTGGCACCGTCGCTTGCCGACGCCGACGCCGTCGTGTTCCTGCACCGCCCCGAGCTGGCATGGGACGGCAGCAAGGTGGTCGCCGCGTTGCGGGGCGACGGCATCGCCGTGCCCGATGCGGATGCGTTGATCGACGCGCTGCGCGCGCGCGTGGCCGCGGGGGACCATGTGGTGTTCATGTCCAACGGCGGCTTCGACGGCGCGCCGCGGCGTTTTCTGCAGGCGCTGCAAACGTCGCGTTGACCTGCCGTCGGCATCGCCGCGCGTAGACTGGCGGCGATGAACGACGAACGCCCCGCGATGGAGCCGCTCGGCCTGTTCCCCCTGCACACCGTGCTGGTGCCGGGCGCGTCACTGGGCCTGCGCATCTTCGAACCGCGTTACCTCGACCTGGTGCGCGACTGCAGCCGCGAGGGCCGCGGGTTCGGTATCTGCCTGCTCATCGACGGCGAAGAAGCCGGCGAAGCCGCCACGGCCGCTGCGTATGGCACCGAGGCTGTGATCGAGGATTTCGGGCGCGGCGACGATGGATTGCTGACCCTGCGCGTGCGCGGCACGCGGCGCTTCCATGCGCACCGCGTGCGCGTGCGCGACAACGGCCTGCAGGTGGCCGACGTGGCGTGGTGCGATGAGGACGTGATCGAGCCGGTGCGACCGGAGCATGCGCTGCTGTCCACGCTGTTACAGGAGATCCTCGACAAGGTCGGTGGCGAGCATGCCAAGGCGACGGCCGACCGGTTCGACGATGCCGCCTGGGTGGGCTGGCGCTTGATCGAGCTGCTGCCGATGCCGGACGAACAGCGCCAGGCGCTGCTTCAGCTCGACGACCCGCACGACCGCCTGCAACGGGTGCTGTCGCTACTGCCCTGACGCGTCCCGCACGGGCGCTTCGTCAATGCGAAGCCGCATCACCGGCACGCCCGGGTCACGGGGGTGCGGTGACTCCATCGGGTCGAAACCATCCAGTGCGATCAGCACCGCGGTACGCGCGGCGAGGTCCTCCGGCACCGGCAACCACAAGGCGACCGCGTCGAGTGGCCGGCTCAGGCGCAGCGTCTGCGCCGTGCCGATCCAGAGCGGCGTGCCGTCGTCCAATTGCATCGGTGCCGGCCACAGCCGCAGCGCGAAGCGTTCGTCCGGCCCGCGCCCCGGTCGCAGCATCAGCAGCGCTTCGGCGTGGGCATCGAGCGTCGCCGGCAATACCGCCTGCTCGCGCCCCGGCATGTCGTCGTCCAACAGGGATACGGCGTCCTGCCAGTCCGCCTGTGGCTGGACACGCCACCCGCGGAGTTCAAGGTGCTGCTGCAGCGGCGCCAGTGGCCCGGCCACCTGCACGCCCAACGGCCAGCGCTGCCGCGCGTTGGTTTCGGTGCGACGGGCGGGCAGTCGCGCCCAGTCCTGCTGCCACCAGTCATTGGCGGCCACCACCTGCGGTGGAACCGGCGACTGGAACTTCGCCAGCACGTCGTCGGCCGCGCGCGGCGCATGCCACAGCGCGACTGCGGCGAAGCTGCCGTAGAACAGCCACGCCATCGGCCGCATCCAGAACGAGCGCGAGACGTGGCGGCGATAGGCGATGCCCAGCACCAGCAGCCAGAGGATGCCGAACAGGGTTCCGCCGATGAGGTCGCTGGGCCAGTGCGCGCCCAGGTACAGCCGCGAGAACCCGACGAGCGTCGTGACCACGCCAGCCAGCAGGTACGGCCAGACACGCTTGCGGCCCGGCAGCTCGCGTGCGATCAGCACCGCGAAGAACCCGAACGCCACCGTCGTCATCGTCACCGCCACCGACGGGAACCCGAAGCCGGCCGGCGCCGTCGGTGGGCGCGGCATGTCGATAGCCGCCTCCAGCAGCGCCGTCAGCACCAGGCCGAACACGAGCGCCGCCAACCAGTGCGCCGCCGCCATCCAGCGCTTGCGCCACAGCAGATAGGCCAGCAGCACCGCCGAGGCGGTGCCGAGCACCACGGCATCTCCGAGGCTCGCCAGGGCCGCCATGAGGCGGTCGGCCAGCGGGTTGCGCAGGCCCCACATCAGCTCGTGCACATAGTGATCGAAGGCCAGCGGCCCGCCGGATGCCAGCAGTCCCGCCAGCAGCGAAAACCACGCCCAGCTGATGGCCAGCAGGCAGGCGGCCAGCATCACCAGCGAGGCCGATTCCGGCCGGTTGGGGTCGATCAGCGCCCCGCTGTACCGGCCCAGGCGCGGGTGGGCCCGCGTCCATGCCAGCGCGCGCGCCAGCAGGCTGTCAGCGTGCTGGGCGAACCAGCGCCAGGTGTAGAGCACGCCGGCCCAGACCAGCGCGACCGCCGCTGCCAGCCCCAGCAGCACCAGTGCGAGGCGGTCGGCCACCGCGGCGACGGCGTCGTAGGACGCGCCCAGGATCCAGCCCGGCGCCAGGAACGCCCCCGCCCAGGCCAGGCACGCCACCGCACTGGGCAGCGCGTAGCGCCGGACCGGCATTTCCAGCATGCCGGCGATGGCGGGGACGAACGGCCGCACCGCCCCCACGAAGCGCGCGATGAAGATGCTCTTGATCCCGTGTCGACGGAACAGGCTTTCGCCGCGGTCCAGCCATTGCGGGTAGCGCGAGAACGGCCAGCGCTGGCGCAACTGCGTGCCCCATCGCCGTCCGATCCAGAAACTCAGCGCATCACCGACGAACGCGCCCGTTGCGGCGCACGCCAGTGCGTAGGGTCCGTTGATGTGGCCCAGGCCCACGGCCGCGCCGACGGCGAACAGCAGGGGCAGCGCAGGCACGATGATGCCGGCCACCACCAGCGCATCGCAGAACGCGATCAGGAAGACGAGCAGGCCGGCCGCGACCGGGTTTGCATTGATCCACGCGGTCGCGCTTTCGAGCCAGGCCGGTTCCATCGGCCCATTATGGCAGCGGGCGGCGAAGTTCCATTGCCCCGGGTGGGATGTAATTCATCGTCGGCGGGTCCGGGCCACGTGCCTGCATGGCGGCGGGTGCATCGTCGCGCCGCGGCCATTGCGTACACTGGCGCGATGCCTGAAGCACGTCCGCCCGCCGTCGAAGTCGACGCCCTCAAGTCCGACAGTTTTGGCCGCATCGCGCTGATGCGCGGGCCGGAAGGCCTGTTCGTGCGTCGCGACCTGGTCCATGTCCCGGGCTGGCTGCGGCTGCCGGCCTGGTGGCTGGCGCGGCGGGAGGCGCGCGCGCTGCAACAGGTCGACGGGCTGCCCGCGACCCCGCAGCTGCTGGGCTGGAACGGGCGCCAGCTCGACCGCAGCTACATGGCCGGCGCGGCGATGTACCAGCGTCCGCCACGGGGCGACCTGGTCTACTTCCGTCGCGCGCGCCGCCTGCTGCAGCAATTGCACCGCCGCGGCCTGGCGCACAACGACCTGGCCAAGGAAGCCAACTGGCTGGTGCTCGATGATGGCGCGCCGGCGATCATCGACTTCCAGCTGGCCGTGCGCGGCCACCCGCGTTCGCGCTGGATGCGCCTGCTGGCGCGCGAGGACCTGCGCCACCTGCTCAAGCACAAGCGGATGTATTGCCCCGATGCGATCACGCCGGTCGAGCGCCGCCTGCTCAAGCGCCACTCGTGGGTGCGCGAGGCGTGGTTCGCCACCGGCAAGCCGGTGTACCGCTTCGTGACCCGCAAGCTGCTGAAGTGGGAGGACAACGAAGGCCGGGGGCCGAAGCCCTAGCGCGCGGCTCATCGAGGAGCGGCTTCGGCCGCGATGGCGGATGTCGCCGAGCGGGCGCGGCGGCCACGGATCCGGTTCGCGGCGGCCGCCACTCCTACAATGCCATTTGACAGCGACCACGGAGCAGCAGCGATGTCCACCCTCGCAGGCAAGACCCTATTCATCACCGGTGCCTCGCGCGGCATCGGACGTGCCATCGCCCTGCGCGCCGCGCGCGACGGCGCCAACGTCGCCATCGCCGCCAAGTCCGCGATGGCCAACCCCAAGCTGCCCGGCACCATCCACAGCGTCGCCTTCGAGGTCGAGAGTGCGGGTGGCCGCGCGCTGGCGGTGAAGTGCGATATCCGCGAAGAAGACCAGGTGCGCGCCGCGGTGGCGGCCACGTCTGAGCACTTCGGCGGCATCGATATCCTCGTCAACAACGCCAGCGCGATCTGGCTGCGGGGCACGCTCGACACGCCGATGAAGCGGTTCGACCTGATGCAGCAGGTCAATTCACGGGGCAGCTTCCTGTGCGCGCAGGCCTGCCTGCCGCACCTGCTCAAGGCCACTGACCCGCACATCCTCACGCTGGCGCCGCCGCCCAGCCTGGACCCGCGCTGGTGGGGGCCGCACACCGGCTACACGCTGGCCAAGATGGGGATGAGCTTCGTGACGCTCGGGTTGGCGGCGGAGTTCGGGCCGCAGGGCGTGTCGGTCAACGCGCTGTGGCCGCGCTCGATCATCGCCACCGACGCCATCAACATGATCCCCGGTGTCGATCCCGCGCAGTGCCGGCGCCCCGAGATCGTTGCCGACGCCGCGCATGCGGTGCTGGCCTCCCATGGCGCGCGCTACGCCGGCCGCTTCCTGACCGACGAGGAAGTGCTCCGTGCCGCGGGCGTGGAGGCGTTCGACCGCTACGCCGTCGACCCGTCGCGACCGCTGCTGCCGGACCTGTTCCTGGACTGAGGCCGCGCGCCGTCAGCCCATCGGCGGCGGAAGGCGGTGCCCGCAGCCTCGGCAGAAGCACGCCTCCGGGTCGTGGCCTTCCAGCCCGCACTCCGGGCACCCGCGGTTGTCCACGACGCGCGTCTTGGGGTCGGCCTGGCGCAGGCTGCTGGCCAGCTCGGCCGTGTAGATGCCGGTCGGCACGGCAATGACGCTGTAGCCGATCAGGATCAGGATGCTGGTGACGAACCGGCCCAGCGTCGTGGCCGGCGCGATGTCGCCAAAGCCCACGGTGGCCATCGTGACGATGGCCCAGTACATCCCCATCGGAATGCTCTCGAAGCCGTGTTCCGGACCCTCGACCACGTACATCAGCGCGCCGAAGATCACCACGACCGTCAGTACCGCGCACACGAAGACGAAGATCTTGCGCCGGCTGCGCCAGAGGGCGCCCACCAGCACGCCGCCTTCCTCGACGTACTGCACCAGCTTGAGGATGCGGAACAGCCGCAGGATGCGCAGGATGCGCACCACCAGCAGGTTCTGGCTGCCGGGGAAACCCAGCGAGAGGTAGGTGGGCAGGATCGACAGCAGGTCGATGATCCCCCACATGCTGAAGGCATAGCGCAGCGGCCGCTTCACCACCGCCAGGCGCATGGCGTACTCCAGCGTGAACAACAGCGTGAAGCCCCACTCGATGCCGTACAGCAGCCCGGCGTGCTCGGCGTGGATCTCCGCGACACTGTCGAGCATCACCACCGACACACTGGCGATGATCGCCACGATCAGCAGCAGATCGAAGTTGCGCGACGGCGGGGTGTCGTGGCGGTAGATGATGTCGAACCAGGTGCGCCGCCAGCCGGTCTCGGTGGCGGGGTTCAACTGCGGCGAGAACAGCAGGCGCATTGGGACCTCCGGCCGGCGATTGTGCCGCAGTGGGCCGTGCAATCGGCGAGAATGCGCGCCCGCCCCGCGAACCGCCGCCATGACCGACTCCACCGCTGACCTCTACGCGCTGGCCGAGCGCTACTACGTCCCGGTGTACCGTCCGCGCCGGATCGTGCTGGACCACGGCCGCGGGTCGCGCGTGTGGGACCGCGAGGGCGTGGAGTACATCGACTTCGGTGCGGGCATCGCCGTCAACGCCCTGGGCCACGCGCATCCGGCGCTGCTGGCGGCCCTGCACGACCAGGCCGGCAAGCTGTGGCACACCAGCAACGTGTTCGTGAGCGAACCGCCGCTGCGGCTGGCGCAGGCGCTGGTGGAGGCCTCGGGCTTCGCCCGGCGCGTGTTCTTCTGCAATTCCGGCGCCGAAGCCAACGAAGCGGCGATCAAGCTGGCACGGCGCTGGGCCACCGCGCAGGGGCGTGGCCCCGAGCGTCGCACCATCCTCAGCTTCCGCGGCAGCTTCCATGGCCGCACGCTTGCCGCCGTCACCGCGACCGCGCAGCCCAAGTACCACGAGGGCTTCGAGCCACTGCCGCCGGGCTTCGCCTACAGCGACTTCAACGACCTGGCCGCCGCCGAGCGCGCCATGGCCGATGGCAGCGTCTGCGCGGTGCTGGTCGAGCCGGTGCAGGGCGAGGGCGGCGTGACGCCGGCGACGCCTGCGTTCCTCGCCGGGTTGCGTGCGCTGTGCGACCGCCACGGTGCGCTGCTCGTCTGCGACGAGATCCAGTGCGGCATGGGCCGGACCGGGCACCTGTTCGCCAGCCACGGCTACGGCGTGACGCCGGACGTGGTGACGCTGGCCAAGGCCCTGGGCAGTGGATTCCCGATCGGCGCGATGCTGGTGGGCCCGCACGCGGCGGAGTCGCTGTCGTTCGGCGCACACGGCACGACGTTCGGCGGCAACCCGCTGGCGGCGGCCGTCGCCGGGGCCGCGCTGAGGGAGCTGTCATCCCCGGCACTGATGGACAACGTGGCGCGCCAGGCCGCTGCGATCCGCGATGGCCTCGCGGCGCTGGACGCCGAGTTCGACGTGTTCGACGAGGTGCGTGGCGCCGGCCTGATGATCGGCGCGCAACTGCGCCCCACGTACGCCGGACGCGCCGGCGAGATTCTCGATGCCTGCGTCGGACAGAGCCTGCTGCTGCTCCAGGCGGGGCCGGACGTGCTGAGGTTCGTGCCGGCGCTCAACATCGGCGACGACGACATCGCCGAAGGCATGCGCCGGCTGCGGTGCGCGCTTTCAAACCACCTCGCGCTCGGCTGAGCCGCGGGCCGGGAAACGGCGGGTCAGTCGAAGCCGGCGTCGGAGAGGGTGCGCCGCAATGCCGCCGGTCCCTCCGCCTGGCGGGCATCCAGCCCGAGTCGCGTCGCCGCCGCGACGTTCGTGACCGAGTCGTCGACGAACAGCGTGTCGCCGGCGGCCACGCCGAAATGCGCCAACGCGCGTTGGAAGGCCACCGGTTCGGGCTTGCGGGCGCCCAGGACCCCGGAAAGCAGCACGGCACCCTCCAGTCGCGGAAACCAAGACGGCACCAGTTCGCGGATGACCTCGCCCATCAGCGGGCCGTTGTTGCTGAGGATGCCGACGGCCGTGCGTTCGGCAAGGAGCGCCACCCGCGCCTCGGTGTCCGCCGTGACATGTGTCGATGCCCGTCGCGCCGCGCACCATGCATCGGCATCCACCGGCACTTCGAGTGCGTCGCCCAGCTGGCCCAGATACTCGAGCGTGGACAGCATGCCGGCGTCGTAGCGGGCTTCCAGCCCGTCATCCATCAGCGTGCGACGGACGCGCTCCGCGGAACAGCCCGCGCTTCGCGCCAGGTGCGCGAAGCGCACCGCGTGCGAGTAGCTGGCCAGCACGCCGTCGAAATCCAGCAGGACCAGGCGCGCACGCCGCATCGTCAGCCCTTCGCGACCTCGGCGAACGCGGCCCGCGCGGCATCGACGGTGGCGGCAATCTCGGCCTTGCCATGCGCGCTCGATACGAAGCCGGCCTCGAACGCGGACGGCGCCAGGTACACGCCGCGATCGAGCATCGCGTGGAAGAAGCGGTTGAAGCGCGCGCTGTCGGAGCCCTTGGCGTCCTCGAACGTTTCGATCGGGCCTTCGCGGAAATACAGCCCGAACATGCCGGGCGCGCGCACCGTGTGGAACGTGACGCCCGCGTCGCGCGCAGCCGACTCCAGCCCATCGCACAGCGCATGCGTGCTGCGCTCCAGTGCCTCGTGGAAGCCGGGTTCGCGGATCAGCTCAAGCGTCGCAAGGCCCGCCGCCATCGCCACGGGATTCCCGCTCAACGTGCCGGCCTGGTAGATCGGGCCGGCCGGCGCCACCTGCGACATCAGGTCGCGCCGGCCTCCGTACGCGCCCACCGGCATGCCGCCGCCGATGATCTTGCCGAAGGTCGACAGGTCCGGCGTGATGCCGTAGCGCTGCTGCGCACCGCCCAGCGCGACCCGGAAGCCGGTCATGACTTCGTCGAAGATCAGCAGGGCGCCGTGCTTCGTGCACAGGTCACGCAGATGCTGCAGGTAGCCGTCGCGCGGCAGGATGCAGTTCGCATTGCCGACGATGGGTTCGATGATGAGGCCGGCGATGTCGCTGCCGGCCTTGTCGAACAGCTCGGTGGCCGCATCGAAATCGTTGTACGGAATGGTCAGCGTGAGGTCGGCCAGCGCCGACGGCACGCCCGGCGAGTTCGGCAGGCCCAGCGTGAGCGCGCCGCTGCCGGCCTTCACCAGGAAGCTGTCGCCGTGGCCGTGGTAGCAGCCCTCGAACTTGACGATGCGGTTGCGCCCGGTCGCGCCGCGCGCCACGCGGATCGCCGACAGGGTGGCCTCGGTGCCGGAATTGACCATCCGCACCATCTCGCAGCTGGGCACGATGGCAGTGATGGCCTCGGCCATCGTTACTTCCAACGCGTTGGGCACGCCGAAGCTGAGGCCGTCGCGCATGGTGCGCTCGACCGCCTCGAGCACCTTCGGGTGCGCATGCCCGGCGATCATCGGGCCCCACGAGCCGACGTAGTCGATGTAGCGGTTGCCATCGACGTCGTGCAGATACGGGCCTTGCGCGCGCTGTGCGAAGAACGGCTCACCGCCTACGGACTTGAAGGCGCGCACCGGCGAATTGACGCCGCCCGGCAGCAGCTCGGAAGCGCGGGTGAACAGGGCATGGGAACGGTCGTTCTTCATGGGGTCTCGTCTGGCTGGGCCGCGGCGCCATGGCGGGCAGCGGTGAAGGGGTGGGCGAAGGCGCGCAGGTATCGCCGCACCGACGCAGCGGGGTCGGGCGCATCGAAGGCGCCACTGATCACGGCGACCAGGTCAGCGCCGGCGGCCACCAGAGAAGGCGCATTGTCCGGGGTGATCCCCCCGATCGCCACCCGGGGCACCCCGAGGACGGCGGATGCCTCGAGCAGCGCCGGGTCGGCGCGGCGCGCGTCGGGCTTGGTGGGCGAGGGAAAGAACGCGCCGAACGCAACGTACGTGGCGCCGAGATCGACCGCGCGACGGGCGAGATCGATGTCGTCGTAGCAGGAGGCGCCGACGAGCGCGCGGTCGCCGAGCGCACCACGCGCCACGCGCAGGTCGCCATCGTCCTCGCCCAGGTGCGCGCCGGCCGCACCGATATCGGCCGCGAGGCGCCAGTCGTCGTTGACGATCAACGGCACGTCATGACGCCGGCAGACATCGAGCAGCACGAGCGCCTGCTCCCGGCGAAGCGCGGCATCCGCCGCCTTGTTGCGGTACTGCAGCCACGCAGCACCGGCGTCCAGCACCGCCTCAGTACATTCCAGCAGGCGAGCCGTGTCGGGTTCATCGGGCGTGATGGCATAGAGACCGGTGCGCGGCCAGCGCTTGTTCATGCGCGACCTCCGCTCTGCATGAGTTCGAGAAGCTCCTGCATAAAATCCTGGAAAACCGTACTGTTCAGCGAGTAGATGATGTGGCGCCCGTTCCGGATGGCCTGCACAAGTCCCGCATCTTTTAGCACATTTAGATGGTGCGAGATCGAGGGTGCCGTCATCTCGAAG
>CBIHLN010000012.1:0-49253 GCA_966210725.1 uncultured Lysobacter sp. | reverse complement strand
CCGTTGCCCCCGGCACCATGCACCAGCCGCTTCCCGGCGGCAACGGCGCCCCGTACCCTTGGGCGGATGGATTCCGCGCCCGACCCCGCCACCGCGCCTGCCCCGGAGCCGGCTGACGAGGCACTGATGCTGGCCTGGGTGGGCGGCGACGTGCAGGCGTTCGAGCAGCTCTACGCCCGCCACCGCGGGCCGCTCTACCGCTTCCTGCTGCGCCATACCCGCGATGGCGCGCTGGCCGACGAGATTTTCCAGGACACGTGGCAGCGGGTGATCGGCGCGCGGGCCGGCTGGACACCCGATGCGGCCTTCAGCGCCTGGCTGTTCCGCATTGCCCACAACCGGCTGGGCGACCACTGGCGTGCCCTCAAGCACCGCCCCGCGGCGCCTGCCGACGCCGACCTGCGCGCAGCGCGCATTCCCGACCCGAACACGCCCGAACGCGAACTGTCGGAGTTCGAACAGCGCCGGCGCCTGCAGCGCGCCATCGAGGACCTGCCCGACGAGCAGCGCGAGACCGTGCTGCTGCGGCTGGAGCAGGAACTCACTCTCGACGCGATCGGAGAGATCACCGGGGTCGGCCGCGAGACCGTCAAATCCAGGCTGCGCTACGCCATGGACAAGTTGCGCGCGAGACTCAACGAATGACAACGACACCCCCACCCCCGCCGCGTGAGCCGCTGACGCCGGACGAGCGTGAGATGGCCGCGCGCCTGGCGCGCCTGGGGCCGCACGACGGGCCGTCGGCGGCCCTGGACGCGCGCATCCTGGCCGCCGCGCACGCAGCGGCCGGCAGGGACACCGCGCCGCACCGTCACCGCGGGCGTCGCATCCTTGCGCTTCCGGCCGGGTGGCTGACCGGCGTTGGACTGGCGGCCTCGCTGACGCTGGTGCTGGGCGTGGTCTGGCAACTGCGGCCATCGCAGGAGGTGCTGACCGAGCGCAGTGAAGCGCCGCTTGCCGATGGTGGCTTCGTCCCCGCGGCGCCCGTGGCGTCGGGCCGCCCCCGCGTGCTGGCACCGGCCGCACCGTCGACCGGGCCCGCCGACGAGGCACCCGCGGCCCGTGTCGCCGAGCCGCAGGTGCGCGAGCGGGCGGCCTCGGCCAAGGACTCGGCGCCGGCGACCCCACGCGATGTAGCCAATGCCGGTGCTGACCGCTCGACGGATGCCGCGCCCGTGATGCCTGCAGCGGTCGAGGACCGTGCCGCAGCGCCTGCGCCTCCTCCCGCGGCCGCCGCCGTCGCCTCACCCGAAGCCGCCGCCAAGTCGGCCGATACCTCGCAGGTGCGCAGCCAGGAGGTGCTGACGCAGGCACCCGAACGCCGCCACAGCTACACCAACAGCGCACGCGCGGGATCGGCCGCGATGACCGAGTCGCGTGCACTGCGCCACGCGAAAGCGGAGGGCGCGCGGCGTGAGCTTGGGGCGCTGGCACCGGCCGCGTCTGCGCCGGCGACGGATGGTCTGACACCCGATGACCCGCCATCCCGTTGGTATGCCGAGATCCGGCGGCTTCGCGATGCGGGCGACATCGACGCCGCCCGCGCCGTGCTCGATCGCTTCCACGATGTGCATCCCACGCAGGCGCTGCCCGACGACCTGCGTGCGCTGCTGCCCGAACCTCCATCCGAGCCGTGAGCCAGGACACCCTGGCCAGGCGGGCGTCGCACACGATCGACGTCAAGCACAGCCGCTTCCTCGCCCAGGCGGCGCCGGTGGATTCGCCTGCCGCCGCCCTGGCCTTCTTCGAGGAGGTGGGCGATCCGGCGGCGACGCACAACTGCTGGGCCTACCGCATCGGGTCCGAGTACCGCTTCAACGACGACGGAGAGCCGGGCGGCACCGCGGGGCGTCCGATCCTGGCCGCGATCGAAGGCCAGGGGCTGGACCGCGTCGCCGTGGTCGTCACCCGCTGGTACGGCGGCATCAAGCTGGGCGCAGGCGGGCTGGTGCGGGCCTACGGCGGGGCCGCCGCGGAGTGCCTGCGCACGGCAGCGCGCGAGCCGCTGGTGGCACTGTGCGAAGTGCACGTGGCCTACCCCTTCGATGACACCGGCGCGGTGCATGCGGCACTGGCCGCCCACGATGCGGAGAAGCTCGAAGAGCGGTTCGATGCCGGTGGCGGCCACGTGCGCCTGCGGTTGCCGGTCGACCAGGCGGATGCGCTGACCGACCAGCTGCGCGACGCCACGCGCGACCGCGCGCGCGTCAGCGTTGACGAAGGCGGATCCGCATAGCCCTGCGGGCGCGGCCTGGCCGCGGAGCCCGCGCCCGGATGCCTTCGGCCCCACGCCAGGCGCGACGCCACTCGCAACCGCGCGGCCCTGGCGATCGCGACGTGCGCCGCGCCCACGCGCGCATCGTGTTTCCGACGCCAGGCTCAGCGGCTCAGGCCGTGCCGACAACGGATGGTGACGCGGCACCCGCCCGATGAAGGACAATGGCCGGATGAACGATGCCATCGCTTCCAGCGCACCGGCCAAGGCCCCGATCGGCCGACTGCGCACCCTCTGGCCCTTCGTGCAACGCCACCGCGCCCTGTTCGTGGCGTGGCTGCTGGCGCTGGCGGCCTCCAGCACCGCGACCCTCAGCCTGCCCTACGCCTTCCGCGTGATGATCGACCAGGGGTTCGCGCAAGGCGGCGGCAGTGCCATCGATCGCGCGTTCCTGCTGCTGTTCGCCGTCGCGCTGGTGCTGGCCTTTGCGACGGCGGCGCGCTTCTTCTTCGTGTCGCTGCTGGGCGAACGCGTGGTGGCCGACCTGCGCGAGCGCCTGTACGCGCACCTGATCGCACTGGACGCCGGCTTCCACGACCGCAACCGCAGTGGCGAGCTGGTCTCGCGGCTGACGGCCGATGCCGAACTGCTGCGCAGCGTCGTCGGCTCCAGCATGTCGGTCGCGTTGCGCAGCATCGTGACCTTCACGGGCAGCATCGCGATGCTGTTCGTGACCAGCCCGAGGCTGGCGGCGTATGCGCTGGTCGGCATCCCCCTGGCGGTGCTGCCGATCGTGCTGGGCGGGCGCCGGTTGCAGAAGATCTCGCGCGCCGCGCAGGACCGCGTCGCCGATGCCAACGCGCTGGCCAACGAGACGCTGGGCGCCGTGCGCACCGTGCAGGCGCACGCACGCGAGCCCTACGAGCGTGGGCGTTTCAGCGAGGCGCTGGCGATTGCCGTGGGCACCGCGCGGCGCCGCATCCAGGCGCAAGCGTGGGTGACGGCCATTGCCATCACGTTGATCTTCGGTGCGATCACGCTGGTGCTGTGGTCGGGCGCGCATGACGTCATTGCCGGGCGGATGAGCGCCGGCACGCTGGGACAGTTCGTGCTGTACGCGCTGATCGGTGGCGGCTCGGTCGGCGCGCTGGCCGAGGTCTTCAACGAGCTGCAGCGCGCCGCCGGCGGCATGGGGCGCATCAGCGAGCTGCTGCAGGAAGAGCCCGGCGTGCGACCGCCCCAGCACCCTGCCGCGCTGCCGCAACCCGTCCGCGGCGAGGTGGTGCTGGACGAGGTGGCCTTCCACTATCCGAAGCGCCCGGATCGCGCCGCGCTGGAGCACTTCACCCTGCACGTGCGACCGGGCGAGACCGTCGCGCTGGTCGGACCGTCCGGCGCCGGCAAGAGCACGGTGTTTTCGCTGCTGCTGCGCTTCCACGACCCGGACCCGGGTGCGGGCGCCGTTCGCGTGGACGGGGTGGACATCCGCACGCTGGACCCGGCCGACCTGCGCGAAGCGATCGCGCTGGTGCCACAGCAACCGACGATCTTCGCCGCCAGCGCGCGGGAAAACATCCGCTACGGCCGGCTGGACGCCAGCGATGCCGAGATCGACGCCGCCGTGCGTGCCGCCCATGCCGACGATTTCATCGCCGCCCTGCCCCAGGGCCTGGACACCGAACTGGGCGAGCGCGGGGCGCGCCTGTCGGGCGGGCAGCAGCAACGCATCGCCATTGCCCGTGCGCTGCTGAAGGACGCGCCGATCCTGCTGCTGGACGAAGCCACCAGCGCGCTCGACGCGCAGAGCGAGCGCGCCGTGCAGCAGGCACTGGAAACGCTGATGGAAGGCCGCACCACGATCGTCGTCGCCCACCGCCTGGCGACCGTGCTCAAGGCCGACCGCATCGTGGTGATGGACCACGGCCGCATCGTTGCCGAAGGCACGCACGACGCGCTCGTGGCGCAGGGCGGCCTGTATGCGGAGCTGGCGCGGCTGCAGTTCCTGGACTAGCCGCAGAAGCAGCCTCAGCCGCGCTTGGCGCCCTGCCCGAACAGGATGCGCCGCGCCTCGTCGGTGAGCGGCTGGTTGGACGAATAGGCCGTCGACGGGTCCTCGTAGACCTTCACCGTCGCCGGACGCGTGCGTACCGCCTCGAGCCAGCGAGCCAGGCCGGGGAATTCGTCCAGCGCTTGGCCGTGCGCTTCAAACGGCACGATCCACGGGTAAATGGCCATGTCGACGATGGAATAGTCGTCCCCGGCCACGAACGCCCGGCCCTGCAGCTGGCGGTCGAGCACGCCGTACAGCCGGGACACCTCGCGCGTGTAGCGCTCGATGCCGTACTCGATCTTCTCCGGTGCGTAGACGCGGAAGTGGCCCGCCTGCCCCGCCATCGGCCCGAGCCCGGCGACCTGCCAGAACAGCCACTGCAGGGCGCGATGGCGTTCGCGCGTCCCGGCCGGCAGGAACCGGCCGGTCTTCTCGGCCAGGTACAGCAGGATCTCGCCGGACTCGAACAGCGACAGCGGCTCGCCGCCGTCGGCCGGGGCGTGGTCGACGATGGCCGGCATCTTGTTGTTGGGTGAGATCGCCAGGAAGTCCGGCTTGAACTGGTCGCCCTGGCCGATATCAACCGGCACGATCTGATGGTCCAGCCCGGCCTCCTCCAGGAACAGGCGGATCTTGTAGCCGTTGGGCGTGGGCCAGTAGTGCAGTTCGATCACGGACGTGCTCCGGTGCAAACGGGGGCGTCCACCGTAACGCGCACGGCGCCGCCGGCGCGTCCGCACCAGCGCAACGCAGTGGTCCGCATTCGGCCTACGTCGGCAGGGCGCGCTCGACCAGCGCCGCAGCGTCGTCCACCGGTGGCGATGCACCGAACACCCCGCCCCGGTCGGGGCCGATCCGCGACCGGCTGAAGGCGTCGACCCACGGACTGCCCGCGCGCGCCAGCACCGCGCCCTGCAGGGCCAGCGCCAGCGAAGACACGAACCCGCGCGCCGCCTCCGGCGCGATTGCCTGGCCTTGCAGCAGCGACGGCTTCAGCCGCGCGACCAGCGCGGCGTGTCCAGCACCCGCATCGACCTGCACTTCGTCCCACACGGCCGCCCCGGTGTCCGGCTCCCGCGCCAGCGCGCGCAGTACGTCCAGGCACTGGACGTTGCCGCTGCCCTCCCAGATCGAGTTGAGCGGCGCCTGGCGGTACAGCCGTGGCAGGACCGACTCCTCCACGTAGCCCGCGCCGCCCAGGCATTCCTGCGCTTCGTTGACGAAGGCCGGCGCGCGCTTGCAGACCCAGAACTTGCCGATCGCGGTGGCGATGCGCGCGAAGGCCGCTTCCGAAGCATCGGTCGGGGCGCGGTCCACGGCGCCGGCCACGCGCATCGAAAGCGCCAGCGCAGCCTCGGCCTCCAGCGCAAGGTCGGCCAGCACCGTCCCCATCAGTGGCTGGTCGATGAGGCGCTTCCCGAACGCGCGCCGGTGCCGTGCGTGGTGCACGGCATGCGCCAGCGCCATGCGCATCTGCGCCGCTGACCCGAGCATGCAGTCCAGGCGCGTCAGCATGACCATCTCCAGGATGGTGGCGATGCCGCGTCCTTCCTCGCCCACCCGCCATGCGCGGGCGCCGCGGAACTCGACTTCGGACGACGCGTTCGACCAGTCCCCCAGCTTGTCCTTCAGGCGCACCAGCTCGAAGGCGTTCTTCGATCCGTCCGGCAGCCGCCGCGGCATCAGGAGGCACGTCAGCCCGCCCGGCGCCGGCGCCTGCGCCAGCACCAGGAAGCCGTCGCTCATCGGCGCGGAGAAGAACCACTTGTGGCCGACCAGCCGGTAGCCATCGCCGTCGGGCGTCGCGGTGCTGGTGTTGGCGCGCACGTCGCTGCCACCCTGCTTCTCGGTCATGCCCATCCCGAGGGTGACGCCCGGCTTGTCGGCGATGGGCGCCTCCGCGGCGTCGTAATGCGGCGCGGCCGCCTTGTCGGCCCACTCGGCCAGCGAGGCCTCGCGACGCAGCACGGGCACGGCGGCGTGGGTCATCGTCAGCGGGCAACTGGTGCCCGGGTCGGCCTGGTGGTGCAGGTAGCTGAGCGCGGCGCGCGCCACGTGCGCACCCGGGCCGGGCGGGCGCCAGGACAGCCCGGCGACCCCGTGGCCGACCGCCGCGTCCATCAGGCCGTGGTAGGCGGGGTGGAACTCGACCCGGTCGATGCGGTGGCCGAAGCGGTCGTGCGTGCGCAGGCGCGGACGGTCGCGGTGGGCGTCGTGGGCCAGCGCGTACAACGTGTCGCCGGCGAGCGCGCCGTAGCGCGCCAGCGCTTCGACAAAGGAACGCGCGCCTTCGCGGTCGACCGCCTCGCGCAGGGCCAGGTCATCGCGCCACAGATCGCGCGGGGCGAACTCGGGCGGCTGGTTCTCGACCGCGTGGGTGGTAGCGGGGTCGGGGTGCGGTGACATCGCTTCGCTCCATGCCGGGTCGCGTGAATCTAACGCAGCGGCCGGTACGGTCTCACCCGCTGCAGCGCCCCAACAAAAAGGCCCCGCCGGAGCGGGGCCTCAACACATCGGTCGCGGGCGTGTCGAACTTATTCCGCCGGCGTGATGTTGGAGGCCTGGGCACCCTTGGGGCCCTGGGTGACCTCGTAGCTGACGCGCTGGCCTTCCTGCAGGCTGCGGAAGCCCTTGGCGTTGATCGCGGAGAAATGGGCGAAGACATCGGCGCTGCCGTCTTCCGGCGAGATGAACCCGAATCCCTTCGCGTCGTTGAACCACTTCACGGTGCCGTACTGCATATCCTTGATGACCTCATGCTGGGTGCGATGACTGCGCCGGCGCGTGGGGCGACCAGGACGCCCGCCGAGTATGCAAACTGAATGGCGGCTTGACAATCGCCGTTCCGACGAACGTGCCGCCTCAGCCGTCGAGCAGCGCCCGCAGCAGCGTCGGAAGACCGGCAGACGCAGCGGCGACGTTGTCCAGCACGTCCTGCAGCGTGATCACCTCGTCGGGGTCCGGGCCCGCGCCCGCCGCCCAGTTGGCGACGATGGCGAGGCACGCATAGTCCAGCCCCAGCTCCCGCGCCAGCCCGGCTTCGGGCATCCCGGTCATGCCGACCAGGTCGCAGCCGTCGCGGCGCATGCGGGCGATTTCAGCGCGCGTTTCCAGCCGCGGACCCTGCGTGGCGCCGTAGCAGCCGCCGTCCACCAGCGCGACGCCGGCGCGCGTTGCGGCTTCGACGACGCCGGCACGCAGGCTGCGGGTGTAGGGCTCGCCGAAATCGACATGCAGCACCTCGGTGCCCGGCTCCTCGCACAGCGTGGAGATGCGGCCCCAGGTGTAGTCGACCAGCTGGTCCGGACACGCCAGCACGCGCGGGCCGAAGCGCTCGGTGATGCCGCCGACCGTGTTGAGCGCCAGCACGCGCGCCGCGCCCAGTGCCTTGAGCGCGGCGAGGTTGGCGCGGTAGTTGATCTTGTGGGGCGGAACCGAATGGCCTTCGCCATGGCGCGCCAGGAAGGCGACGCGGCGGCCGGCGAACGTCCCCACCCGCACGGGCCCCGAGAGCGCGCCGTACGGCGTCGGTGGCTGGTGCGCCTCGGCATGTTCCAGCTCCGCCAGTGCGTACAGGCCGGTGCCGCCGATGACGGCGAGGTCGATGGTGTCGGTGCTCGTGCTCATGGGTAGCTGGCCGTTGGAGGAGCGGCTTCAGCCGCGAACGTGGAGTTGGCGCGATTGATGCTGCAGGCGATCGCGGCTGAAGCCGCTCCTACGAACTGCGACTACCGCAGCGCATAGATCGCCGGCAGGTTGCGGCCCTGCTCATGGAAATCCATGCCGTAGCCGAAGACGTAGCGGTCCGGCACCTCCACGCCCGCGTAGTCGGCGCACACGCCCGGTACGCAGCGGCCGTGCACCTTCACCGCCAGCGCGGCAATGCGCACATCGCTGGCGCCCTGCTCGCGGCACCACGCGACGATGCCGGCCATGGTGTGGCCCTCGTCCAGGATGTCGTCGACCAGCAGCACGCGGCGGCCCTGCAGCGGCGTCGCCGGACGGTGCTTCCACACCAGCTCGCCGCCGGAGGTTTCGCCGCGGTAGCGGGTGGCGTGCAGGTAGTCGAACTCCAGGTCCAGGCCGCGCTCGCCCAACGCGAACGCCAGCTGCGCGGCGAACGGCATGCCGCCGTGCATGATCGTCAGGTACACGGGCACGCTGCCGGCGAAGTCGTCGGCGATGCCCACGGCCATGCGGTCGATGGCCTGCTCGAGCGTGCCGCGGTCGTGGATGACGTCGGCATTGGCCACCGCATCGGCGAGAGACGGCGGGCTGTCCGGCGCGCGGGTCATGCCATGCCCTCCAGGCGACCGCGCGAGGCGGTGTAGCGCGCGTCGGCGAGCAGGCCGTCCCAACCCATCGGGCCGCGGCCGATCAGGTTGACCAGCGCCATCGTGTTCAGCGCCCGGCCTTCGACGGCCTTGAGCGACTCCTCGACCAGCTCCGGATGGCACACCAGCACCACGTCGCAGCCGGCATCCAGGTGCAGGTCGACGCGCTGTTTGATGCCGCCGGCGGAGAAGGCCGCAGCCATGCCGATGTCGTCAGAGAACACCACGCCACGGAAGCCCATCTCCTTGCGCAGGATGTCCTCGATCCAGACCTTCGAGTACCCGGCCGGTTCCGGCGCGACTTCGGGATAGACGACGTGCGCCATCATCACCGCGTCCGCGCCGGCGGCGATGCCGGCCTCGAACGGCACCAGGTCCAGTGCGCGGATCTCGTCCAGCGGACGCGGGTCCACGGCGTCATCGAAGTGCGTGTCTTCCAGCACCGAGCCGTGGCCCGGGAAATGCTTTAGCGTGGCCGCCATGCCGGCGCCGTGCATGCCGCGCACGTAGGCGCGGGTGAAGTCCGCGACCACCTGCGGATCCTCCGAGAACGCGCGGTCGCCGATGGCGCGGTTGCCGCGGCCCAGGTCGACGACCGGCGCGAAGCTGAGGTCCACGCCGGTGGCCTTGATCTCGCTGGCCATGACCCAGGCATGCTCCTCGGCCAGCTTGAGCGCGGCTTCGCGGTCCTGCGCGTACTGCCGGCCGAAGCCTTCCAGCGGCGGCAGCGCACTGTAGCCCTCACGGAAGCGCTGCACGCGACCGCCTTCCTGGTCGACGCACACCAGCTGCGGGCGGGGCGCGGCCTCTCGGATGGCCTGCGACAGTTCGGCCACCTGCTGGCGCGAGGCGAAGTTGCGGGTAAAGAGGATCACGCCGGCGCAGGCGTCGTGCTGCAGCCAGTCGCGCTCCTGCGCGGTGAGTTCGTGTCCGGCGACGCCGATGACGAGCATGCTTGGATCCCTGCGGAAGCGTGGAAATCCGTCCGGTCGGGACGGCCGGTCATTGTGTCAGAAGCCCGGCGGGCGGCGGGCGCGTTCAGGTGCCGCCGTCGCCGCGCGCCGGGGTTCGGGTCGTCCTAGGGTGCGCTGCCGTCCTGCTCGGCCTGCGACCACTGCGAGTACGGTCGCGTCGCCAGCGCCAGGTTGTAGTAGCGGGCGCTGTCGGTGACCTCGCGCCCGAGCCAGTCGGGGCGCTCGAAGGCGGCGTCGGCCGACTCCAGCTCCAGCTCGGCGACCACCAGGCCCGCGTTGTCGCCGAGGAACTCGTCGACCTCCCACTCGCGTCCGCCGACATCGACGTAGTGGCGGACCTTGTCCACCAGCCCGCCCACGCACAGCGCCAGCAGGTCACGCGCGTCGGTGACGGGAATCGGGTAGTCGAACTCCTGCCGGGTGTGCCCCAGCTCGCGCGACTTGAGGTTGAGGAACGCCGCATCCCCGGCGATGCGCACGCGCACCGAGGCCTTCATCGCCACCCGGCCGGGCGCGGCATCCATCGCCGCCAGGTCGTTGAGGTAGCCCTGCGCCATCGGGACGGCCCTGTGGGCCGCGGCGCGCCAGCCGTCACCGGTAACGAGGAATTTGCGTTCGATCTCGATGGCCACGATTCACCCGCTTGAAGTAGGAGCGCCTTCAGGCGCGATAGAACGTCCGGTCCCGACGCATGCCACACGGTCGCGGCGTAAGCCGCTCCCGCAAGAGCCGGGGATCCTATGCGGTCAGCGCGGCTCGAACATCGCGATCGATTCCACGTGCGCGGTATGCGGGAACATGTCCATCACGCCGGCGGCCTTCAGCGTCCAGCCCTTCTCGCGCACCAGGAAGCCGGCGTCACGCGCGAGCGACGCCGGGTGGCAGCTCACGTACACGATCCGCTTGAACTGCTTGAGCGGCAGCTGGGTCAGCGCGAAGTCCGCGCCCGAGCGCGGCGGATCCAGCAGCAGCTTGTCGAAGCCTTCGCGCATCCACGCGTGGCCCGACAGGTCCTGCGCCAGGTCGGCGGCATGGAACTGCACGTTGTCCAACCCGTTGCGCGCGGCGTTCTCGCGGGCGCGCATCACCAGCCCGGCCTCGCCTTCCACGCCCACCACCGATCGCACGTTGCGCGCCAGCGGCAGGGTGAAGTTGCCCAGCCCGCAGAACAGGTCGAGCACGCGCTCGTCCGGCTGCGCGTCCAGCAGGTCCAGCGCGCTTCGGATCATCTTCCCGTTGAGCCCGGCGTTGACCTGGATGAAATCCAGCGGCCTGAAGCCGTAGACCAGGTCCCATTCGGGCAGCGAAAACGCCAGGTCCGGCGCCGCCGGCCACAGCGGTACCACGCTGTCGACGCCGCCGGACTGCAGGAAGATGGCGAAGCGGTGCGCCTGCCCGAAAGCGGTCAACGCGGCGCGATCGGCCTCCGACAACGGCTCCAGGTGACGGATGGTCAGCGCGACGCCGTCGAAGGCGTCATTGGCGTTGCCGGCGATGAACTCGATCTGCGGGATCGCGCTGCGCGCCTGCAGCCCATCCACCAGTGCCGCCAGCGCTTCGATGCGGCTGCCAATGGCCGGGATGACCGTGTGGCATTCGTGCAGCTCGGCGACGAAGCGCGGGTCCTGCTCGCGGAAGCCGACCAGCGTGCGGCCCTTCTTCTCGACCCGACGCACGGAGAACCGGCCCTTGCGGCGGTAGCCCCAGGCCGCGTCGGTGAGCGGCGGCAGCACGCGCTCGGGCGTGACGTGGCCGATGCGCTCCAGGTTCTCCATCAGCACGCGCTGCTTGGCGATGATCTGCCGGTCCTCGGCCAGATGCTGCAGCGCGCAGCCGCCGCAGGTGCCGAAGTGCGGGCAGCGCGGCTGCACGCGGTGCTCGGACGCCTCCAGCACCTCGACCGTGCGCGCCTCGTCGAAGTGGCGGTTCTTCGCCGACTGCACGGCCATCACCCGCTCGTCCGGCAGCGCCCCGGACACGAACACCGCCTTGCCGTCCTCGCGGCGCGCGACGCCGCGGCCGTCATGGGTCAGGTCGGTGATTCGGGCTTCAAACGGGGTGGGGTCGATGCGGGAACGGCGTGCCACGTGCAGGTATATCCGGACGACAGGGGCGCGCATTGTCGCAGAAGGCGGGACCGGGGACCCCTGCCCGGCGACGGCGCGCTGCGTGTGCGGCTCCGGCATTGCCTCCGACAACAAAGCGAAGGCCCGCAGCGCGGGCCTTCGTCAATGCGACCGGCTTGGGAGCTTACTTCTGCTTCCAGCTACCGCCGGACTGGTACCACCAGCCCGCACGCGCGCTGTCGACCCACTGCTTGGCGAACACTTCGCGGATCCGCCCTTCCCACTCCGGATGCCCGTTGGCGACGGCCACCTCGCGGTACACCGCCTTGCGGTCCCGGTTGTCGTCGGCCACGGCCTGGTTGATGGCGACACGGTCCTTCAACGGCAGCTGGCCGGCGTCGCGCACCACGACGGTGCCGTCGGCGGCAAAGCCCAGCGCCCCGGCGTCGAACCCGGCCCTAAGCTGCGAATCGAACCGCTGCTTCATGCGGGCCTGGATGGACTGGATGGCCGGCGTCTTGATGGTGATGTCCGGGCTCTGCGCATGCGCGGTCCCGATGCCGGCCAGCGCCCACAGGTCCACGCGCGGCAGCGTCACGGCGGCCAGACCGCCCGGCGCACCGCCACCCTCGCCCTCCGCCGGCGTGGCCGCGCGCTCGTCGTCGATGACCTGTTCCACGAACTCGCGCGCTGCCTCGCGCGCCTCCGCGGCCGGGAAGTAGACGTTGATCGTCACGCACGCGCTCAATACCACCGCCGCCACCGGCACTCCCATCCAACGTCGCATATCCGTCTCCTGCTTGTGCATCGCTCGTTGTGCCGGTCACTCGACGACCGGTTTGATTTCACCTGAACCTACGGCGGACAGGCGCTCGACCAGCGTCGGCCAGTCCACCCGCCGGTTGTGGCCCACCACCGTCAACCGCGGCAGGCCCGAACCCTGCACGATGATAAAGCCTGGCTCCTGCATGGATGCCCGGGGCGCTGAACCCAGGCCGTCCATCTCGCACACCTCGTCGGCCAGACGGCAGGCGATGCCGATACGCGCGTAGCCGAAGTCGTCGAACAGGCCGATCAGCTGCGCCTGCAGGGTGCTGGCGAAACTGGGATCGCCCACGCTCGACAGGTCCTGCACCGCGCGCTGGCTGATGCGCTGGCGCAGGCCGCGCTTGCGGTCGGTGTGGAGCGAGGCATCGAACGCGACGGGCTGCCAGTCCACCAGGCGCAGGCCGTCGATGCGGCCGTCCAGCGCGCCGGTGATCTCGCCGAATCCGAACACGCCGGTCAGCGACTGCAGGTCCAGGTCATTGAAGGCGATATCGGCCGACAACGTGGGCGCCACGCCGAAGGGGCGCTCCATTGCCAGCGACGACACCTGCACCGTCCCGTCGAACAGCGCCATCGCCAGCCCGCCGTCGAATTCGAGCCGGTCGTTCGCGTAGCGCGCCTGCGGGATGCGACCGGTCAGGCGACCCGTGAAGGCCGGCCACCCCAACGCCTGCGCCAGCTGGCCGACGTCCAGCGAATCCAGGCCCAGCCCGAAGGTAATGTCGAGGCCGCCCCCGGCACCGGGCGGCCGCAGTCGCAGCTGTTCGATGCGGGCCTCGCCGCCCAGCAGGGCGACCCTGACGTGCCGGTCCAGCGCCAGCACGCCATCGCCACTGGTGAACGGCAGCCGGGCCGCGCCGAAACCCAGGCCGTAGACCGCGCCACCCGACCATTCCAGCGCGCTCGATACCGGCGCGGCGGCGGAGAACCGGACATCGCCCTGCAGGCCCTCAAACGCGAAGCGGCCGCGCGGATCGTCCACGCGCACGCCATCCAGCGCCAGCCGGGCCTGTTGCAGCTGGCCACGGTCGAGCCGCAGGTCAACCGAGGCGCGGCCCGCCAGTTGCAACTCCGTCAGCCCGGCCAGCCCGAGCCACCCGGTGAGGTATCCGGCGGCCGTCGCCGCCAGGTCCGGGGCGTCGATCGCGAGGTTGGCCGTCTCCAGTGCGAGTTCCGGCGTGAAGGCCACCGAGCCGTCCACCCGCAGCCGCCCGGGGTCATGCCAGCGCACACGCGGGATCGCCCAGCCGCTGGCCTCGACCTGTCGCGCACCCAGGGACAGGTCGACCGGCCGGTCGAGCGCGATGTAGGTCGTCCCGTACAGGAGTTCGCCGGCCAGCAGCCGGCCCTCGAGCTCGACCTCGTCGGTGCGTCCGAGACGGGTGTCCAGCCGCAGCCGCGCATCCAGGCCTTCGGCGGCGATGCGGCCGTCCGGTGTATCGAGCGCGACATCGTGGAGGTCCAGTGGGCCGTGCACGCGCAGGCGCTCGTCCTGCAATGCCACCACCTCCAGCCGCGCATCGGCACGGCCCCGCTGCAACCGTGCGTCGGGCCAGGCCTGGTCGATCAGCGCCTGCGTCCAGGCCAACGGCACCCGGGTGAGGTCGATGCGGGTCAGGTCGGGCGTGGCGCCGTGGCGGGCCAGGGTGACGCGCGCGTCCCCCTGCGTCAGCGACGCGTGCGTGGACTCGGCGCCCAGCACGACGGCCAAGCGAAACGCCGCGCCGCCCTCGCGCACGACTCCGTCGCACCGCCAGCCGCCGTCCCGGGTGTGCTGCAGCGGGCATTGCCAGTCCAGGTCACGGAAGCGGTAACCCAGGTCCGGGGCGTCGAGGCGGCCGGCCCGAAGCCGGAGGTGCCCCTCGCCCGTCCCCTGCGGCCAGTCCAGCCGCACGCGCACGCCCTGCAAGGTCGCCACCGGCGTGACCACGCGCTCGATCCGTGCCGTGGCCGTCCGGGCCGGTGCCGGCAACGCCCACGTCGCCAGCAGCGAAAACCCCACGACCCGCGCCATCAGGCGTAGGATCCACGCGACGAAGGGCACGGGCGATCGGGGCGCGAGCGGGGGCGACGACATCCGCGGGAGCATACCCAGTCTCGCTGCCTGTTCACGATGAAAGGCGGGCCGATGACAGCTGAAGCACTGCCACGCGTGCTGCTGGTCGAGGACGATCCCATCAGCCGCGCATTCCTGTCTGCCGCGCTGGACACGGTGCCGTGCGAGGTCGACAGCGCCGACGGCATGGCCGCCGCGCTGGCATTGGCACGCAGCCAGCGCTACGACGCCTGGTTGCTGGATGCGCACCTGCCCGACGGCTCGGGCATCGACCTGCTGCACCGCCTGCGGACGCTCCACCCCGACACGCCTGTGCTGGCGCATACCGCCAGCCGCGACGCGTCCCTTCACGATTCGCTGCGCCAGGCCGGGTTCGCCGAGGTGGTCGTCAAGCCGCTGCCGGCCTCCGCCATGCGCGGCCGGGTGCGCGCGCTGCTCGGGCTGCCCACCACGCCGGATGCCGGCGCCCCGATGGCGTCCGCTACCGGCAACGCGCCGGTGTGGGACGACGAGGCCGCAGCGCGCGCGCTCAACGGCAACCTGGCGCATGTGCAGACGCTGCGCGGCCTGTTCCTGCAGGAGCTGTCGCACGTCCGCGACGAGATCGCGGCGGCATACCAGCGCGGCGATCACGCGCATATGCAGCGGGCTTTGCACAAGCTACGGGCCAGCTGCGGGTTCGTCGGTGCGCGGCGGCTGGCAGGGGCCGTCCAGGCGCTGGAGGCACGGGCCAGCGATGCGCTGGCCTGGTCGGCGTTCCAGCAGGCAGCCGGCGAAACACAGGAAACGCCGACGGAACGCTGACGGGCGCGGTTGCCACGGGCGATGCCGCCGCTTCACCGCATCCCGGATCGAGCCCGATCGAGGAATCAGCCGCGATCCGGCAACCGTGGGCCCACGCGCGCCAGGTCTCCGAGCATCTCCCATGACTTGAGCCCCCTGGGGCCCAGATGGTGCGCCAGCACCGCGCGCAGCGCGCGGCGCAGGCCGGCCAGGTCGTCCGGGACCGGGCACGCATCGTCGGCCATCGCCAGCAGTGCGCGGCCGGTGGCTGCCCCCGCGCGATCGGCTTGGCCACGGTCGCTGAGCAGGCGACGGGCCCCGTGCTCGGGATCCAGGCGGTAGCGCGCCGCCGGGTCGATGGCGGCTCCATCGCCGTCCACCCGCCAGTCGAAGCCCACGCCCAGCGCATCCAGCAGGTCACGCTCGTAGCGCCGCAACGTCCAGCCCAAGGGCTCGTCCGCCCGCAACCGTTCGCGCACGACGGCGTAGGCGTGGAAGAGCTCGGGCTGCGGGTCCTGACGGGGCGCCAGGCGCAGGGTGAGTTCGTTGACGTAGAAGCCGGCGAGCAACGCTTCGCCGACCAGCCGCGGGGCCGCATCGACTGCCTCGGCGGCGACCAGCCTCGCCAGCTCGCCACGTTGCACGGCATCCAGGCGGACCCACTGAAGGGGCTGCAAGGCGGCGCGCAGGACGTGGCGCTTCGGGCCCTGGACACCGCGCGCCAGCACGCCGAGTCGGCCGTGCGTGGCCGTGAGCACTTCCACCAGCAGGCTGGTTTCGCGCCACGGGCGCGCATGCAGCACGAAGGCGGGTTCGGCGGTGATTCGCATGTCTTGGAGGCCAGGGTCAGGGGCTATGGACCGGTGCGCGGCTCTGGAGTTTTTTGATCGCCCTCATGCCGGCGCCCGCACAGCGCTGCCCCGCCCTGCCCGCCTCAGTCGTGGTACCCGAAGGCGCGCAACGCCGCCTCGTCGTCCGACCAGCCTTCGCGCACGCGCACCCAGGTTTCCAGGAAGACCTTCGAGTCGAACAGCCGCTCCATCTGCTGGCGCGCCTTGGCACCGATCTCGCGCAGGCGCTCGCCGCCCTTGCCGATGACGATCGCCTTCTGGCCGTCGCGCTCCACCCAGATCACCGCGCCGATGCGCAGCAGGCGGCCGTCGACCTCGAAACGTTCGATTTCCACGGTCGTGGCGTAGGGCAGCTCCTCCCCCAGCTGGCGCATCAGTTGCTCGCGCACCATCTCGCCAGCGAGGAAGCGCTGGCTCTTGTCGGTGATTTCGTCTTCGCCGTACAGCGCATCCTGCTTGGGCAGGTGCTGCAGCACGGTCTTCACCAGCGCGTCCAGACCATGGCGCTTGAGCGCCGACACCGGGTGCACGCCGGCGAATTCACGGCCTTCGCTGACCTGCGCCAGGTACGGCAACAGCGCGGTCTTGTCCTTGAGCCGGTCGACCTGGTTGACCACCAGCACCACCGGCAGGCCCGCACCCTTCAGCGCTTCGTACGCGAAGCTGTCGGCCTCGTCCCACTGCCCGGCACGCACCACCAGCAGGGCCACGTCCACGCCTTCCAGCGCGCCGCGGGCCGCGCGGTTCATCCAGCGGTGCATGGCGGTCGCGGTCGACTTGCCCTGGTCGCGATGCAGGCCCGGCGTATCGACCAGCACCAGCTGGCCCTCCGGGAAGGTGGCGATGCCCAGCAGGCGGTGGCGCGTGGTCTGCGGACGGGGCGAGACGATGCTGATCTTCGCCCCCACCAGCGCGTTGGTCAGGGTGGACTTGCCGACGTTGGGTCGGCCGATGACGGCGACGTGGCCGGCGCGGTAAGGATTCTGCATGCGGCAATTGTAGGTCGGCGGACGCCGGCCGGGGCATGGTCAGCCCGCGCGCGCCTCGCGCAGCGCTTCCAGCGCGGCCAGCGCCGCCTCGGCCGCGGTCTGCTCGGCCGCCCTGCGCGATCCGCCCTCGCCTTCTGTCACGACGTGCGGCTCGGCCAGCGTGCAGCTGACCTGGAAGGTCTTGGCGTGCTCCTCGCCGCTTTCGGACAGCAATGCATAGACCGGCAACGGCTTCTGGCGGCCCTGCAACCATTCCTGCAGGCGGGTCTTGGCGTCCTTGCCCACTTTGTGCGGCGGTGGCAGCGCGGCCATGGCCGGCTCGAACCACGGCAGCACGACGGCGCGACAGGCCTCGAACCCGGCGTCCAGGTAGATCGCCGCCACCAGGGCTTCCAGTGCGTCGGCCAGGATGGAATCCCGCCGGTGGCCACCGGACTTCATTTCCCCCGGCCCCAGCGTGAGCTTGGCACCGAGGTCGAGCTCACGCGCGATCGGCGCCAGGCCGGATTCGCGCACCAGTTCGGCGCGCGCACGCGTCAACGCACCCTCGTCCACCTGCGGCCAGCGCTGGTACAGGGCTTCGGCAATGATCAGGTTGACGAGCGAGTCGCCCAGGAACTCCAGGCGCTCGTTGTGCGGCGCACCCGCGCTGCGGTGGGTCAGGGCCTGCGCCAGCAGGCCCGGATCACGGAACGGATGGCCGATGCCGGTCAAACCGGCCTCAGTCCAGCCCGCCGCCGCGGCGCAACTGCTCCTCGGCGTGGAACTTGCCGACGATGTCCAGGTTGTAGATCAGCGGCTTACGGATCTCGTAGTCGACCGTCATCAGGTAGCCCGAATCGCGACGCTCGACCTTCAAGTGCTCTTTCTTCACGTTGTCGGCGTAACTGACGTAGAGCTTGCGGAAGAAGAAATCGCGGACGCGCGCCGGGTCGGCGTTGGCCATCGCCGGGTCGGACTTCATCGCGGCCAGCGCGCGCTTGACGGCGTAGTACTCCGAATACATCGGGATCAGCTTCATGCCCATGTAGACGAACACGCCCACCACCGCCAGCACGATGATGAAGCTGATCAGGGTCATACCGCGTTGCGAACGTTTCAACGTGCCTTTCATGAATGTGTCCCCCTAGCGATGCGCCGCCTGCCCCGCGGCATGGGTGTTACCGGACCACGTGCGTCAAGGAATGCTGCTGCCGATCCGCGAAAGATCCAGCCCCCCGTCGAAGTGCATCCAGATCAGGAACGCCTTGCCCCTGAGGTTGGACTCCGGGAGGAAGCCCCAGTATCGGCTGTCCTCGCTATTATCACGATTGTCGCCCATCACGAAATAGTGGCCCGGCGGCACGACCCACTCGCCCTCGCCCTGGTCCATGAACGGCAGGTTGGTCCGCTCCAGCACGGTGTGGGCGCGACCCGGCAGCTGCTCGCGCAGTTCTTCCGCGCCGGTCATCTCGGTGCCGTTGCCGGTGCCGGAATACACGCCGACACTGTCGTAGGCCAGCGGCTCGCCATTCACATAGACGGTGTTGTCGCGGTAGGCGATGCGGTCCCCCGGCAGGCCCATCACGCGCTTGATCCAGTCCTGGTCGGGGTGGTGGGGCGGCCGGAACACCACCACGTCGCCCCGCTCCGGCTCACCCAGCGCCACCACCTTGTGGTTGTTGATCGGCAGTCGCAGGCCGTAGGTGAACTTGTTGACCAGGATGAAGTCACCCGTCAGCAGGGTCGGCATCATCGAGTTGGACGGGATGCGGAACGGTTCGGCGATGAAGCTGCGCAGCAGCAGCACGACCAGCAGTACCGGGAAGAACGCCTTGGAGTAGTCGACCAGCACCGGCTCCTTGCCGTCGTCCAGCAAGGTCGCGCCGGCGGCGCGGCGCTTGGCGAAGAACAGGGTGTCCAGCAACCAGATGATGCCGGTGGCGAAGGTGAGCACCACCAGGGCGATTTCAAACCAGCGCATCGGGGGTCCTTTGGATCCGGGAGTGGGGCAACGTGTTGCCGGGGTGGGTCATGCGGGCGGTACGGACGCAGTATTTCGGCGGTGAGGCGGTATCGGACGTGCTGCAGGTCATGCAAGGCACGGCGCATCGGCCGCCCTCCAGCGCTGGGTGCCGATCGCGCGGCACCGGCCAATCAATAAAAAAAACGACGGCTCCCCATTCGCTTACTTGTTGTCCACGGTCAGCACGGCCAGGAACGCCTCCTGCGGGATCTCCACGCGGCCGACCTGCTTCATCCGCTTCTTGCCCTCTTTCTGCTTCTCGAGGAGCTTCTTCTTGCGGGTGATGTCGCCACCGTAGCACTTGGCCAGCACGTTCTTGCGCATCGCCTTGACCGTGCTGCGGGCGATGACCTGCGAGCCGATCGCGGCCTGGATCGCCACGTCGAACATCTGCCGCGGGATCAGCTCCTTCATCTTCTCGGTCAGGTCGCGACCGCGCCGGTCGGCGTGGCTGCGGTGCGTGATGATGCTCAGCGCATCGACCTTGTCGCCGTTGATGAGCGTGTCCACGCGCACGAACGGGCCGGCCTGGAAGCGCAGGAAGTGGTAGTCCAGCGAGGCGTAACCGCGGCTCACCGACTTGAGGCGATCGAAGAAGTCCAGCACCACCTCGGCCATCGGCAACTCGTAGCTGATCTGCACCTGGCTGCCCATGTAGGTGATGCCGATCTGGTTGCCGCGCTTCTCCTCGCACAGGGTGATCACGTTGCCGACGTAGTCCGGCGGCGTGAGGATGTTGGCGCGGATGATCGGCTCACGGATTTCCTCGACCTGGTTCACCGGCGGCAGCTTGGCCGGGTTGTCCATCGACACGATGGTGTCGTCGGTCTTGAGCACTTCGTACACCACCGTTGGCGCGGTGGTGATTAGGTTGAGGTCGTACTCACGCTCCAGGCGCTCCTGCACGATCTCCATGTGCAGCATCCCCAGGAAGCCGCAACGGAACCCGAAGCCCATCGCCTCGGACGATTCCGGCTCGAAGCGCAGCGCGGCATCGTTGAGGCGCAGCTTTTCCAGCGCTTCGCGCAGGTCCGGGTAGTCGTCGGCATCGACCGGGAACAAGCCCGCGAACACGCGCGGCTGCATTTCCTGGAAGCCCGGTAGCGGCTTCTCCGCCGGGTCCGCGGCTAGCGTCAGCGTGTCACCGACGGGCGCGCCGTGGACGTCCTTGATGCTGGCGTTGACCCAGCCCACCTCGCCCGGGCCCAGGCGCTGCAGCTCCTTGCGCTTGGGCGTGAACACGCCGACGTTGTCGACCTGGTGGCTGCGACCGGTCGACATCACCTTCAGCTTGTCGCCGGGCTTGATCTCGCCCTGCATGATGCGCACCAGCATCACTACGCCCAGGTAGTTGTCGAACCACGAGTCGATGATCAACGCCTGCAGCTTGTCGGTGTCGCGCGGCTTGGGCGGCGGGATGCGCGTGACGATCGCCTCCAGCACGTCCTCGACGTTCAGCCCGGTTTTGGCACTGACCGCCACCGCATCGGACGCATCGATGCCGATGACGGCCTCGATCTCGGCCTTGGCGCGTTCGATGTCGGCTGTGGGCAGGTCGATCTTGTTGAGCACCGGCACCACTTCCAGGCCCTGCTCCACCGCGGTGTAGCAGTTGGCGACCGACTGCGCTTCCACGCCCTGCGCGGCGTCGACCACCAGCAGCGCGCCTTCGCAGGCAGCCAGCGAGCGGCTGACTTCGTAGCTGAAGTCGACGTGCCCGGGGGTGTCGATGAAGTTGAGGAAGTACGTCTGGCCGTCGCGCGCGGTGTACGGCAACGACACGGACTGGGACTTGATGGTGATGCCGCGTTCGCGCTCGATCGGATTGGAATCCAGGACCTGCGCTTCCATCTCGCGCGTCGTGAGGCCGCCGCAGAGGTGGATGATGCGGTCGGCCAGGGTCGACTTGCCGTGGTCGACGTGGGCGATGATGGAAAAGTTGCGGATCTGCTGCATGCGGGGACGCGACCGGGGCCCGTTAGGCCAGAAAGGAATGGGCCAGGAAAATCAACGGTCGATTATCGCACACGGCACGCGCCCGCCCCCGCGGTGGGGACGCGTGCCGCGTGTTCGGGTGATCAGCTGCCGGCTGTGACCGCCACGTACTGCGTGCCCGCGCCCCGTCGCACCAGCAGCATCACGGTCTCGCCCTCGTCCAGCCCCGCCAGCTGCCGATTGAGGTCGGCGGCACTGGCGACGGACGTGCGGCCCACCGACAGCACGACGTCGCCGGCCTGAAGGCCCGCCTCGCGCGCCGGGCCGGGCTGCACCGACACGATGCGAACGCCCTCGTCGGCCTCGAGGCCCAACTGGCGGCGCTGCTGGGCGTCCAGATCCTGCGGGATGACGCCGATCGCATTGGCGGGCGCCGCCTCCGCTTCAGCACGGGGGGCACGATTGCCACTGCTGGCAGCGACCGCGCCGCCCAGTTCGCCGAGCACGACATCGATCTCGATCTCACGGCCATTACGCAGCAGGGTGATCTCCACCCGTTCGCCCGGGGCCTTGAGGCCGATCAACGGCGGGAGGTCACTGGATGCACTGACCTCCCGACCATCGACTGCGGTGATCACGTCCATCCGCTCGATGCCGGCCTTGTCGGCCGCGCTGCCGGGTTCGACACCCGCCACCAGAGCGCCTTCCGCAACGGGCAGGCCCAGGGCACGCGCATGCTCGGCCGTCACTTGCTGCACGTTGACGCCCAGCAGGCCGCGGCTGACACGCCCGCTGTCGCGCAACTGCTCGGCCGCGTTCATCGCAACGTCGATCGGAATGGCGAAGCTCACGCCCATGTAGCCGCCGGAGTTGGAGAAGATCTGCGAGTTGATGCCCACGACCTCTCCGCTGGTGTTGAGCAGCGGGCCGCCCGAGTTGCCCCGGTTGATGGCCACGTCGGTCTGGATGAAGGGCACGTACTGCTGGCCGGCATACGGATTGCTGCGGCCGACCGCGCTGACGATACCCGCCGTCACCGAGTGCTCGAGCCCGAATGGCGAGCCGATCGCGATTACCCACTGACCCGCCTGGGTGCGGCGTGCATCGGCCAGGCGCAGGAACGGCAGCCCGTCGGCATCGATCTTGAGCAGGGCGACATCCGACTCCTCGTCGCTGCCGACCACCTCGGCCGTGAATTCGCGACGGTCCGAAAGGCGCACCTGGACGGTACCGGCGCCGTCCACCACGTGGTGGTTGGTCAACAGGTAACCGTCGTCGGAAATGAGGAAGCCCGTGCCCTGCGACACGCCGCCGCGACCCTCCGGCGCCTCGGGGAATGGCATGCCGGGCCCGAAGAAGCGGCGGAAAATCTCCGGGATCTGCTCCTGCCCGGGCGCTCCACCGCGCGCGGTGCGCGGCGCGATCTCGGCGCTGACGTTCACCACCGCCGGGCCGACGCGTTCCACCAGCGACGTGAAGTCCGGCAGGCCGGTGACCAGCGGACGCGAGGGTTGGGACGATGGCGGCGGCGCAATCGGCTTTTCGCTGCCCTGCGCCCGGCGGGCTCCGTCGGGCGCCTGGGCGGTGCAGGCCACGGGAATCGCAGCCACCAGCAGCCCGGTCAGGGCAAGGGTACGAAGCGGTCGGTTCATGGAATCGGCCTCCGGAACGTGTCAATCAGGAAAGTGGGCAGCGACGGGCCGTCGACCGGGCAGGTCGGGACAGCCCATCGTGATCCAGTGGATGTGGCAGTCGCGTCAGGGCGACGGCGGGATCGGCGCCGAGGTGCCATCCGTCCCGGCCTCAGCGGCCGGCGGTGACACACCAGGCTGCACGCCCGGCTCGACGCGCGGCTCGAAGGGATAGAACGAGGGGGCGGATGCCGTGGTCGACGCACCATAACTCGCCGTCATGGCGCCACCGGCGCGGTAATCCGTCAGCACCGCGCGTGGCCAGGGGCGCGCGCCGAACTCGGCGGCACGCGGCTGGAAGGGGTCGGTCGCGGGCTCAACGGTGCCCTCGGCCGCCGCCACCTGCCGGACATCGCGCGCGGCCACTGCGAAGGTTCCCGTCTGAGCAGCTGTTTCAGCGGCGTTGGTGGTGTCCCGCGCCGCACCCGTCGCCGTGCGTTGCGCCGCCCGACGCGGACGCTCGGCCGCTGCGATGGCGGCCGCGCCGGCGAGTGCCGCCGCAGGCGACGCACCCGCATCAAAGCCGCCATCGGCCGCCTGCGGTGCGCGGGGTTCGGCCGCCGCCCGGATCGTCGTCGGCGCCGCGGCGACTGCGGGGGATGCTGCCTCCGGCGCAGGTGCAGGCTCATCAAACGGTCGCGCGACGAACAATGCGGCCACGGCCACCGATGCGGCCAATGCCGCGCCCGGCATCCAGCCGCCCAGCGTCCGCCGCGACGCGCCGGCGCCGGCTGCCGCGGCGGGCATCGCGTCCAACCGCGCCTCGGCCGCCAGCGCGGACCCGACCCGTGCCGCGAAATCAGCGGGCGCCGCGGCATCGCCCCGGCCCCGCAGCACATCGCCCGCCAGTTGCCAGCGGCTGACCGACTCGCTCCATGCGCGGTCGTGGTCCAGCCGCTTCAGCGCGAAGCGCGCGGCATCGCCACGCAGCTCGCCATCGAACAGCGCCGAGAGGGTCTCACGGTCGTCGTTGGGCGGGGGCAGTGTCATCGGCACGGGAACTCCTGGATCAGCGGTTCGTGGCGGGTCGAAGTGTCATCAAGCAACGTGTCAGGCGCGGTCATCGCGTCGCGTCCTGGTTGTCCAGCAACGGACGCAGGCGTGCGTCGATCGCATCGCGGGCGCGGAAGATCCGCGACCGCACCGTACCGATCGGGCACCCCATCCGTTCGGCGATCTCGTCGTAGCTCATGCCCTCGACCTCGCGCAGCGTGATCGCCGTGCGCAGGTCTTCGGGCAGGCCGTCCACCGTCTCCATGACCGTGCGCTCGATCTCCTGCCGCAGCAGTTCGCGCTCCGGGGTGTCGGTATCGCGCAGCCGCATGCCGGCGTCGTACTGCTCGGCATCGCCCGCATCGATGTCCGCCGCGGGCGGACGCCGGTTCTGCGCAACGAGGTAGTTCTTGGCGGTGTTCACTGCGATGCGGTGCAACCATGTATAGAACTGGGAATCGCCCCGGAAATTGCCCATCGCGCGATACGCGCGGATGAACGTCTCCTGGGCCACGTCCTGGCATTCGCTCCAGTCGGACACGTAGCGCCCGATCAGCCCGACGATCCGATGCTGGTAACGGCGAACCAGTGCATCGAAGGCCGAGCTGTCGCCGCGCTGGACGCGTCGGACCAGCGCCTGGTCGAACTCGTCGGCGGATGCCTGTGCAACGTCTTTTTCGGCCATGCCGTGCCGGCACTCCTGTCTGCTCGGCGTTGGCCGAACGATGTGACCCCCCCGCCGGGGAAAAGTTCAAACCCGCGGGCTCTGGCTGAACACGTGGGGTCGCGCGGGCCGGACCGCAACATCCTGCAGCCCTTTGCACCGATTTGACGCGGTCGAAACAACGCCGGGATGATAGCGGCCCTCCCCATACGTGAACGGATGGTGCCGCGATGACCGCAGGGCGCGACGCGCTACCCGCCTTCGACGGGCTCCGTGCCCGGCACTGGCACACCCAGACCCGCGCCGACGGCGTGCTGGTCCTGTCGTTCGACCGCGACGGCGCGTCGGTCAATACGTTTTCGCAGGACGTGCTGATCGAGCTCGACGCACTGCTGGAGCGCATCGCCCTGGATCCGCCCAAGGCGCTGGTGGTGCGCTCGGGGAAGGACAAGGGCTTCGTCGCCGGCGCCGATATCAAGGAGTTCCAGGAATTCGACCGGAAGGGCACGGTGGGCGATGCCATCCACCGCGGCCAGCAGGTGTTCCAGCGGCTGGCCGAGCTGCCCGTTCCCACCGTCGCCGCGATCCACGGTTTCTGCATGGGCGGCGGTACCGAGATGGCGCTGGCCTGCCGGTACCGCGTCGCCAGCGATGACGCCTCCACCCGCATCGGCCTGCCCGAAGTGAAGCTGGGCATCTTCCCTGGCTGGGGCGGCAGCGTTCGCCTGCCGCGCCTGATCGGCGCGCCGGCCGCGTTCGACATGATGCTGACCGGCCGCAGCCTGAGCGCCAAGGCGGCGCGTGCCAGCGGCCTGGTCGACAAGGTGGTGCCGGTTGAGCAGCTGGTCGACGCGGCAGCCGCTCTTGCACTCAAGGGGACGCAGCGGCCGTTCAAGCAGCGGTTCCTCGGCTGGGTCACCAATACGCTACCCGCCCGCCGCCTGCTCGCGCCGATGCTGGCCAAGCAGGTGGCCCGGAAGGCGCGGAAGGAGCACTACCCGGCGCCCTACGCCCTGATCAACAGCTGGTCGCGGGCTGGCGGCGGCGTCCAGTCGCGGCTGGCCGCCGAGCGCAAGGCGGTGGTGAAACTGGCCTCCACGCCAACGGCGCGCAACCTGATCCGCGTGTTCTTCCTGCAGGAGCGCCTCAAGGCGCAGGGCAGCGGCGAGCACGCCATCACCCACGTGCATGTCATCGGCGCCGGCGTGATGGGCGGCGACATCGCGGCGTGGTCGGCCTACAAGGGCTTCGAGGTCACGCTGGCCGACCGCGAGCAGCGCTTCATCGACAAGGCACTGGAGCGCGCCGGCGAGCTGTTCGCGAAGAAGGTGAAGGACGAGGCCAAGCGGCCCCAGGTCGCGGCGCGCCTGAAGGGTGACCTCGCCGGCGAAGGCGTGGCCCAGGCGGACCTGGTGATCGAGGCGATCATCGAACAGGCCCAGGCCAAGCGCGACCTGTACGCGCAGGTCGAGCCCGCGATGAAGGACGACGCGCTGCTGTCGACCAATACCTCGTCGATCCCGCTGACCGAGCTGCGCGAGCACATCCGTCGCCCCGCCCAGTTCGCCGGCCTGCACTACTTCAACCCGGTCGCGCTGATGCCGCTGGTGGAGATCATCCGCCATGATGCGATGGCGCCGTCGACCGAGCAGCGCCTGGCCGCGTTCTGCAAGGCGATCGACAAGCTGCCTGTGCCCGTGGCGGGGACGCCGGGCTTCCTGGTCAACCGCGTGCTGTTCCCCTACATGCTGGAGGCGGCTACCGCCTATTCCGAAGGCATCCCGGGCGCGGCGATCGACAAGGCGGCGGTGCGCTTCGGCATGCCGATGGGGCCGATCGAGCTGATCGACACCGTTGGCCTGGATGTGGCCGCGGGCGTGGGCGAGGAACTGGCGCCCTTCCTGGGACTGCCGTTGCCGCAGGCGCTGGCCGGGGGCGCCGAGGCCGGCAAGCGCGGCAAGAAGGATGGCCAAGGCCTTTACAAGTGGGAGAACGGCAAGGCGGTCAAGCCCGAGCTGCCCAAGGATTACCAGGCGCCGTCCGACCTGGAGGACCGTCTGATCCTGCCGCTGCTCAACGAGGCGGTGGCGTGCCTGCACGACGGGGTGGTCGCGGATGCCGACCTGCTGGATGCCGGCGTGATCTTCGGCACCGGGTTCGCGCCGTTCCGTGGCGGCCCGATCCAGTACATCCGCGAAACGGGTGTCGACGTGCTGCGGCAGAAGCTTGCCCAGCTGCAGGCGCACCACGGCGACCGCTTCGCGCCGCGGCCGGGCTGGGACAACCCCGGCTTGCGCGCATCCTCCGTATCCGACGCCCCTGCCTGACGCGTCAGGTAGCGCCACGAAAAAGCCCCGCGGGATGCGGGGCTTTTTTCTGCGCGGCGCGTGCGGCAACTACATCGTGTGCGTGGCGCGGTCGGAGTTCAGCGTCCCGGCCAGCAGGGCTTCGATCTTGCCTTTCACCGCCTCGCCTTCGGCGCTTTCGTTGAACTGAACGCCGATGCCCGCCGGGCGGTTGCCCTGGGCGCCGACCGGCGTGACCCAGACGACCTTCGCGGCCACGGGCATGCGCTCGCTGGATTCGGGCAGCGTCAGCAGCAGGAAGACCTCGTCGCCGAGAAAATAGCGCTTGGGCGTGGCGACGAAGATGCCGCCGTGCTTGAGGTACGGCATGTAGGCGCTGTACAGCGCCGCCTTGTCCTTGATCGCCAGGGTCAGGATGCCCTGTCGTGCCCCGCCTGTTGCCGCCATCGTGCGTTCCCCGTTGCCGCCGTTACCGTGCGCCGTCGTGGCGCGCCTGCGCGTCCGGCCGCGCGGCGCCGGCGCGCCAGGCCATCAGCAGTTCCACCACCGCCAGGTCCGCGCGCACCGTGGTGCGCAACAGGTCGCGGGTCCGGTTCGCCTGATCGAACCAGGCCGCCAGACTGCGCGTCCGCGCCGGGTCGGTCAAGCGCTCGCCGGCGCGGGCGACGGCCAGGTCGGCCGCATGGCGCAGCCGCAGGGCGGCATGTTCGTCGGCGGTCCAGCGCTGCGCGGTATCCAGCGGTGTCCGCGTACCCCGCGCCACCGCATCCAGGTCGTCCCCGACCTGCCGGCGTAGCGCCATGCCTTCAGTGCGAAGCCAGTCATCGGCCTGGCCCGGGTGGCCACGCGCGGCGTCCAGCGCCTCCGCAGCGGCGCCGGCGGCATGGCCCTGCGCCTGCAACCACTGCAGGGCCTCTTCGCGAGGCGGCAGCCGGAACTCCAGACGCTGGCAGCGGCTCCGGATCGTGGCCGGCAGCCGTGCCGGGTTCGCGCATACCAGCCACAGGTAGCGCCCCGGCACCGGCTCTTCCAGTGTTTTCAGCAACGCGTTGCAGGCGGCATGGTTGACCGCATCGGCCGGATCGATGATGACCACCTGCGCCCCGCCGTACTGCGGTGTAAGCGACATCTGCTCGGACAGCTGGCGGATCTGCTCGATCACGATCTCGGAGCGCAGCCTCGCGCCGTCCCGTGTCGGGATGAACGACACCACGCGGTAATCGGGATGCGCCCCGGACGCCAGCAGGCGACACCCGCGGCAAGTACCACAGGGTCGAGGCGTGTCGGTGGCGTCACACAGCAGGCGCGCGGCCAGGCGCTCGGCCACCGCGCGCTTGCCCAGTTGCGCGGGCCCGCAGAAGAGCAGGCCATGTCCGAGGCGGCCGGCGTCCAACGCGGCGGCCACCTGGTCGTGGATGCGCTGTTGCCATGGGGCCGGGACAGCGCGGGTCATCGCACGCGCTCCAGTTGCGTGCGCAGGTGCCGGACCGCTGCCGCCGTCACCGCCTCCAGCGGCTGCGAGGCATCGATCACACGAAAGCGCTCCGGATGGGCCTGCGCGCGTCCAAGGTAGGCGGTGCGCACGCGTTCGAAGAAGTCCTCGCGTTCGGACTCGATCCGGTCGGCTTCGCCGCGCCCGCGCATCCGCGACAGGCCCACCTGCACGGGGACATCCAGAAGCAGCGTCAGGCCGGGCTCGACGCCCACCACGCGACGCTCGAGCTCGGCAATGAACTGCACGTCGCCGCCCCGCGCGCCGCCCTGGTAGGCGTAACTGGCGTCGGTGAAGCGGTCGCTGATCACCCAGGCACCCCGCTCGAGCGCGGGCAGCACGGTCTCGCGCACGTGCTGCGCGCGGGCGGCGAACATCAGCAGCAGTTCGGTCTCCGGCGCAGGCGGTTCATGGCGCGGGTCGAGCAGGAGGTCACGGATCTGCTCGGCCAGCGGCGTGCCGCCGGGTTCGCGCGTGCTCACCACGTCGTGGCCCGCCGCCGACAGCGTGTCGCGCAGCGCTGCCAGCACGGTGGACTTGCCGGCGCCCTCGCCGCCCTCGAGCGTGACCAGGCGCGGTTGCCGGACCAATGTCACTGCGTTTCCCGGGGGGCCTGCGGCGCGCGCTGCGCCTCGCGGTAGCGCCGCACGTAGCGCGAGACGGCGGCGTTGTGTTCGGCCAGCGAACTGGAAAACACGTGGCGCCCGCTGCCGTCGCCCACCGCAACGAAATACAGCGCATCGCCATCGGCCGGGTCGGCGACCGCTGCCAACGCATCGACACCCGGCATGGCAATGGGCGTGGGCGGGAGGCCGTCGCGGGTATAGGTGTTGTAGGGCGTGTCCGTTTCCAGGTCGCGACGGCGGATGTTGCCGTCGTACCCCGGACCGATGCCGTAGATCACGGTGGGGTCGGTCTGCAGGCGCATGCCGATGCGCAGGCGGCGCTCGAACACGCCGGCAATCTGCGGCCGCTCTTCCGCGATACCGGTTTCCTTCTCGACGATCGAGGCCAGGGTCAGCATTTCGTCGGGCGTCTTGAGGACGCTGTCGTCCGTCCGCGCTTCCCAAGCCGATGCCAGTGCCTGGGCCATCGCCGCGTGGGCGCGGGCCAGCACGTCCAGGTCGCTGTCGCCACGCGTGTACAGGTAGGTCTCGGGCAGGAAGCGGCCTTCCGGGTGCTGGCCGGCATGACCGAGTTTGGCCATCAGCGCGGCGTCATCGAGGGCCGCGCTCCCCTGCTCCAGCGGCGCGGCTTTGGCGAGCGCGGCACGCAGCTCGCGGATGTTCCAGCCTTCGACGATGGTGAACCGGTGGTGGATCACCCGGCCTTCGCGCATGGCCGTCAGCAGCTCGCGCGGAGTGGTGCCCGCTGCCAGCGCGTACTCGCCCACGTGCAGGCTGGAGTCGGCACCCAGCTCGCGTGCCAGCACACGCCATTCGATCTCCTCGCCCGTCGTGACGCCGGCCTCGCGCAGTTTGCGCACGACCACCGGCAGCGAGTCGCCCGACTGCACCACCACGCTGGCGCCGTCTTCGAAGCCCGAGATCGGCGCGTCGGCAAATCCGGCATACCGCTGCCACAACACGAAGGCGGCCGCCGCGGCGGCCACCAGCAACAGCAGGAACACGAAGCCGAAACGGCGCTTGCGGGGTCGGGTCACGGCGTCTCCGGGGGCGCGGCAAATGCGGGATGGTCGAGGGCAAGGGCGCGGCAAGCGTCCACCACACGGGGGTGTGGCAACCACGTGCGATCGCCGAGCCGGGCGACCGGCAGGATACCCCGCACCGCATTGCACAGGAAAACCGCGTCGGCCGTCTCAACCTCCTGCGGCGAAAGGATCCCGATGCGCGCATCGAGCCGTGCCAGCGCCCATTCGCGGCAGACGCCCGCAACGCCGCAGCGGTCGACCGGCGGCGTGCGCCACTGGCCATCAATCAACGCGAAGACGTTGCCCGCCGTAGCGCACACCACGTCGCCGGAGGTCGAGCGCATCAGGCCGTCATGCGCGTCCGGCATCTGGCCACCGGGGGCCGTCCATTCCAAACGGGCCAGTACCTGCTCCAACCGGTTGCAGTGCTTGATGCCAGCCAGCGCCGGCTGCTCCGCCAGACGGGTGTCACACCAGCGCAACGTGAGTCCACCCGGCGTGGCCACAGGCACGGGGTGGTGCGACACGATGCAGGTCGGCGCGGGCGCGGGCGGCGGTGCATAGCCACGGCCACCGGCGCCCCGGGTGAGCAGCAGTTTGACGACCCCCTCGCCGCCCTGGAGCAACGTCGAGACCTGCCGGACCACCTCCGCTTCGGCCGGCACCGGAATGCGCAGCCGCTGCGCGCCGTGCAGCAGGCGACGCCAGTGCGCGGGCCACCACGGCACCGTACCCGCATGCGCCCGCATCGTCTCGAACAGCCCGTCGCCGTAAGCCAGCCCCCGGTCGTCGGCCGCGATCGCGCCGTCGTCCCTGCCCTCCACCCGCACCGGCACGTTCACCCCTGCACACCCAGCGCGCGCAACATGCCGCGGGCCTTGGCGCGCGTCTCATCGAGTTCGCGCTCCGGGTCGGAATCGGCCACGATCCCCGCCCCCGTCCGGAAGCGCAGCACGCTCCCCTCGCCCGCCGGCTCCAGCTCCGCGCTGCGGATCAGGATGTTGAGGTCGAGATCGCCATCGCGGTTCAACCAGCCCATCGCGCCGGTGTAGGCGCCGCGGCCGGTGCCCTCCAGCTCGGCGATGATCTGCATGCAGCGCACCTTGGGGCAGCCGGTGATCGTGCCCCCCGGGAACGTCGCGCGGATCACGTCGCCGGGCGTGGCCGCGGGCTTCAGGCGTCCGCGCACATTGCTGACAATGTGGTGGACGTGCGCGTAGCTCTCCACCGTCATCAGCTCGTCGACCTCGACGCTGCCCGGCACGCATACGCGCCCCAGGTCGTTGCGCTCCAGGTCGATCAGCATCACGTGCTCGGCGCGCTCCTTGGGGTGGCCGACCAGTTCCTGCACGCGGGCGACATCGTCGTCGCCCGCCGTTCGCGGACGCGTGCCCGCGATGGGACGGGTCTCCACGAGGTCGCCCCTTACCGACACCAGCCGCTCCGGGGAGGCACTGACCACCGCAGCCCCCGCGGTTTCGAAGATGCCCGCGAAGGGCGCCGGGTTGTTGTGCCGCAGCCGCGCGAACAGCTCCGCCGGTTCCAGCACCCGCTCGAACCTCGCGAGCCAGGCACGCGACAGGTTGGTCTGGAACACGTCGCCCGCCGCCAGGTAGTCCAGCACGCGGCGCACGCCCGACAGGTAGCGCCCGGGGTCGTCCTCGGTGATCCGCGAAGGCGCTTGCCATTCGGCCATGGCACGTGGCGCGGTCGCGCAGTCGTGCTCGATGGCGTCGAGCTGCTGTGCGTGCCCGGGTTCGGCGACGGCGATGCATTCGCCAGTGGCATGGTCGCGCAGCAGGGCGGCGTGGCAGCGGACGGCGACGGCTACCGGCAAAGAACCGGCCGCGTCGGGCAACTGCAGCACCGGTTCGACCTGCCCGGCCAGCTCGTAGCCCAGCAGCAAGGCCCAGCCGCCCCGGAACGGCCAACGCGGCTCGTCGCGGGCGGTGCGCTCGCGCTGCCACGCGGCATCCAGGGCGTGCAGGAAGTCGCCCTCGACGACAGTGCCGTCCTGGTCGCGCGTGATGCCGTCGCGTTCCAGACTGAGCTGCTCGCAGCCCGCCATCAAAAGCAGGTCCCAGCGTCCCTGCGCCGTGCCGTGGGCACTCGACTCCAGCAGCAGCGGGTAGCGCTGCGGGGCCAGCCGATGCAGGTCGAGCAGGTCGATGGAGGGAGCGAGCGCGCGGGTCAGCAGCATGGGGGTCTCATCATCGCGCCGGCAGCCGCCCCGACACGTGAGCGGTTACCGGCAGGATGGATCGCGGCGCCTTCGAGCATGCCGGCAGGCCCGTCCGGCATGCCGGCCCGGCTGCATCGGGATGCTGCTGGCGGTCGATCAGATCCGCTTGAACACCAGCGTGCCGTTGGTGCCACCGAAGCCGAAGCCGTTGGACACCGCCACGTCGACCTTGGCCTGGCGGGCTTCGTTGGGCACGTAGTCCAGGTCGCAGCCCTCGCCGGGCGCTTCGAGGTTGATCGTCGGCGGGATGATGCCTTCGTGCAGCGCCATCACCGAGAAGATCGCCTCGGCGCCACCGGCCGCACCCAGCAGGTGGCCCGTCATCGACTTGGTGGAGCTGACCATCGTCTTGTAGGCGTGGTCACCCAACGCGCGCTTGATCGCCCGCGTCTCGGCCACGTCGCCCAGCGGCGTGGAGGTGCCGTGCGCGTTGAGATAGCCGACGGCGTCGACGCCCACGCCGGCATCCTTGAGCGCCGCGACCATGCAGCGGGCCGGGCCTTCGCCGTCCTCGCTCGGCGCGGTCATGTGGAACGCATCGGAACTGGCGCCGAAGCCGGCCAGCTCGCAGTAGATGCGCGCGCCGCGGGCCTTGGCGTACTCGTACTCCTCCAGCACCAGGATGCCTGCGCCGTCGCCCAGCACGAAGCCGTCGCGGTCCTTGTCCCAGGGCCGGCTGGCGCGGGTCGGGTCGTCGTTGCGGGTGGACATGGCCTTCATCGCGCAGAAGCCGCCCACCGACGTCGGCGACGAACCGCGCTCGGCACCGCCGGCGATCATCACGTCGGCATCGCCGTACTGGATCATCCGCATCGCCATGCCGATGGAGTGGTTGGACGTGGCGCACGCCGACACGGCCGAGAAGTTGGGCCCCTTGATGCCGGTCAGCAGCGAGACCTGGCCGGGCAGCATGTTGATGATGGTGCTGGGCACGTAGAACGGCGAGATCTTGCGCGGACCGCCTTCGTGGAACTTGATCGTCTGCTCCTCGATACCCAGCAGGCCGCCGATGCCCGAGCCGATCAGCGCACCGATGCGCTCGGCATTGGAGTCGTCCACGGTCAGGCCGGCGTCCTCCATCGCCATCAGCGAAGCGGCCACGCCGTAATGGATGAACTCTTCCATCTTGCGGGCGTCCTTGGGCGACACCCACTTGCCGATGTCGAAGTCGCGGACTTCACCGGCGATGCGCGTGGTGAACGCCGAGGGGTCGAAATGGGTGATCGGACCGATGCCGGACCGGCCGTTGACGATGCCGTCCCAACTGGTGGCCAGGTCATTGCCCAGCGGTGACACGATGCCCAGACCGGTGACGACGACGCGACGCTTCGACATGGAGAACTCCGACTGCGGTCGGCGCCGACGGGGCGCATCGACCGGAAGAAAACAGGTTGGCGGTGGTGCACATTCGGGGACGACACGGACATCCGGCCGCGGGTGGCCCCGAACGCACGGCCCGGACCACTGCGCGGCCCGGACCATTCAAAAACGCGGGGCCGCAACGCGGCCCCGGTGTACTGCTGGACGGGCGGCATTGCCGCCCGCAGGGCGCCTTACGACTTGACGTGCGCCTTGACGTAGTCGATCGCCTGCTGCACCGAGGTGATCTTCTCGGCTTCCTCGTCCGGGATCTCGCACTCGAACTCTTCCTCGAGGGCCATCACCAGCTCGACGGTGTCGAGCGAGTCCGCGCCGAGGTCGTCGACGAACGAAGCGTTGTTGGTGACTTCCTCTTCCTTGACGCCCAGCTGTTCGACGACGATTTTCTTGACGCGCTCTTCGATGCTGCTCATCTGTGCTCACTCCTCCCGGGGCGGGATTTTTCGATGGAATAGTCTAATTGAATCGGCGGCGATCGCGAACGTGCGGGAAACGCCTTTTCGATCAATGGGTTGCCGGCCCTTCCTGGGCCCATGCGCCGGGTGGCGCACGTGCGGTCACGGCATGTACATACCGCCGTTGACGTGCAGGGTCTCGCCGGTGATGTAGGCGGCCGACGGGCCGGCCAGGAACGCCACCGCACGCGCGATGTCGGCCGGCTCGCCCAGGCGACCCAGGGCGATCTGGTCGAGCATGCCCTTCCTGGCGTCCTCGGGCAGGGACCGGGTCATGTCGGTGTCGATGAAACCGGGCGCCACGACATTGACGGTGATGCCGCGGCTGCCGATCTCCCGCGCCATCGACTTGCTGAAACCGATGATGCCGGCCTTGGCGGCGGCATAGTTGGCCTGCCCGGCATTGCCGGTCACGCCGATCACCGAGGCGATGTTGATGATCCGGCCCTTGCGCGCCTTCATCATCGCGCGCATCACCGCCTTGCTGGTGCGGTAGACGCTGGTGAGGTTGGTGTCGAGGATCGCCTGCCAGTCCTCGTCCTTCATCCGCATCAGCAGGTTGTCGCGGGTGATGCCGGCATTGTTGACGAGGATGGAGACCGGGCCGATATCGCTGGCGATGCCGTCGATCAGCGCCTCGACCGAAGCCGGGTCGGCTACGTCCAGCACGCGGCCATGGCCGCCCTGGCCCGCCAGCCGCTCGCCGATCGCCTTCGCGCCGGCCTCGGACGTCGCGGTACCGATCACCGTCGCGCCCTGCGCGGCCAGCTCGTCGGCGATCGCGGCACCGATGCCGCGGCTGGCGCCGGTGACGAGGGCGATTTCACCCTTCAGGAGTTGTTCGCTCATGGAAAATCCTTGCTTTCAGATGTAGGAGCGGCTTCACCCGCGAACCGCGCCACGATCGCCGGGTGAACCCGCATCGGGTCAATTCGGATGCGCCAGCGCGGCGTCGATATCGGCCCCAGCCCCCAACGCCCGCGCCTCGAGCGACTTGTCGATGCGCTTGACCAGGCCGGTCAGCACCTTGCCCGGGCCGCACTCGTAGACGCGTGTCGCACCGCGCGCGGCCAGCGCCTGCACGCAGCCGGTCCACTGCACCGGCAGGTACAACTGGCGAACCAGCGCGTCACGGATGGATTCAGTGCCGTCGTGCACCTCGGCATCGACGTTCTGGACCACCGGGAGCGATGGCGCCTGCCAGTCGATGTCCTTCATCGCCTCGGCCAGGCGGTTGGCGGCCTCGCGCATGAGCGGCGTGTGCGAAGGCACCGACACGGCCAGCTTCACCGCCTTGCGCACGCCACGCTCGGCCAGCAAGGCCAGCGCGCGCTCGACGGCCTCGGCGTGCCCGCCGATGACGATCTGCCCGGGCGAATTGAAGTTGGCGGGCACCACGACTTCCTTGCCCGACACCGAGTCGCAGACCTCCTGCACCAGCGCGTCCTCAGCACCGAGCACGGCGGCCATGGCACCGGTCCCCGGAGGGGCCGCGTCCTGCATGAGCTGGCCACGCAGGCGCACGAGGCGCGCCGCATCGGACAACGACAGCGTGCCGGCCGCGACCAGCGCGGCGTACTCGCCCAGGCTGTGGCCGGCCAGCTGCGCCGGCCGTGCGCCACCGCGCTCGTTCCAGAGCCGCCACACGGCGACACCTGCGGCCAGCAGCGCAGGCTGGGTGAATTCGGTCTGGTTGAGCTGTTCTTCGGGACCGGTCCGGGCGATCGACCACAGATCGACGCCGGCGCCTTCGCTCGCCTCGGCGAACGCCTGTTCGATAACCGGGCTCGCCTCGGCCAGTTCGGCCAGCATGCCCAGCGACTGCGAGCCCTGGCCGGGGAACACGAAGGCCAGTTGCGGGTCGGTCGAAGCGGGGGTGGGTTCAGTCACGCGCGGTTCCCTGCGTTGAGAACGCGCCATGATACGAGCGAATGCGCGGGGGCGTCTGTACCCGCGCGTACAGTTGACGCCTGGCCGGAAAGCTGCAGACCGGAATGCAGCGAGGGACCTGAAGCCACCGCCTTTCGGCGATGACGCAGATCCCTCGGCAGGTTCGAACGGCGGCCGCTCAGTAGCGCAGCAGCGCCGAGCCCCAGGTAAAGCCGCCGCCGAACGCCTCCAGCAGCAGCAGCTGGCCACGCTGCACGCGACCCGAACGCACCGCCTCGTCCAGCGCCAGCGGCACCGAACCCGACGACGTATTGCCGTGTTTGTCGACCGTGACCACGACGCGGTCCATCGGCATGTCCAGCCGCTTGGCGGTGGCCTCGATGATGCGCAGGTTGGCCTGGTGGGGGATCAGCCAGTCGATGTCGTGCCGGTCCAGGCCATTGGCCTCCAGCGTTTCCTCGACCACCGAATCGAGCGCCTTCACCGCATGCTTGAAGACCTCGTTGCCGGTCATCAGCACGCGCACGCCGGCGTTGTGCTCCTCTCGCTTGAACCCCACCGACACGCCCACCGGGTTCCAGAGCAATTCCTTCTTGCCGCCATCGGCGTGCATGTGGGTGCTGAGGATGCCGGTCTCGGTATCGGCCTTGAGGACCACCGCGCCGGCGCCGTCGCCGAACAGCACGCAGGTGCCGCGGTCGGACCAGTCGAGCATGCGGGTCAGCGTTTCCGAGCCCACCACCAGCGCCGTGCGCGCGGCACCCGAGCGGATGAACTTGTCGGCGATAGTCAGCGCATAGACGAAGCCCGAGCATGCCGCGTTGACATCGAACGCCGGGCAGCCGTTGGCACCCAGCCGGTGCTGCAGCAGGCAGGCGGTGGACGGGAAGATGAGATCGGGCGTGGTGGTGCCCAGCACGATCAGGTCGAGCTCGGAGGCGTCGACGCCCGCGGCTTCCAGCGCACGGATCGAGGCGTGGTAGGCGAGGTCGCCCGTGGTCTCGCCTTCGGCGGCCACGTGGCGCTCGCGGATGCCCGTGCGGGCGGCGATCCACTCGTCACTGGTATCGACCAGCTTGGACAGGTCCTCGTTGGTCAGGACCTTTTCAGGCAGGTAGCTGCCGGTGCCGGCAATGCGGGCGTAGACGCCACCGGCCGGAACGGAAGGAGCGGATGCAGCGCGATCGGTCATCTACGGTTCCCGCGTCAGGTGTCCGGGGCCGGTTTCGCGGCCTGGGCCATTGGAAGGCTGGAACCGCCGGCATGCGCGGCGGGATCCACCGCTGGCCCGGACAGGCAATCCCCAGTGGGGTGGCCCCTGCCGGGACACCGGCAGGGATGCAACCGCCGCCGGTGCCGCGAAGCGGGCACCGCGGCTGCGCGCGACGGTATCGCCGGCCGCGCGCGGACGACGGAGGCTTACTCCTCGTCGGCAACCTGCGACTTGGTGTCGATCACCTTCTTGCCGCGGTAGTAGCCGTCGGCGGTGACGTGGTGGCGCAGGTGGGTCTCACCGGTGGTCGGGTCGGTCGCCAGCTGCTTGCTCGACAGCGCATCGTGCGAACGACGCATGCCACGCTTGGACGGGGAGACGCGGGATTTCTGGACAGCCATGGTCTTGCTCCAAGGAAAAAACGGGTGATCAGGGACCCGGGGCCACTACTCGTTTCGTTTGTCTTTCAGGGCCGCCAACGCCGCGAACGGGTTGGCGCGTTCAACTTCTTCTTCAGGCGCCGGCCAGTCCTGCTCCATCGCCTCGGTGCCCGGGGACACCGGCACCACCGGTACGGCCAGGATCAGCTCGTCCTCGACCAGCTCCGCCGCGTGCACCATGCCGTCGTCCGGCACCAGCAGCGGCTCGTAGCCGGGCGGCAGTGCCGCCTCGTCGGCCTCGTCACGGATCAGGCCGAGCCGCTGCTCGATCCGGACCGGCAATTCGAACCGCTGCAACGTGCGCTGGCACAGCAACGGCAGCGCGGTTTCGGCCTGCAGCTCGACGTAGGGCACCTTGAAGGTGTCGGTATCGAACTGCAGCGCGTAGACCACCTCGCCGCGGGTGTCGACCAGGCTGTCGGCCAGCCGGGTCAACGCCGAGAGCGGAAGGCGCCCTTCAACACGCCGACGTGCCGCCACCATGCGCCCGATATCCAGGGCATCGCGGCTTGCGTCAGTGCGGAACGGCTCATCGGCAGGCATAAGCCGGGGAATGTTAAGGACCGCCCCACCCGCTGTCAAACGAAAAACCCTTGCAGGCCGGCGGGTTGCGGCTGGATTTGCCCGCATCGGGGTGGCGCGGCAGACTGGCCGTTCATTCCCCGCCGTCCATGCCGTGGCCGCAACGCTTCTCTTCATGACCTTCACGCTGCTCGCGGGCCTGCTGGTGCTGGCCCTGCGGCGACGCGGGGGGCGCCGCCAACAGGCCGTCCGGGAGGTGCTGGACGCGGCCGATGCCCTCGAGCACCGCCTGCGCCAGGCCCGCGAGGAGATCGAAGCGGTCGTCGGTGACGACGTTCAGGACCCGGTCCGCGATGCCATGCGGGAGATGCTCCGCCAGCGGCTGTGGCTCCGCGACCACGGCGACGGCGCCAGCATCGCCCAGTTGGCGGAGGTGCGCTGCGAGATCGACGCCGCCCGGCAGCGCATCGACCAGCAGCTGAACCGGATCGAGCAGGCCCGCGCCTCCGCGGCATGAGTGACGCCGGTCCGGCCTGACGATGAGCACCCCGCAGCCCCCTGCCCTGATCCTGGGCTCCACCTCGCCGTACCGACGCGAGCTGCTGGGGCGCCTGCGGGTTCCATTCGGGACCCGCGCGCCGCAGGTGGACGAAACCCCGCTCGCCGGTGAGCCGCCCCGCGAGACCGCATCGCGTCTCGCGCGGGCCAAGGCCGAGGCCGTCGCGCGACTGGAACCCGGTGCCTGGGTCATCGGATCCGACCAACTGGCCGAACTGGACGGCCAGGCGCTGGGCAAGCCGCATCGGCGCAATGCCGCCATCGCGCAGCTCGAGGCCCTGTCAGGCCGCGAAGCGCATTTCCACACCGCCGTGTGCCTGTTCCGCCACACCGACGAGGACGATCACGCCTGCCTGCATTCGATCGACCTGACGGTGGTCCGCTTTCGCGCCCTGTCGCGCGGCGAGATCGAACGCTATGTCGACGTCGAGCAGCCGCTCGACTGCGCCGGCAGTTTCAAGTGCGAGGGGCTGGGCATCGGGTTGTTCGACGCAATCGAGACCCGCGACCCGACGGCACTGGTCGGCCTGCCCCTGATCGCAACAGCCCGGCACCTGCGCGAGGCCGGCTTTCGCGTGCCCTGAGCACCGCGCCTGAGCGGTCAGCGCGTCGGCTCGACGTTTACCGGCACTTCGGACCAGTCCTCGACGCTGCCGTCGTGACCATGCAGGCGAAGGCCCAGCCAGTGACGCCCGGGCTCCACATCACCCAGATCCACGGTGCCGCGCATGCCCACGCGTGGATGCTGCGGGTCGTTGGAGATCCGCCAGAAGCGCGCCACGCCCGGGTTCTCGACGCCATACCGGAGATTGCCGACCACGGTCCCGTCCAGCAGCACGTCCACCCGCGCCAGGCCAACGCCGTCCTTGAAGGCCCAGCCTTCGAGCTCGAGTCGGCGCCCTACCGTGGCGCCACTCTCCGGGCGATCCAGCCATGCCATGGCAGGCGCCACGCACGGGCCCTGCCTGGCGCGACCGTCCAACCGGAACATGAGGAAACGCTGGCGGCCGTGGTCGATGTTGAGCACGCGCGGCGGCGGTAGCGGCCCGACGGCTTCGCACAAGCGGTGGTAGTGCTCCAGCAGGTGCTTGTACTGGACCTCGCTGACGCCTGCCACCAGCAACACGGGCGCGTCCGCCCACTCCTCGCGGCCCTTGGTCTGCAGCCCCCACAGCCGCAACTGGGGGGCGCGGCCGTGGCGGTGGTTGAGCGGGTGGTCGAGCACCGGGATGGCGGCATCGCCCAGCGCGAACCCCAGTTCGGCACCCACCTTGAAGTTGTCGGCCACCACCTGGGTGTCGGGCGGCATGTCGCGCAGTTCGTCGCGCACCGCCCCGGCCAGCGTGTCCCAACCGGCGAAATTGGACGGGTACCACTTTTCGGCTGCGGTGCGGGCGCGGACCTCGGGCGTGGACACCGCCACGTAGTAGCCCAGCGTCGCCACCAGGCCCGCTGCCGCCATGACCCACGTCAGGCTGCGGAGCCAGCGCGGCCATTGCGACAGCACCAGCGGCAGCAGGGGCAGCAGCGCGAGGTAGCCCGGCAGGGGCCAATGGAAGCTGACGCGCTCGGTGTCGGCGAAGAAACCCAGCCCGAAGAACCCCAGCACCACGAGGCCGCCGAGCAGCGCGAAGTAGCGCGAGGCCGGCAGCGGGCTGCGATGTCCACGCCAGGCCGCCGTGGCGAGTGCGGCGAACAGCAACGGTGAGACCAGCAGCGCCTGGATCGCGATGAACCACAGGCCTTCGGCGTGGAACGCCCACGGGTGACGCTCGACCAGCTGGAAGCGCAGGCCTGCATCGGCGTTGTCCAGGTTCCACACCACCAGCGGCGTCCACGCGGCGGCACCGAAGGCGATCGCGGTCCAGACGCGCACGTCGCGCAGCACGCGGCGTCCGTCGGGCAACAGCAGCAGCGCGACCAGCCCCACCCCGATCACCGCGATGAAGCGGTAGTGGCTCAGCGCGCCCATCGCCAGTCCAAGTGCGAGCTCCAGCGCGGCACCGGCGGTGACCTGACGCAACAGGCGCGCACCGGCGTCGACACACAACAGCGTGGCCAGCGCCATCGCCGCATCCGGCAGGGCCATCAACCCCAGCGTGCCGGCCAACGGCAGCAGCAACGCGAAGCTGCCCGCCTGCCAGCCGCGCACCGGCCCGAATTCGCGCGATGCGATCCGCACCACCATCAACGGGACCAAAGCCGCGATGACCAGGAACGGCGCACGCAGCGCAAGCGGATGGTCGCCGCCGAGCGTGACGCCCAGCCGTGTCAGCCATGCGGTCAGGCCCGGCAGGTCCGAGTACGCCGCTGCCAGACGCTGGCCTTCCAGCCAGTAGAACGCTTCGTCCACGAACAACGGCAGGCGCGCGGCCACCAGCGTCTTGACCAGCAACACGACCGCGAACAGCACCCAGAACGTGCGCTGTGCCACCGACTCTTCCCGCATGGACGGGCGACCTCGCTACACTCGAAGTGAACAAAAAGGAGACCCACCCGATGGCGGCATCCCCTTCGACCGCGCGCATGCTACCCGACCCGCTGCGCACCGCCCTTGACGAGGCGCAGACGCAGGTCAACGCGCTGGTGCTGGGCAAGCCGATGGAGGTGCGCCTGGCGTTCGTCGCACTGCTGTCGGACGGCCACCTGCTGATCGAAGACCTGCCCGGGCTGGGCAAGACCACGCTGGCGCATGCGCTGGCCGCCACGCTCGGGCTGGACTTCCAGCGCGTGCAGTTCACCTCCGACCTGCTGCCGGCGGACGTGCTGGGCGTGTCGGTGTTCGAGCCGCAATCGCGACGCTTCGAGTTCCACGAAGGCCCGGTGTTCACCCAGGTGCTGCTGGCCGACGAGATCAACCGCGCGCCGCCGCGCACGCAGAGCGCGCTGCTCGAAGCCATGGCCGAGCACCAGGTCACCGTCGACGGCATCACCCATGCCCTGCCCGACCCGTTCTTCGTCATCGCCACGCAGAATCCGGTCGACCTGTCGGGCACCTATCCGCTGCCGGACTCGCAGCTGGACCGCTTCCTGCTGCGCCTGGCGCTGGGCTACCCGGGCGAACAGGCCGAGCGCGACCTGCTGGCCGGCAGCGACCGCCGCGCAATGATCGCCTCGACCCTGCCCCTGCTGGACGTCGAACAGGTGCGCGAAGCACGGCGCGCGGTGCAGGCCATCCACGCCAGCGATGCGCTGATCGCCTACGTGCAGGCACTGCTGGCACGCAGCCGTAGGCACGCCGGCGTGCGGGTGGGCCTCTCGCCACGGGCCGGGCTGGCACTGTTGCGCGCCGCGCGCGCGCATGCGCTGTTGCTGGGCCGCGGCCATGTCGTGCCCGAAGACGTCCAGACGCTGTTCGGCGCCGTCGCCGCGCACCGGCTGGTGGCCGATGCCGATGCCGGCAGCGACGCGGCGCTGGCCAAGGCGATCCTGCACGCCGTGCCGGTGGACTGATCGGCGTGCGTGCGTTGCGCGACGCGCTGGGCGCCCCGCTGGCTGCCCTGCGCGACCGGATGCTGGCGTGGGCGCGGCCGCGCCAGCCCGAAGCCCTGCCGGTGCGGTTCGACCGGCGCCGCGTGTACGTGCTGCCGACCCGTTTCGGCCTGTTCTACGGTGTGCTACTGGCGGCGATGCTGCTGGGCGCACTGAACTACAACAACAACCCCGCCCTGATGCTCGGCCTGCTCCTGGCGGGCGCGGGGCTGGCCAGCCTGATCGCGGCGCAACTCCAGTTGAGCGGGCTCGAGGTCACCGCCATTGACGCCGAACCGGTGCCCGCCGGCCAGCCCATGCCACTGCGCGTCCACGCGCGTGCGGCAAGCGACCGGAGCCGCCGCGGGCTCGGCGTCGCGTGGGGCCATGGTGCGGGCGACCCCGAGACCGCCCGCCTGCACCTGTCGGCCGGGCACGGGGAAGCCGGCCTGCTCCTGCGGACCACGCGACGCGGCTGGCTGGACCTGCCTCGCCTGCAGGTCTGGACCACGCGCCCGCTCGGCCTGGCCCGCGCGTGGGCGTATGTCTGGCCGGAGTCGCCCGTGCTGGTCTATCCGCGACCCGAAGCGTCGGGCCCGCCGCTGCCGGCCGGTCGCGGCGAGCAGGTGCAGGCCCGCCTGCATCCCAGCGGCGACGAGCTGCACCACCTGCGCAGCTACCGGCCCGGTGACAGCCGCCGTGCCATCGCATGGAAGCCGTCGGCGCGCCGCGACACGCTGCTAGTGCGCGAGTACGAACAGCCGCAAGGCGCAGACGTGGTACTGGACTGGCACGAACTGCGCGGTCTGGCCCACGAGGACCGCATCGCGCGCCTCGCACGGTGGGTCGACGAAGCCGAACGCGACGGCCGGCGCTACCGGTTGTCGCTGCCCGCGCAGCCGGCGCTCGGTCCGGACCATGGGCCTGCGTATCGCCACGCCTGCCTTCGTGCACTCGCACTGATGCCTCATGGCTGACGCGCGCGTCCCACTGATGCTCGATGCCTCGACGCGACGCGCCGTGCTGGCCGCCGCAAGCCTGGGCCTGTTGCCGTTGCTGCTGCAACTGCCCCGGTCGATCGGCGTCGCGATCGCCGCGGCAGCCGCCGTCGTTACCGCGCTGTCGTGGCGCAAGCCGATGCCCGCGCCGCTGCGCCTGCTGCTGACGCTGGCGCTGCTGGCCATCGTGCTCAACCTCACCGGCTTCGCGGTCGGCCGCGACAGCGGCTGCGCGCTGCTGGCCGCGATGCTGGCCGCCAAGCCGGCGGAAACCTTCAACCTGCGCGATGGACGCAGCCTGCTCGGGTTCGCGCTGTTCGCGCCGTTCGCCACGTTCCTGCTCGACCAAGGCCCCCTCGCCCTCGCCCTGGGATTGCTGGCCGCCATCGGGGTGCTGCTCGCGCTGTTGCGCCTGGCGGACCTGGAGTCCGGAGACACCGCGCACCGGCCCCGGATCCGCGACCGCCTGCTGGCGATCGGCCGGCTGATGGCGGTCGGGTTGCCGTTGGCCCTGGCCGCGTTCTGGTTGTTCCCGCGGCTGGGCACGCCGCTGTGGGGCGTGCCGGAGCGCGCGCTGTCGCGGCCGGGCCTGTCGGACAGCATGCGGCCCGGTGAATGGGTCGAGCTGATGAGCGACGACTCGCCGGCGTTGCGGGTCCAGTTCTTCGGCGACACGCCACCGGTGCAGCAGATGTACTGGCGCGGCCCGGTGCTGTGGGACTTCGACGGACGCGAGTGGACGCAACCGGGCTGGTTCCGTGGGCTGCCCGCGGCGCCGATGGTGCCCGGCGACGTGCGCTGGGACTACCGCATCGAACTGGAGGCCACCGACCAGCGCCAGCTGGTCGCCCTCGACCTGCCGCTGGCGGCACCGGACGGCGCGCGCCTGTCGCTGGACCACGGCCTGCACGTGCGGCGCCCGCTCACCTCGCTGAGCCGCTGGCGCATCCAGTCCGCACCGCCGCGCCGCTACGAGCCCGAGTTGCGCCGCACCCTGCGCAACGCCGCGCTGGCCTTGCCCGAAGGCTTCAACCCGCGCACGGTCGCCCTGGCCCGGCAGTGGCGCCGTGAAGCAGGCAGCGACGACGTGGCCATCGTCGAGCGCGCGATGGCCTGGATCCGCAACGACTTCGCCTACACGCTGGGCACGCCGTTGCTGGGCCGGCACTCGGTCGACGAGTTCCTGTTCGACGAGCAGGCCGGCTTCTGCGAACACTTCAGCTCGTCCTTCGTCGTGCTGATGCGCGCGGCCGGCATCCCGGCGCGCGTGGTCACCGGCTACACCGGTGGCTACTACAACCGCTTCGGCAATTATTGGATCGTGCGGCGGCTGGACGCGCACGCCTGGGCCGAAGTCTGGCTGGAGGGCCGCGGCTGGGTGCGCGCCGACCCGACCGCCGCGGTCGCGCCCGAGCGCATCTACGACACGATCGAGGACCGTGCGGGCGTGGGTGGCGGACTGTTCGGCGATGCCGGTGGCCTGTCACCCATGCTCGACATGACGGACTGGCTGCGCCGGGGCTGGAACGACTTCGTCCTGGGTTTCGATGCCAACCGGCAGCGCCAGTTGTTCCGCCCACTCGGCCTCGGGAACATGGACGGCGCGCGTCTGACGGCGCTGTTCTCGCTGGCGGCGGCGCTGGCGCTGTTGTGGATGGCTTGGCTGAGCCGCCGCGGCGAGCGCGAGCGCGACCCGGTGCTACGGGCCTGGCACGCCGTCGGCCACCGCTACGCGCGGCTGGGCCTGGAGCGGATGCCGCATGAGACGGCGAGCGACTGGGCGGCACGCGTGGGCAGAGCCCATCCGCACCTCGCCGCCGAACTGAACGCGCTCAGCGAAGAGTTCAGCGATTGGCGCTACGCTGCCCCCACCCCGGGGCGCGATGCCACCCGCGGGCTGGTGCGCCGTCTGCGCGCGCACCGCCCGGGCGGCCCGCGACCCCACCGACCGACTGGAGACCGCCGATGAAGATCCCGCTGACCGCGCTCGCCGCCACGGTGCTGCTGGCCGCCTGCGCATCGCAACCGCGACCGCTGCAGGGGGAGTTCGCCCCCTTCACGCCGCGCGAGGCGGCCGAGAGCGACCGCACCGGCGCCGTGGTGCGATGGGGCGGCCGCATCGTCCAGGTCGAGCCGCAACCCGACAGCACATGCTTCGAGATGATCGCCACGCGACTGGGCGTGACGGCGCGCCCGTACTGGGCCAGCGACGACACCGGCGGCCGCTTCATTGCCTGCCGCACCGGCTTCTACGACCCGGCCGTGTTCGAAAAGAACCGCGAGGTCACGTTCACCGGGCGCATCAGCGGCTACGAGACGCGCAAGATCGGCGGCTACGACTACCGGTTCCCGCGTGTGGACGCCGACGTCGTCTACCTGTGGCCGGTGCGCGAGCAGGTGGACGTGATCACCCGTCCCGCCCCCTGGCCGTGGTGGGGCTGGTGGTAAGGCGGCCCTGAGCACGCCTTGATCGCGGCGAGCACGGTTGCCGCCGAGGCCGTGCCCAGCGCGCCGATCCCGAAGACGGCGCCCGCGGAAAACCGCGTTTACGCCTCGCGCGTGCCGAACCGGCCGAGCGGTGCGCCCGCGAGCAGGTGCAGGTGGATCTGGAAGACGGTCTGCCCGCCATGGCCGTTGCAGTTCATCACCACGCGGTAGCCGTCCTCGGCGAACCCTTCGCGCCTGGCGTACTCGGCCGCGGCATGCGCCAGGCGACCTACGATGGCGGCCTGGTCGGGCTGGAGGTCGTTGAGGGTCGCGATCGGCGTCTTGGGCACGAACAGTACATGCACCGGCGCCTGCGGGGCGATGTCGCGGAAGGCGATCAGGTGTTCGTCCTCGAAGACGATGTCGGCCGGGATCTCGCGTCGGATGATCCGGTCGAAGATGGTGTCGCTCATCGCGGGCTCCTTGAGTGGGGCGTGCACGATTTCGTGCGCGGAAATGGGGCCGCAGACGCTACCACTCAGCCCGGCATTTCGCTCCGGCTGCCGAAGGCGTGCGACAGCGTGCCGCGGTCCACGTACTCCAGCTCTCCGCCCAGCGGCACGCCGTGCGTGGGCCGGCTCGGCCGTACACCGTGCTTGCGCGCCAGCTGCGCGAGGTAGTGCGCGGTCGCCTCGCCTTCCACCGTGGGGTTGGTGGCGATGATCAGCTCCTGGACCTCGCCCTCGGCCAAGCGCTCGGCCAGTCGGTCCAGACCGAGCTCGCGCGGGCCGATGCCGTCGAGCGGACTCAATCGGCCCTGCAGGATGAAATAGAGGCCCCGGTAGCCGGTCGCCTGCTCGATCGCCAGGCGGTCGGCCGGCGATTCCACCGCGCACAGCTGGTGCACGTCGCGCGCGGCACTGGCGCACGTCGCGCACACCTCGGTCTCGCTGAAGTCGCGGCAGCGCGCACAGTGGCCGATGCGCTCGACCGCCGCGGCCAGTGCCTCGGACAGGCGGCGCCCGCCCGCGCGCTCACGCTCGAGCACGTGGTAGGCCATGCGCTGCGCCGACTTCTGCCCGACGCCGGGCAGGACGCGGAACGCGTCAATCAGTTGTTCGAGAAGCGACATGCCTCAGAACGGCAGCTTCATCCCCGGCGGCAGCTGCATGCCGGCGGTGGCCGAGCCCATGCGCTCCTGCGCGGCGGCGTTGGCCTTGTTGACCGCGTCGTTGAACGCGGCGGCCACCAGGTCCTCGGCCATCTCCGGGTCCGACAGGACGCTGGGGTCGATGCGCACCTTGCGGCACTCCATGCGGCCGCTCAGGGTGACGTTGACCATGCCGCCGCCGGCATTGCCGGTGACTTCGAGCTGGGCCAGTTCCTCCTGCGCGCGCTGCATGTTTTCCTGCATCTTCTGCGCTTGCTGCATGAGTTGGGCGATGTTTCCGCGCATGGCGTGGGTTCCTTCGATGGGGAGTGTGGGGACGCGGCGGCGCTCAGGCGCCGTCGAACGGTCGGATCGAATCGGGGACGATACGGGCGCCGTGCCGGGCGATCAGCCGCTGCACGTCGGGGTCGGCCATGAAGGCGGCTTCGGCCTCGTTCTGGCGCTCGTCGCGCACGCGCTCCTTCCGTTCGCGCACGGACTCGACCGGCTCGGCCGCCGACTCGAAGCGGATCTGGGGGTTGCCGCCCAGGGCGCTGGCGAGTGCATCGCCCAGCATCCGCACCGACGGACCGGTGCGCAGGTGTTCGTCGGAGGCCGGCAGGCTGAGCCGCACGACGCCCTCCTCGAAGCCCAGGAAGCCGACGTGCTCGGCCAGCAGCTTCGCGGGACCCTTGAGCGCTCCGCTGTCGAGCAGGGCGTGCCAGTCATCGGTCCCGGACAGCTGGCCCACGGCTGCGGCCACGTCCGCGGGGGCCGGTCGCGCACCCGCGCTGGCCTCGGGACCTGGCGACAACGACGGTGCGGCCGGGGCGGACATCGACGACACCCCTGACACGGGGCGCGGGCGATCTGCCTCGACAACCTGGCGGGCCGACGGCGCGACTTCGATAGCGGCAGGCATGCCGGTGTTTTCCACGGCCACCTGGGTGTCTCCGCTCGCGCGTTCCGGCGATGCGGGCGCCACCTCCGGCGCCGACGGTGCCGCGGCGGCAACCGCCTGCGACGCTTGGCCCGCACCCTGCACCGCCTCCGGCACACGGGCGACATCACCGCTGCCGGCCGGGCGGAACGCCAGCATGCGCAGCACGCACATCTCGAATCCGGCCCGCGGGCTCGGGGCCAAGGGCAGATCGCGACGCCCGTGCAGCGCCATCTGGTACCAGAGCTGCACCACCTCGGGCCGCAGCTGCGAGGCCAGCGCCTCGACATCCACGCCCTCGCCGTCGGCAGCCGCGCCCGGCACCAGCTGGCGCACCTGGACGCGGTGCAAGGCCTCGCCGAGTGCGTCCAGCACGCTGGCCCAGTCCGGCGAGAACTCCGCCAGCGCGGCGACCTCGTCCATCAGCGCGGCACCGTCGCCGGCGGCCAGCGCCTGCAGCAGCGCGCCGACGCGGGTACGGTCGACGGTGCCCAGCATGGTGGCCACCGATGCGTCCGTCAGCTCGCCACCCGTATAGGCAATCGCCTGGTCCAGCAGCGACAGGCCGTCGCGCAGGCTGCCATCGGCGGCGCGGCTGAGCTGGCGCACCGCGCCGGCCTCCGCGGCGATGCCCTCGGCCTCCAGGATCTTCGTGATCTGGCCGGAAATCTGTTCCTCGTCCAGCCGCTTGAGGTTGAACTGCAGGCAGCGCGACAGCACGGTAACCGGCAGCTTCTGCGGGTCGGTGGTCGCCAGCAGGAACTTCACATGGCCCGGCGGCTCTTCCAGCGTCTTGAGCAGCGCGTTGAACGCCGCCTTCGACAGCATGTGCACCTCGTCGATCAGGTACACCTTCATGCGGCCGCGGCCGGGCATGTACTGGGCGTTTTCGATCACCTCGCGCACGTCGTCCACGCCGGTGTTGCTGGCCGCGTCGATCTCCAGCAGGTCCATGAAGCGGCCGGCGTCGATGTCACGGCACGCACCGCACTCGCCGCACGGCTCCGCCGACGTGCCCTGCTCGCAGTTGAGCGACTTGGCGAAGATGCGGGCGATGGTGGTCTTGCCGACCCCGCGGGTGCCGGTGAACAGGAACGCGTGGTGCAGCCGGCCGCTGTCGAGCGCGTTGGTCAGCGCGCGCACCACGTGCTCCTGGCCGACCAGTTCGGCGAAGCGCCGGGGGCGCCATTTCCGTGCAAGGACGAGGTAGGACATCGGACCCTTCAGTCGAGCGGGACGTGCCGGCGGGAGGTGGGCCGCGCGCTCGCGCAGGCGCCCCGTCGGCAGGCGGGCATTGTGCCACGTCGCCCGCAGCGACCCGGCCTGTCCACCGTGCGGGTCGGGCACCACCTGCGGCAATTCAGGCGGCCGCCTTGTGGCCGGCGGCGCCGGCGACTAGACTTTGCGCCCCGCAGGCGTGCCGATGGCGCGCCCTGCGGTCCGGAGAGGTGTCCGAGTGGTTGAAGGAGCACGCCTGGAAAGTGTGTAAGCGTCTAAACCGCGCTTCGGGGGTTCGAATCCCCCTCTCTCCGCCAGTTTCCCGCGAGGTGGTCCACACGCCACCGCCGCACGTGCGATCCAGTATCGCGCCGTCCTATGGTGGCCCCGTCGGCCCCTCGCGACGCTAGATCGAAAACCCCGCCAGGGCCGGAAGGCAGCAACGGTATCGATCGACGCGGGTGCC
>CBIHLN010000011.1:0-49590 GCA_966210725.1 uncultured Lysobacter sp. | reverse complement strand
CCTGGACCTGGCCGTCCTTGAACAGCAGCAGCATCGGGATCGAGCGCACGTGGTATTTCATGGCCGTGGTGCGGTTGTGGTCGACGTTGACCTTGGCAATCTTGACCCGGCCGTCGTACGCCTCGGCCAGTTCGTCCAGGGCCGGTGCGATCATCTTGCAGGGCCCGCACCACTCGGCCCAGAAATCGACCAGGACGGGTTCGGAGGACTGCAGCACGGCGCTGTCGAAATCGGCATCGCCGACATGCATCACTTTCTCGCTCACGGGAGGCTCCTGCGGTGCGGTTCTGGGGTGGCGGGTCGGCCGCGGCGACCGCCCGGCGCGGGGCCGGACGTGCCAGTGCGCTAAACTGGGGCGTTTCGCGGGGCCCTCAAGGCGCCGCGCCTGCGGTCAGGACGCAACTGGCCGACCCCCGGCAGTCTGCGTGGCCCGTGCCGGCCGTGCAAGCGCCCACCACTGCGCGCCACCGCGCGCCGGATACCTGAACCGCATGAGCGACAAACCCCTGACCGACATCACGTTCGACTCGTTCGAACTGCACCCCACCCTGCTGGCCGGCCTGGAGGCCGCCGGCTTTACCCGCTGCACCCCGATCCAGGCCATGACCCTGCCGGTGGCGCTCAAGGGCGGCGACGTCGCCGGCCAGGCGCAGACCGGCACCGGCAAGACGCTCGCCTTCCTGGTCGCGGTGATGAACCGCCTGCTGACGCAGCCGGCGCTGGCCGAGCGCAAGCCCGAAGACCCGCGCGCCCTGATCCTGGCGCCGACGCGCGAGCTGGCGATCCAGATCCACAAGGACGCGGTGAAGTTCGGCGCCGACCTCGGCCTGAAGTTCGCGCTCGTCTACGGCGGCGTCGACTACGACAAGCAGCGCGCGCTGCTGCAGGAAGGCGCCGACGTCATCATCGCCACGCCCGGACGCCTGATCGACTACGTCAAGCAGCACAAGGTCGTGTCGCTGCACGCCTGCGAGATGTGCGTGCTGGACGAGGCCGATCGCATGTTCGACCTGGGCTTCATCAAGGACATCCGCTTCCTGCTGCGCCGGATGCCGGCGCGCACCACGCGCCAGACGCTGCTGTTCTCGGCCACCCTCAGCCACCGCGTGCTGGAGCTGGCCTACGAGCACATGAACGAGCCGCAGAAGCTGGTGGTCGAAACCGAGACCATCACCGCGTCGCGTGTGCGCCAGAAGCTGTACTACCCCGCGGACGAGGAAAAGCTGCCGCTGCTGCTGGGCCTGCTGTCGCGCAGCGAGGGCGCACGCACCATGGTGTTCGTCAACACCAAGGCGTTCGTGGAGCGCGTGGCGCGGTCGCTGGAGCGTGCCGGCTACCGCGTCGGCGTGCTGAGCGGCGACGTGCCGCAGAAGAAGCGCGAGTCGCTGCTGAAGAAGTTCCAGGCCGGCCAGCTGGAGATCCTGGTGGCGACCGACGTCGCCGCGCGAGGCCTGCACATCGACGGCGTCAGCCACGTCTACAACTACGACCTGCCGTTCGACGCCGAGGACTACGTGCACCGCATCGGCCGCACCGCGCGCCTGGGCGCCGAGGGCGATGCGATCAGCTTTGCTTGCGAGCGCTACGCGATGGGCCTGCCGGACATCGAGGCCTACATCGACCAGAAGCTGCCGTCCGAGCCGGTCACCGCCGAGCTGCTGAAGGCGCTGCCGCGCACCCCGCGCGCCGTGCCCGAGGGCAGCGAGGGCGACGACTCCGAGAGCATCGGCGAAATCTTCAAGGAAGCCCGCGAGCAGCGCGCGGCCGACGAGGAACGTCGCGGCGGTGGGCGTCGTGGCCCCGGCGGAAGTGCCGGCGGTCGTGGCCGCAGCGGCGAGCGCCGCAGTGAGGGCGGTGCGCCGCGTCCGCGTCGTCCGCGCCGCGACGAAGGCGCTACCGCTGCGGCCGCCGGTGCCGAGACGGGTGTCGCCGAAGCCCGCGCGCCGCGTCCGCAGACCGCGGTCACGGCGCCCGATGCCGCGCCTGCAACAGGCGACGACGCCGCGCGTCCGCCGCGCAAGCGCCGCCGCCGCCGCGGTGGCCGCAAGCTGGCCGAGGGCGAGGCGGCGACGCCTGCAGCAGCCGGCAACGCCGCGCCTGCAACCGCACCGGCCCCGCGCCGGTCCGGCCCGACCCAGGTCAACGCCCGCAAGGCGCAGGCCGGGGCGCCGGCCGCACCGACCCCGCCCGGCGACAAGCCCGGTTTGCTGGGTCGCATCGGCCGCGGACTGAAGTCGCTGGTGACCCGCGCGCCGCGCTCGCAGCACTGACGCGGGGCCGCCGCGGCGGCCCTCGCGCGCCTGACGGCCGGTCGATGCCATCGACCGGCCGTATACGTTTCCAGGGAACGGATTTCTCCATCGCACCGGCAAGGCATCGGCGCGCGTTTCCATCTGCGATACTCGCCGCTCCCCGATGCCGGACCGCCCACCGTCCATGCCCGTCCTTCGCTTTGACAACGTCAGCAAGCAGTACGCCGGCGGCCGCACGGCCCTGAGCGAGGTGACGTTCGAAGTCGACACCGGCGAGATGCTGTTCGTGACCGGGCACTCCGGCGCCGGCAAGAGCACCCTGCTCAAGCTGATCCACCTCTCCGAGCGCGCCAGCCGCGGCACGGTGCTGTTCAACGAGCGCAACCTGCGCAATGTGCGGGGCCGCCAGGTCGCCATGCACCGGCGCGAGGTCGGCGTCGTGTTCCAGGACCACCGCCTGCTGGCCGATCGCAGCGTCGCCGACAACGTCGGGCTGCCGCTGCTGCTGCGCGGCACCGCCCGCGCGGAGATCGGCAAGCGCGTGCGCGTGGCACTGGAGAAGGTCGCGCTGGCCGACCGCGGCGACGCGCTGCCGACGCAACTGTCGGCGGGGGAACAGCAGCGCGTCGGCATCGCGCGCGCGCTGGTCACCGAACCGCGCCTGCTGGTGGCCGACGAACCCACGGGCAACCTCGACCCCACCCTGTCGGCCGAGATCCTGGCGCTGCTGGAGGCGCTGCCCGAGCGTGGCACCAGCGTGCTGGTCGCCAGCCACGACCTGGCGCTGGTCAAGCGCATGCGCAAGCGCGTGCTGGTGCTGGGCGACGGCCGCTTGCTGGACGACATCCGCCCGGAGGACCTGGCGGAATGACCGCAACGGCCACCCAAAAGGTCGCGCCGCGCAGCCGTTCCCGCGTCGGCGCATGGCTGGACCACCACGCCTACAGTTTCGTGGCCAGCATTGGCCGCATGCTGGGCAAGCCCTGGGCAACACTGCTCACCGTGGGCGTGATGGCAGTGGCACTGGCATTGCCGCTGGGCCTGTGGGGCGCACTGTCCAATGTCGAGCGGCTGGCGGGCGACGTACGCCAGTCGCGCCAGGTCAGCGTGTTCCTGAAACAGGACGTCGAAGCCGGGCGCGCCACGGCACTGGCCGACACGCTGCGTGCCGACGCGGATGTCGCGGCGGTCGAACTGCGCACGCCCGATGAGGGCCTGGCCGAGTTGCGCGAGCGCGGCGGACTGGGTGAGGCGGTGGACGCGCTGGAGGGCCTCGGCCTGGACGAGAACCCGCTGCCGCACCTGCTGCTGGTGACGCCGGCCGGCGACGAGCGCGTGCTCGCCGAGCGCCTGCAGTCGCTGCCCGAAGCCGATGTCGTCCAGCACGATGCGGCGTGGCGCGAGCGCCTGGACGGCTGGCTGCGCTTCGGCCTCCGGCTATCGGCCGTGCTGGCTGCGCTGCTGGGGCTGGGCGCGGTGCTGGTGGTCGGCAACACGGTGCGCCTGGATATCCAGCAGCGGCGCGACGAGATCGGCGTGCTGCAGTTGCTGGGCGCCACCGACGGCTTTATCCGGCGGCCGTTCCTGTACCTGGGGGCGTGGTACGGCCTGGCCGCGGGGGCGTTGGCCCTGGTGCTGCTGACCGTCACCCAGCTCGCGCTGCGTGCGCCATTGGCCGAACTGGCGGCCAGCTACGGCAGCGACTTCGCGCTGCGCGGGTTCGGGCCGCTGCACGTGCTGGCCATCGTGCTGGGCGCGGCCGCACTGGGCTGGCTGGGTGCGGGCCTCGTGACCGGCCATTACCTGCGCCAGACGCGCCCCACCGACACCTGAGCACCGCCGTGACCAACGAGACCTCCACGCTGCGCCATGTTGCCGCACCTGCCCCACGGGTGATGGTGGTGGACGGCAGCAAGCTGGTGCGCAAGCTGATCGGCGACGTGCTCCAGCGCGAGGTCGCCGACGTGGAGGTGGTGTCGTGCGGCAGCATCCGCGAGGCGCGCGACGCGCTGGACGCCGGACCCGTCGACCTCGTCACCACGTCCCTGTCGCTGCCCGATGGCGACGGCATCGCGCTGGCGCGCAGCGTGCGCGAGGCCGCCGGCCAGCGTTACGTCCCGATCATCGTGATCTCCGCCGACGCGCAGGCGCACCTGGAATCGCGCCGCTTCACCGAGGACGTCACCGACTACTTCGACAAGGCGCTGGGCCACACCGCGCTGGCCGCCTTCATCCGCGGGTACGTGCAGCCGCAGCCGATCCCCGGTGCGCGGGTGCTGTATGTCGAGGACAGCAAGGTGGTCGCGCTGGCGACCAAGCGCATGCTCGAGCGCCAGCAGCTCACCGTGCTGCACTTCGTCGGCGTCGAGGAAGCGCTCGAGTACCTGGAGCAGCACCGCCACCAGGACGACATCGGCACCGACCTGGTGCTGACCGACGTCTACCTGAAGGGCGAACTGGAGGGCAGCGACCTGCTCGACCGGCTGCGCAACGACTTCGGTTACGGCAAGCGCCGCCTGCCGGTGCTGGTGATGACCGGTGACGCCAACCCCGACAACCAGTCCAACCTGCTGCGCGCCGGCGCCAACGACCTGGTGCTGAAGCCGATCGAGGAGCGCTTGCTGGTCACCAAGACGCTGTTCCAGCTGCGGCTTTCCAAGCTGCCCTGAGCGCCGGGCGCCACGCGACGCTTCTGGCGACATGCCACCCGCCCGACCGACAAGGAGTTCCATCGATGGATCGCACCCAGGCCGAAACCGCCACGCAAGCGCTGCTTGATCCTGAACTGGAGGCACGCGAGTCCGACATGCATGCCAGGCAACGCCGGCAGGCACGTGCCCGCACGCAGCGCCGGCACGGGCTGTTCGCACTGGCCGGGTTTCTCCTCGCAGGCGGCATCGGCCTGTTCGTGTTCGAGCGCATCGGCGTGTACGGAATGATCGGCGCGTTCGCAGGCCTGCTGTGCGCGTACGCGTACGACCGGTTGCGGGGACTTCCCGGGTACTGATCTGCGTGGACAGCGACCGCATCCAGCTCGAAGCCTCCTGGAAGGCCCGTGTCGGCGACTACCTGCAGCGCGACGACATGCAGGCGCTGGCCGCGTACCTGCGCCAGCGCAAGGCCGACGGTGCGCGCATCTACCCGCCGGGTGCGGAGATCTTCGCCGCGTTCGAGGCCACGCCGTTCGATGCGGTGAAAGTGGTGGTGCTCGGCCAGGACCCGTACCACGGCGCCGGGCAGGCGCACGGGCTGTGTTTTTCGGTGCGCCCGGGCGTGGACGTGCCGCCGTCGCTGCTCAACATCTACAAGGAGCTGGAGCGCGACACCGGATTCGTCCGCCCGGACCACGGCTACCTGATGGACTGGGCGCGGCGTGGCGTGCTGCTGCTCAACAGCGTGCTGACGGTCGAGGCCGGCCAGGCCGGCAGCCACCAGGGCCGCGGCTGGGAAGGCTTCACCGACCATGTCGTGGACACGCTCAACCGCGAGCGCGAGGGGTTGGTGTTCCTGCTGTGGGGCAGCTACGCGCAGAAGAAGGGCGCGGTGATCGACACCGCCCGCCACCGCGTGCTCAAGGCGCCGCACCCGTCGCCGCTGTCGGCGCACCGCGGGTTCCTGGGTTGCGGGCATTTCTCAAAGGCCAACGAGTACCTGGCCCGCCGCGGGCTCAAGCCGATCGACTGGTCGCTGCCGCCCAAGGATGCCCTCGCCGTCGAGTGATGGGCTCGCGGTGGTCGGCAGCTTCTTGTAGGAGCGGCTTCAGCCGCGAACGCCACCTCATGGAAACCCCGCAAATTCACGATCGCGGCTGAAGCCGCTCCTGCAGGGGCGCGGGTGTGATCGGCGACCTGCCTATCCCAGCCCCTCGCGTCCGTGCGGCGCGTCCAGATCCTGCACCGGCCCGGCCGGGACGATGCGGCTCGGGTTGATCCAGTCGTGGCTGCGGTAGTAGTGGTTCTTGATGTGCTCGAAGTCGACCGTGTCGCGCACGCCGTCGTGCTGGTAGAGGTCGCGCAGGTACGCATGCAGCACGGGATACTCGGCCAGCTTGCGCAGGTTGCACTTGAAGTGGCCGTGGTAGACCGGGTCGAACCGCAGCAGCGTGGTGAACAGCCGCCAGTCGGCTTCGGTCAGCGCGTCGCCACACAGATAGCGTCTGGTGGTCAGGTGCGACTCCAGCCAGTCGAGCGTGTCGAACAGCGCCTTCACGGCGGCGTCGTACTTGTCCTGCGCGCTGGCGAAGCCGGCCTTGTACACGCCGTTGTTGACGGTGTCGTAGATGCGCGCGTTGTAGCCGTCGATCTCCTCGCGCAGCGCCTCCGGGTAGTAGTCGCCCGGCGAAGCGCCCACGCCGTCAAAGGCGGTGTTGAACATACGGATGATGTCGGCCGATTCGTTGCTGACGATCGTGTCGCGCCGCGTGTCCCAGAGCACGGGCACCGTGACACGGCCGGTCGCATGCGGATCGGCCCGGGTGTAGACCTCGTGCAGGCAGCGCGCGCCGTTGACCACGTCGGGCCGCGTGCCGGGCGCGTCGGCGAAGGTCCAGCCCTCGGCCCCCATGAACCAGTGCACCACGGAGAGGCCGATCATCCCCTGCAGCCCTTTGAGCTGCCGGAAGATCAGGGTCCGGTGCGCCCACGGGCACGCCAGCGACACGTACAGGTGGTACCGGCCGGGCTCGCCCTTGAACCCGCCATCGCCGGTGGGCCCGGGGGCGCCGTGCGGTGTCACCCAGTGCCGGAACCGGCTGGTCTCACGCTTGAAGGCGCCACCCGTGGACGCCGTGTCGTAGCCCTGGTCGGTCCAGGTTCCGTCGATCAGTCGCCCCATGCGTCACCTCCGCCTCCGCTCGGCCCGACGGGCCGGAAGGGGCCAGCCTGACGGCCGGCAGGGCGGCGCCACGTGAGGATTCACGGCGGCCTGACGAGGCCCACCGTCCCATGAATGCAACACTGCGGAACTTCGAGGCGTTTTAGCAGTCGAACCGACCCACTGCTAAACTCGACGCCATGACCCAGATCGCCCTCTCCCAGTCCCTGGTCGCCAACAACCTGCCGGTCCCCAGCCCGCTCGGGTCGCTGGACGCGTACATCAATGCCGTCCACCAGATCCCCGTGCTGAGTGCGGAGGATGAGCAGGCGCTCGCACGCCGCTTCCACGCCGACGAGGACCTCGACGCCGCCCGCGAACTGGTGCATTCGCACCTGCGTTTCGTGGTGCACGTCGCGCGCGGCTACAACGGCTACGGCCTGCCGCTGGGCGATCTCATCCAGGAAGGCAACATCGGCCTGATGAAGGCGGTCAAGCGCTTCGATCCCGACCAGGGCGTGCGCCTGGTGTCGTTCGCCGTGCACTGGATCCGTGCCGAGATGCACGAGTTCATCCTGAAGAACTGGCGCATCGTCAAGGTCGCCACCACCAAGGCGCAGCGCAAGCTGTTCTTCAACCTGCGCAGGAGCAAGAAGCGCCTGGGCTGGATGAACGCCGAGGAAGTGCGCACGGTGGCGCGCGACCTCAACGTGTCCGAGCGCGAGGTGCTGGAGATGGAATCGCGCCTGTCGGGCCGCGACATCGGGTTCGATGCGCCGGCCAGCGACGATGACGACCATGCGCCGCCGTCGCCCGCGGCCTACCTGCGTGCCGACAGCGAGGACCCCTCGCAGACGTACGAGCGCGAGGACGAGGAAGACAGCAAGCTGGCGCTGCTGCGCGAGGGCATGGCGGGGCTGGACGCGCGTTCACGCGACATCGTGATGCGCCGCTGGCTGGACGACGGCAACAAGGTCACCCTGCAGGAGCTGGCCGACGAGTACGGCGTGTCCGCCGAGCGCATCCGGCAGGTCGAGGCCAACGCGCTCAAGAAGATGCGGGCGTTGTTCGCCGCGTAATCTGAGTTGCCACTGCCCCAAGAAAAAGGCCCGGGAATCCCGGGCCTTTTTTCATGCCGCCGCCGGTGGAGCGGCTTACCAGACCACCTCGGCCATCGAGCAGTTCAGGCCCGAGCCGATGCCCAGCAGCGCCACGCGGTCGCCCTTCTTCAGGCGGCCCATCTCGCGCAGCTTGCTCAGCACGATCGGCACCGAGGCCGGGCCGATGTTGCCGTGCTCGTTGAAGATGGTCAGCACCTTCTTCGGGTCGATCCCGAAGGCCTTCACGAACGCCTGGGTGTGGACCTGGCTGACCTGGTGGATCACGAACTCGTCCAGTTCCTCGACCACCCAGCCCAGCGCCTGCTTGGCAGCGACGAAGGTCTTCTGCGCGAGCTTCAGTCCCTCGATCAGCAGCAGGCGGGTGTCGGTGACCATGCGGTCGAGGTTGCCGCGGCACAGCCCATTCCACTCCGTGGCCGCCCGCGTCACGCCACCGCGGTAGCGCGGCGCAGCGGGCACCAGTTCGGCGCGCGACATCACCATGGCCGCGGCGCCGCAGCCCAGCGTGAGCGTGGCCAGCTCGTTGCGGAACTGCTCTTCAGTGGCGTCCGGCGAGGTCAGGCGCTCGAGCGTCTTCTCGTACGCCAAATCCGCCGTTTCACCGTCCACCACCAGCGCGTACTCGATTTCACCGCGCTCGATCATGCGGGCGGCAATGTCCATGCCGTTGATGAAGGCCAGGCACGCGTTGGCGACGTCGAAGTTCTGGCAATGCTCGGACAGCCCGAGGTTGCCGCTGACGATGCTGGCCGTGGACGGCTCCAGGTAGTCGCGACTGACGGACGTGTTAACCAGCAGGCCGACCTTCGAGGCGTCGATGCCGGCGTCGTCCAGCGCCTTGCGGGCGGCGAGCGTGGCGGCGTCGGAGGCCAGCATCGGGCCGTCCCAGAGGCGGCGCGCGTGGATGCCGGCGATGTCCTTGAGCACGTCGGTGCGGATGCCCAGGCGGTCGAGCGTCGGCTTGAGCCGCGCGTTGATGTCGTCCGAGCTCAGGCGGCGCGGCGCGTCGATGTGGGCCAGGCCGGCGATGGCGACGTGTTGGAACAGCATGGGCGAGGGACCGGAATGCGGAAAACGCGCAAGAGTACCGCGTTGGCGCGGCGCGCGCATTAGCCGGGGTTGACGGCAAGGCCGCCGCCCGATGGGCGACGATGGCCGCATGATCGCCGCGCGGCGCTGCCCGGCGGTTCAGCCTTGCAGCGGGAAGGTCTCCGCACCCTCACGCGGGGCGCCCCGGACCGGGGTCAGCAGCGCGCTGGCGTTGCCGCAACGGTAGCCGGCGAAGCGCTGCTCGCCCTGCACCGGAGCGCCCAGTGGCTGGATCGTATCGGCGCCCATGCCCGGACCTTCGTTGCGCGCGAGGGTCTCCAGCTCCTCGCGCACCCGCAGCTCGTTTCGCTCATAGAACGCGACGCTGTCCTTCACCGACACCGCGATCTCGCCCCGTTTCTCGCAACCGGCGGGGACGCTGCCTGCCTGGATCACGCGCACCGCGCTGGCACCGGGCGCCATGTGCACCCAGGTGCAGGCGCTGGCGCTGGCGAGCAGCAACGTGGCAGCGGCAATGGCAAGGGATCGGATCATGGCGGTGCCCTACGGAACGGGATGGAGGATTGTCGCCGCATCGCGCCGGCTTGGGGCCGACGAGGGTGAATCCGGAGTGACTCGGGGCGGCATCGAAGCACTAATCAATGCAGGAGCGGCTTCAGTCGCGATCGACTGCGGTCCGGGCGCGTCGCCACGGGCCAGGCACCCGCGCGGCTGGGAACCACGTCGCTCCCATACCGTCGAACCGGAATCCGGATCGCGCCGGATCGCGGCTGAAGCCGCGCCTACAAAGGGCGTGTGGATCATTGCCCTTGAAGGCGCGCGCTCCGCCGGGTGGCGGCCCACCCGGCGGAGGCGTCGCTTACTTCGCGTCGCCGTCTTCCGTGCTGGCCGCGGCCGACGCCGCCACCGGACGGCCGTCGGCGTCCAGCACCTGCACCGTACCGAGGTCGAGCGAACGCACCGGCACCTCGATCTGGTCGAGGTCGCCCACCACCACCCAGGTCAGCGCATCCGGGTCGATCGTGGTGGCGGCCTGGGCGACCTGCGCCGGCGTCAGAGCTTCGATCTCCGCCTTGCGGCGCGCCACGTAGTCGTCCGGACGGTCGTAGCGGACCATGCTGCTGATCGTGCCGCGCACCGCGCTGCCGGTTTCATACGCACCGGGCAGGCTGCGGATCTCGTTGGCGCGGACCTTGGCGACCTCCTCCTCTGTCGGCGGCGTGGTGCCGGCGGCGTACTCGGTGATCTCGCGCTTGAGCTCGGCCATCGACTCGGCGGTCTTGTCGATCTGCACCGGCGCGAACGCCAGCCACGGACGCTGGCCCAGCGCGTCGGGCGCGAAGCTGTACGACCCGTACGCCCAGTGCTTGTCCTCGCGCAGGTTCATGTTGAGGCGCGAGCTGAACTGGCCGCCGAGCACGGTGTTGGCGAACTCGAATTCCGTGGCGTCATCCGAGGCCGTGGAGGGCACCAGCTGGCCGACGAAGATGTTGGCCTGCACGGCGCCCGGCTGGTCGATCAGGAACACACGCGGCGCGCTCGGACGCTCGACGTCGACGACCTCGCCGGTGGTGGCCGGGTTGCCTTCGCCCGTCCAGTCGCCCAGGTGTTTCTCGAGCAACGGCACGATCTCGTTCAGGGTGGTGTCGCCGACCACGACCAGCGTCGCGTTCTCCGGTCGCACCCAGGTGCGGTGGTAGGCCAGCAGGTCGTCACGCGTGAGCGAGGCGATCGACGCCTCGGTGCCCGAGCCGCTGAACGGCATGGCGTAGGCGTGGCCTTCGCCGTACAGCAGCGGTGGCATCACGCGCAGCGCGGCGGAATTGGGCCGCGCCTTTTCCTGCTTGATGCCGGCGATCCAGGTCGCCTTGACACGCTCGATCTCCGCTTCGGAGAAGGTCGGGCGGCGCAGCATGTCGGCGAACAGGGCCAGCGAGGGATCCACCTGGTCCTTGAGCGCGGACAGGTAGGCGCTGCCGCCGTCCAGCGACGCGCCCGCGCCCAGTTCGGCGCCCAGCGCTTCGGCGCGGCCGGCGAACTCGAGGGCGCTGTAGTCCGCCGCGCCCTCGTCGAGCATGCTCATCGCGAAGCTCGAGGTGCCCAGCTTGTGTCCGCCCAGGGCATCGGCCTTGTAGCCGCCGTCCAGCAGCAAGCTCATCTGGACCACCGGCACGGCATTGCGCTCGGCCAGGATGACCTGGGTGCCGTTGCTGAGCGTGGCGCGCTGCAGCTCCGGGAACTTCAGCTCCGGGAACTCTTCGGGCATCGGCGGGCCCGCGCTGCGGTCCACCGTCGATTCGGTGGTGGCGTACCTGGCATCCACTGCCGGGAGTGCCAGCGGCGCCGGGTCCACGGCCTCGTCCTCGGCCAGCGGGGTGCGCTCGCCGGGCTGCACGACCAGCGTGTGGTCGCCATCGCCCAGCCATTCGCGACCCGCGGCCTGCAGTTGTGCCGGCGTCACGGCGGCGACGTTGTCGAGCGTCGCGCGGAAGCAGCCCGGGTCGTCGGCGTAGATCTCGCATGCGGCCAGCGCGTCGGCCTTGCCGCCAAAGCCGCCGATGCGCTCGATGCCGCGGATGAAGCCGGCGCGGATCACGGTCTTGGCCTGCGCGACCTCCTCGGCCGTCGGGCCCTCGGCGAGCAGCTGTTCGAGCTCCTCGTCGACGATCGCCTCGACCTTGGCCGGGTCGACGCCGTCCTTGACCGTGGCCACCACCAGGAAGTTGGAGCCCAGTTGCGACTCGCTGACCGCAGCGCTGACGCTGTCGACCAGCTTGTCCTCGTGCACCAGCCGCTTCTCGAGGCGCGAGGTGTCGCTGCCACCGAGCACGCGTGCCAGCACGTGCAGGCGGTCGATGTCGACGGTGTTGGTGGGTGCGACGTTCCAGGCGCGGTAGATGCGCGCCTGCGGCACGTTGTCCTGCATCACCTCACGCGTGTCGGCCGGGCGTTTGGCCACGTCGACCGCCGGCTGCGCCATGTCCGGGCCGGCCGGGATGTGACCGAAGTACTGGGCGACCTTCTCCCTGGCGGTGGCGACGTCGATGTCGCCAGCCAGCACCAGCACCGCGTTGTTGGGGCCGTACCACGCGCGGAACCAGGTCTTGACGTCCTCGAGCGAGGCCGCGTTGAGGTCGGCCATCGAGCCGATCACGCTGTGGTGGTAGGGGTGCCCGTCCGGATACAGCGCCTCGTTGAGCTTGGTCCAGACCTGGCCGTAGGGCTGGTTCTCGCCCTGGCGCTTTTCGTTCTGCACCACGCCGCGCTGCTCGTCGAGCGTCTTCTGGTCGATCGCGCCGAGCATGTGGCCCATGCGGTCGGACTCCATCCACAGCGCCAGGTCGAGCGCGGTGGTGGGCACGTTCTGGAAGTAGTTGGTGCGGTCGGTGTTGGTGGTGCCGTTCATGTCGGTGGCACCGACCAGCTCGAACGGCGTGAAGTACTCGCCGCGGTAGTTCTCGGTGCCGTTGAACATCAGGTGTTCGAACAGGTGCGCGAAACCGGTGCGGCCGCGCGGCTCGTCCTTGCTGCCCACGTGGTACCAGAGGTTGACCGCGACGACCGGCGCCTTGCGGTCGGTGTGGACGATCACCTTCAGCCCGTTGGGCAGGGTGAACTCCTCGTAGGCGATGTCGACTTCGGCCTGCTGTGCGTGCGCCGGCGCGGCGGTGAACGCCAGCGCGCCGGTGGCGGCGGCAATGGCGAGGGCGAGGACGGCGGCACGGGGCCTGGCAACGTGGGACATGTGCACTCCTGTGGCGGATCGGGCCGGCCTGCCTGGCCGGCGTGGTGTGTGGCCCGGGCGGGCCGCACGGAACGTATTGGCCGGCCATCCTAGCCACCCGTGCGGCGGGGTGCACATGGGCCACAAGTCCGGGGCGGCTGCATCCGCCGCTCGGCCCGGGGCGTATCTGGGTCAGGTTCCCGCCGGCGGTGGTCGCATGTCGAAGCGTTCCTGCGTGCTCCCGCTGGTCCTGGCCGTTGCGTGCGCTCCCGCCCATTCGGCGCTGCGCAGCGTCCAGGCCGAGGCACGCGACCCCGCCAGCGGGGACCTCCTGTACCGCGAGCACCACCTGGTCCGTCGCGCCGGCGGCAGCCCGGTCGAACGACTGGTGCTGTATCGCTGCCCCGACGGCACCGCCTTCGCCCGCAAGCAGGTGGATTACCGCGCCTCGGGCCTCGCCCCGGCGTTCTCGCTGGTCGATGCGCGCGACGGTTACCGCGAAGGCCTGCGCCGCGAGAACGGCCACACCCTGACCTGGGGAGGCAGCACCCCGCGTGCCGCGGCCCGGCCGCTGGACGCGTCCGGCCATGCACTGGTCGCAGACGCGGGATTCGACGAGTTCCTCAGAAGCCGCTGGCCGCTGTTGCTGTCGGGCGGCTCGCCGACGCTGGCCTTCGTGGTGCCGTCACTGGGCCGCAGCCTGGCGTTCAAGGTCAAGCGGACCGGGGCGGGCATGCTGGACGGCGAGGCCGTCGAGCATTTCCGGCTGGAGCTCGACGGCCTGCTCGGGTGGGTCGGGCCGAGCATGGAGGTCGTGTACGCCGCCGGGAGCCGCCGGTTGCGGCGGTTCGAGGGCCTGACCAACCTGCGCGACGACCGCGGCGATCACGTGCGTGCCCGCATCGACTTCCCGGCCGATGCCCGCCCGGCCGAAGAAGCGGCATGGCAGGCCGGGCTGCGCGAACCGCTGGGCGATTGCCGCCTCGGCGGCTGAACCGGACCGCGGCGCCGGCTGCGTACACTCGCCCGACGGTCACGTGACCGGATGGGAGGCCTGTCCATGACGACTGCACGCCACTGCCTGGTCACCGGCGCCAACCGCGGCCTCGGTCTGGAATTCGTCCGCCAACTGCTGGCCGCCGGCGACCGCGTGATCGCCACCTGCCGCCATCCCGGGCGCGCCAATGCCCTCAACACGCTGACCGGCGAGCACCCCGGCCGCTTGCACGTGCTGCCGCTGGACCTGGCCGAACCGCGCTCGCATGCCGAACTCGCGCGCGAACTGCCGCTGGTGCTGGGCGACGACGGCCGGCTGGACCTGCTGGTCAACAACGCCGGCGTCCTGCATTCGGGCGAGCGCTTCGGCCACATCGAGCCGGCGCAGTTGCACGACAGCCTGCGCGTCAACGCCGCCGGCCCGTTCCTGCTAACGCAGGCGCTGGCGCCGCTGCTGGCCGACGGTGGGGCGGGACGTGGCGGGGCGGTTGTGGTGAACCTGTCCTCGCGGCTGGGCTCGATCGCCGGCGTGGACGGGTTCAACACGCCCACCTACGCGATGTCCAAGGCCGCGCTGAACATGGCCACCGTGCTGCTGGCGCAGGCGCTGGCCGATCGCGGCATCACGGTGCTCGCGGTGTCCCCCGGGTGGGTGCGCACCGACATGGGCGGCACGGACGCGCCGCTGGAAGCCCCGGTTTCGGTGGCGGGCCTGCTGGAACAGGCCCGCCAGGCGACGCCCGCCGACAGCGGCCGCTTCATCGACTACCGCGGCGAGGCGATCGACTGGTAGGGTCGCGCGCCGCGCCACGCTCCCGGCCCTCCACATGCTCGACGTCATCCTCTACCAGCCCGAGATTCCGCCCAACACCGGCAACGTCATCCGCCTGTGCGCCAACACCGGAGCGCGCCTTCACCTGGTGCGGCCGCTGGGGTTCGAGCTGGAGGACCGGCAGTTGCGTCGCGCGGGGCTGGACTACCACGAGTACGCCACCCTCAGCGTTCACGACACCCTGGACGCAGCGCTGGCCGCGATCGCACCCCAGCGCCTGTTCGCGCTGAGCACGCGCGGACAGGTGCGCTACGACACCCCCGCCTATGGCCCCGGCGACGCGGTGCTGTTCGGCCCCGAAACCCGAGGCCTGCCTGGGTCCGTGCTGGACGACGTGCCCCCCGCGCACCGCCTGCGCCTGCCGATGCGGCCCGGCAACCGCAGCCTCAACCTGTCCAACGCCGTGGCCGTGGTGGTGTTCGAGGCGTGGCGGCAGCAGGGGTTCGAGGGCGGCACCTGACCGGGGCGAATGAAGCGGACCGCCACGACCATGAACGGGACGTGTAAGTTCCTGCACTGCGCAGTTCAGTATTAAGGCTTCGTTGAAAGTTCCTCCGGATACTGGCGCGACCGGTCTCCAGCCGGCCGCCATTCGGCCACTGGACGGCAGGGCCCGCAGAAGGCCCGCCCACCGGCCCCTGAATCCGAAAAATCAAGAGAGGCCCCGATGAAGCGTTCTCCCGCCCTGACCAAGCTTGCCGCCCTCACCCTGCTGGCCGCGCTGCCGCTGGCCGCCACGGCCGCCGAAGGCGTCTCCTACAACTACGTGGAAGGTGGCTACGCCGGCACCGAGACCGACGGCGGCGACGCCGACGGCTGGGCCGTGAACGGCTCCGGCGCGATCGCCCCCAACTTCCACCTGTTCGGCGGCTACAGCAACCAGGAAATCGACGACACCAACATCGACTTCGACCAGTGGCGCGTCGGTGTCGGCTACAACCACGAGGTCAGCCCGCGTGCCGACCTGGTCACCCGCGTGGCGTACGAGAAGTTCGATGCCGGCCGCGACATCCTCGGCAATGACCTCGACGCCGACGGTTGGAGCGTGGAAGCCGGCGTCCGTGGCGCACTTGCCCCGGCCCTGGAAGGCTACGCCATGGCGGGCTTCGAGGACGGCGAGGCCATCGGCGGCGGCGACCGCGATGGCGAGTTCTACGGCCGCCTCGGCGCCCAGGTGAAGTTCAACCCGATGTGGGGCATCAACGGCGATGTGAAGTTCATCGACGGCGATACCCAGTTCTTCGTCGGCCCGCGCATCACGTTCTGATCGCACCGGCACCGCAGCACGACATCGCGATCTCTCTCTCCCCCGGTCGGTCTCCCCCGACTGTCGCGATGCGAAGCCCGGCTCCGGCCGGGCTTCTTCTTTGTCCGGACGCCGGATCCAGCCGTACGGTTCGGAGGTCCCGGCGGCGGCGCCATGAAAAAGCCCGGCGTGCGCCGGGCTTTTTCTATTCGAACAACCCGTGCGGGTATTCGGGCTTCTGTTCGCGCGCCAGCAACTGGCGCAACCCGTCTGTCGGGGTGATGTCGCCATGGAGCACCGACTGGACGGCGCTGGAGATCGGCAACTCGATGCCGTGCCGGTGCGCCTGGCGCATCACCTCGTCGGCGGTCTGCACCGATTCGACCACCTGGCCGATGGCGCGAACGGCATCTTCGATGGACTGGCCACGACCCAGCGCCAGACCCAGACGGCGGTTGCGCGACAGGTCGCCGGTGCAGGTCAGCACCAGGTCGCCCAGGCCGGCCAGCCCCATCAGCGTCTCGGCCTTGCCGCCGATCGCCTGGTTGAGACGAAGCATCTCGTTGAGGCCCCGCGTGATCAGGCCGGCGCGGGCATTGAGCCCGAGGTCCATGCCGTCGGCGACGCCGGTGGCCACGGCCAGCACGTTCTTCATCGCCCCACCCAGCTCGGCGCCGAGCATGTCGTCACCGGTGTAGGCGCGGAACGCGGGGCCGTGCAGCACGTCGGCAACCGATTGCGCGAACGCGGGCGTGTCGGAATGCACCGTCAGCGCCGTCGGCAGGCCGGCAGCCACTTCCTTGGCGAAGGACGGCCCGGTGACGACGGCCAGCGGCACCCCGTCGCCCAGCACCTCGCCGGCGACCTCGTGCAGGAAGCGGCCACTGCCCGGCTCGAAGCCCTTGGTGGCCCAGGCTACGCCAGCCGCGGGGGGCCGGTGCGGCGCCAGTGCGCGAAGCGTCTCGGCAAACGCATGCGACGGCACCACCACCAGCACCAGCTCGGCGTCGCGCAGCGCCGCCGCCAGGTCGGTCGTGGCGCGCAGCGCGTCCGGCAGCGCCAGGTCGGGCAGGTATCGCGGGTTGCGGTGCTCGCGGTCGATGGCCGCCACGCAGTCGGCATCACGGCCCCACAGCGTAGTGGGGCACCCGTGGCGGGCGGTGAGGGCCGCGAGCGCGGTGCCCCACGAACCGGCACCGAGCACCGTCACGCGCGGTGGCGCGGCGGTGCCCGACCCGGTCCCGTCGTTCGGCACGACGGCCAAATCAGGCGTTGCCGGCGGCTTCGGTATCCGCCAGGCCGTTGTTCTGGCCCTGCTGCGCGGCGCGCTGACGCAGGCCCTCGGCGTAGAGCGCGTCGAAATTGATCGGCTGCAGCAGGAACGGCGGGAAGCCGCCGGACTGCACCAGCGTGCTGACCAGGTTGCGCGCGTACGGGTACAGCACGTTCGGGCAGTGGGTGCCGAGCATGCCGTCGAGGGTGGCGGCCTCGAAGCCCGTCAGGCCGAACACGCCCGCCTGCTTCACTTCCACCAGGTACAGCGGCTTGTCCTCGACCTTGCAGGTCAGGGTGATGCCCAGTACCACTTCGTAGGCGTTCTCGCCCAGGCGCTGCACGTTCTGGCTGAGGTTCATCTGCAGCTGCGGCTGCGCGGTCTCGTTGAACACCGCCGGGGCGCCGGGCACCTCGAAGGACACGTCCTTGGCATAGATCTTCTCGACCGTGAACGCCGGGCCGTTCTGGGCGGCGGTATCGGCGGGCGCAGCGGCGCCGTTGGCGGTTTCTTCGGACATGACTCGGAACTCCGGCTAAAAATCGATAAGTGGACGATTATGGCACGCACGTCTCGTGCGCCCGGGTCTCAGGCTTGGGGCGCGGCAGATCGAAACAAGGCCCGGCGCCGGCGGCCCGCCCCGTTCAGCCGCGGCCCTTGACCAGCGGCAGGTCGGCCTGCTGCCAGGCCTGGATGCCGCCATCGAGCCAGTACACGTGCTCGAAGCCGGCTTTCTTCAGGCGCTTGGCCGCCGCGGCCGACGCGTGCCCGGTGCGACACACGGCCACCACCGGGAGGGCCTTGGCGTGGGCCAGCAGCTTGCTTTCGGGGTCGAACTGGCTGGGCTGCACCGACCGGCTGCCGGCGATGTGGCCCTTCTGGAAGTCGTTGGTGGCCGAGAGGTCGACCACCAGCGCGTTCTCGCGGTTGATCAGCCCGGTCAGCTCGGCCGGCCGCAGGCCCTTGTAGCCCCGGAACAGCCGTGCAATTTCCGTGTAGACGATCGCGACCGTCAGGCCCGCCAGCGCCATCGACAGATAGGGGTGGCGCCCGGCAAAGGCGAGCAGTTCTTCGAGGGTCACGGCATCACGGCGTCGGCAAGGGGGCCGGGATTGTGGCCCAGCGCCGGTGGCGGCGCAAAAGCACCGGTCATTCCCCGTCCCACAGGTCCGGCATGCCCGAGGTCAGCCACCAGGTCTTGCTCGGTTCGTCCCACCGCCATTGCTCGCGGTAGCGCACGGTGCGTTCGGTCATCGTGTGCCTGTTGACCACGCCGATCTCGATGTCGCGCACGGCGGTGCCGGCCTCCATGTCCTGGCTGGCGCCGATGTCGCGGTAATGCGAGATCTGCACCTGCTCGTAGCGGGCCAGCTCGACATCGGTCAGCGCTTGCTCTTCCCGCTTGAGCGGGTCGATCAGGTTCATCGCGCCCTCGAAATCGCCCCACCGGATGGCGCCGGACCATGCGTACTGGTTACGGTTCAACAGGTCCTGCTCGCTGGTCATGCTGGCGCAGCCGGCCAACAGCGAAACGAGAACGAGCAGCAGCAGCGACTGGATCCAACGCATCGGACTCTCCTGGAGGGCGGCCCCGGCTACGGGCTGAAGGCCGCGAAGGTAGCAGGCTACGGCGCTGCGTGGCCGGGATCGCGGACGATCGCCACGTAGCGGGCGGTGAACTCGGTGGCGATGCCGCCCTCGGGCAGCCCGGCCCACGCGCGTAGGCCGATGCGGGCCCGGCCGCGCTGGCGCAGCGTCGCGGTGAATGCCGACCAGTCGGCGTCGGTATCGCCCTCGGCCGTTACGTCGAGGTCGCCGAACAGCGGCGCCAGGTACCGCACCTGGCTGTCGGCCACGTACACATCCGCATCCAGTCCGGCCTCCTCGATCCGCAGCGTGACCAGCCCCCACGAGGCCAGGGTCATCATCGACGCCAGGCTGCCGCCGAACGCGCACCCCTTGTCGTTGACGTGCGCCGACAGGGGCGCGTGCAGCCGCAGGCGCTCGCCGTCGAAGCCGGCGACACGCAGCTGCAGGGCCGCGACCGGCGGCATCGACTGGTAGTGGTGGTCGAGTCGGGTGAGGACGTCGTCGGCCATGGAGGCACCGTGTGGGTGGGGACCCCATTCTTGCAGCAGGACGCGTGCGGCCGGAACCGCCGGCCCGTGCGACACCGAGGGGAATACGTCGCCCTGTTCGGTCCGTCCGCCGCATGGCACGCTGCCACGATGCAATCGCCGACATCCCGATGGACGCTGGTTTCGTTGCGCCCGCGCGGCGGCCACGACGGCCTGCGCCGCGCGGCCGCGCGCCATGGTGGGGGTCTGATCGCGCTGTCGCCGTGGCGGCTGCAGGACCGCGACGACCCGTCCAGCCGCGCGGCCCTGCAGCGCGCGCTGTCGGCGGATACCGTGGTGTTCACCAGCCCGGCCGCGGTGCGCGCGGCGGCGCGGTTGCAGGCGTTGCCGCCGGTGGTGGCCTGCGCGGTCGGCAGCGGCACGGCGGCGGCCTTGCGGCGCGCGGGCGTGGCCGACGTCCACACCCCGGCACGGATGGACACCGAAGGCCTGCTCGCCCTGCCGCAACTGGCGGCAGGCACGGCCGGCCGCGTCGGGCTGGTCACCGCGCCCGGCGGGCGCGGCATGCTGCAGCCGGCGCTGGAGCGACGCGGGATCGAAGTGCGACGCGCCGACGTCTACGCGCGCATGCCCGTGGCCCTGCCACCGCGTGCCGTCGAAGCATTGCGAGATGCCCCCCAGCCGCTGGTGCTGGCGCTCACCAGCGGCGAGGCGTTGCAGCGGGTGTTCGGGGCGCTGCCTGGGGATGCGCTCGACGTCCTGTACTCGGCGACGGTCATCGCCGCCAGCGAGCGCCTGGCGGCCATCGCGCACGAAGCGGGGTTCGAGCGCGTGCGCATCGCCCGCAGCCCCCGTCCTGCCGATCTCGTGGCCGCCGCTCGCGAGCCGTGTGGAGACCCCGTTCCGGTAGCATGAGCAGTCCCCCGATCGCGCCACGCCCGTGTCCGCCACACCTCCCTCCGCATCGCCCTCCCCGACCCCTGTGCCGCGCCGCGCCGGCTGGCCCTGGTGGCTGCTGTTCGCGCTGCTGGTTCTGGCCGCCTGGCGGGGATGGGCGTGGTGGGAGGCGCGCGATGTGCCAGCCCCCTCGCCGGCGGCCGACGTGCGCATCGAAGCGCTTAACGACCGCATCAGCGCCTTGCGCGGCGACCTGCGCGCGCAAGCCCAGCGGATCCAGCAGGCCGATGCGACCAACCGCGTGCTGCGCGATGAGCTGCTCGGCATGGGCCAGCGGGCGGCGCTGATCGAAGACAGCATTGCGCGCTGGTCCGACCCGGACCGGCATGGCGCACAGGCGCTGCGGCTGGATGAAGCCGAACTGCTGCTGGGCATGGGCCAGCAGCGGCTGCTGATCGCCGGCGACCTCGACGGCGCGCAGCGGGCGTATGCGCTGGCCGGTGGCGTGCTGGCCGGGGTCGACGACCCGGCCTTCCTCAGCCTGCGCCAGGCGCTGGTACAGGAGCGCGCTGCACTGGATGAACTGGGCGAGGATCCGCGCGTGCGGGCCCTTGCGCGGCTGCAGGCGTTCACCCGTGCGCTGGACCGGCCCGCCGATGCCGCACCGGCCACGCCCGCGGCTGCCGATGCGCCGTGGTGGCGACGCGCGTTCTCGACGGTGTTCGACATCCAACCGCGCCACCGCAGCCTGGCCGTCCGCCCGGCCGACCGCGGCGACGCCATGGCCGGCCTTCAACTGGAGCTGACACTGGCGCGCGCCGCCGCCGAGCGCCGCGACCGCGACGCGTGGCGGTCCGCTCTGGGCCGCGCCGACGCGTGGCTGCAACGGCTTTGGGCACCTTCGCCCGCGCTGAAGGCGCGGCGCGACACGCTGGCCGCACTCGCCGCGCTGCCCCTTTCACCGGAGCTTGCAACGCTGGGCAGCACACTCGAGCAACTACGTCAGTTGCGCAGCGTGCGCCAGGAGCCCTGATGAACCTTTTCCGCAGCCTGTTGTTCTGGATCGTGCTGGCGCTGGTCGGTGCGCTCGTGGCGCAGCTGCTGGCACAGGATCCGGGGCTGGTCGTGGTCAGCTACAACGACTGGACCTACGAGAAGTCGCTCGCCTACAGCCTGGTGCTGGTGCTCGCCGGCGTGCTCGCCGTCTGGCTGGTCTGGAAGCTGCTGACCACGCCATTCGTGATGCTGCGCCGCCGGCGCAAGAAGGCCGCACGCGCACGCCTCATCGAAGGCCTGGAGGCCTCGCATCTGGGCCATTGGAGCCGCGCGGAAAAGGCCTTGGCGCAGACCGACGACGATGAGATCGGCGCGGTCGGGCACGTCGCCGCCGCGCGCGCCGCCGCCGCCCGCGGGGACGCCACGCTCGCGCAGCAGCACCTGGACGCACTGGCCTCGCGCCATCCCACCGCACGTGCCGTCGCGCAGGCCGAGCTGGCGCTGGCCGATGGCCGTCCCGCTGACGCGCTGAGCGCGCTGGACGCGCCGAATGCGCAGCCGCTGCCACCGCGGGGCCTCGCGCTGCGCGCCGAAGCGCTGTCGAAGCTAGGCCGCGCCGGCGACGCCTACGGGCTGCTGGGCGCGCTGCGCCAGCAGGAGGCGTGGCCGAAGGCCCGCCTCGACAGTGCCGAGGCGCAGTGGGCCGAAGCCGGCCTGCGCGAGGCGGGCGATGCCAATGTCCTGGCCGACCGCTGGGAGGCCCTGCCCAAGCCGCTGCGTGCGCATCCCGCCATCGTCGCCGCCTACGCCGAGCGCGCCGCCGCGCTGCGTTGGGAAGAGGCGGCGGCCAGCAGCATCGAACATGCGCTGGACACGCAGTGGGACGAGGGCCTTGCCGGCCTCTACGGCCGGTTGCCGATCGGCCGGCTGGACGCGCGTCGGGAGCATGCCGAGCGCTGGCTTCACGCGCACCCGGCCAGCCCGGCCCTGCTGGTGACGCTGGCGCGACTGGCCCGCGCGCAGGGCCAGTGGTCGCAGGCGGAAACCTACCTGCACCGTGCACTCGCGCAGGGCGCCAACAGCGAGGCGTGGGAAGAGCTCGGCCACGGCTTCGCCCAGCACGGCGACGAGGCGCTCGCGCGGCACAGCTATGCGAATGCCCTGCGCGCCTCGCGCGGGGAAACGATCATCGAACTGCCGGGCCGCGACGTGCGCGCCCGCATCTACGACGAAGCCGTCACCGAGGACCGCGATGCGCACGGCATGCCGCGGCTTCGCGAGCAGTGACGGGCGAATCGGACCGGATCTAGCGCCGCCTGACCGGGCATCCCGAGCGATCCCTCCGGCGAACGCCGGGACGCGGTTGGATCATCGTGTGCTGCGCCCGCGCGCGCCTCCGCATGTGGGCATAGCGGGCGACTTCGCACGCCATACGGCAACATCAGGCATGGCAGGCCGACGCCGCGTCATGGCCGCCGACACGCGGCGGACCGGATCGAATTCAAGCCAGCGTACCCAGCCCGGGAGCTCCGGGCACGGCGCGCTTACCGCTCCAGAATCGCCACCACGCCCATGCCGCCGGCGGTGCAGATCGACACCAGGCAGCGGCCACCACCGCGCTCCTTCAGCGCTTTCGCCGCTGCGGCGACGATACGCGCACCGGTGGCGGCGAACGGGTGCCCCGTCGCCAGGGACGAGCCGTTCGGGTTGATCTTCGCCGGATCGATGCGGCCCAGCGGCGCCGCCAGCCCGAGGCGGTTGCGGCAGTACTCCTCGCTCTCCCACGCGCGCAGCGTGCACAGCACCTGCGCGGCAAACGCCTCGTGGATCTCGTAGAGGTCGAAGTCCTGCAACGTGAGGCCGTTGCGCGCCAGCATCTCCGGCACCGCGACGGTCGGCGCCATCAGCAGGCCTTCGCCGTGGACGAAGTCGACCGCCGCCACCTGTGCGTCGCGCAGGTAGCACAGCACCTCGTGGTCGTGCTGCCGGGCCCAGTCGTCGGAAGCCAGCAGGCACGCCGACGCACCGTCGGTCAGCGGGGTGGAGTTGGCCGCGGTCAACGTGCCGCGGCCGGAGGTCCTGTCGAAGGCCGGCTTGAGTGACGCGAGCTTCTCGAGCGTCGAATCCGGACGCAGGATGTTGTCGCGCGAGACGCCGCGGAAGCTGACGACCAGGTCGTCGAGGAAGCCGCGCCCGTAGGCCGCAGCCAGCTTCTGGTGCGAGGCCAGTGCCCACTCGTCCTGCGAGTCGCGCGAGATGTTCCATTCCTTGGCCATGTCCTCGCAGTGCTGGCCCATGCTCTTGCCGGTGCGCGGCTCGGCCACTCCCGGGAACTCGGGCTTGAGCTCGCGCGGGGAGAACCCCTTGAACGCGGCCAGCTTGTCCTTCGGCGTCTTGCCGGCGGCGGCCTCCAGCAGCCGGCGGCGCAGCGACTTGCCGTACACGATCGGCACGTCGGAGGTGCTGTCGCTGCCGCCACCGATGCCCGACTCGATCTGCCCGACGGCGATCTTGTTGGCCACGGTGATGATCGAATCCAGCGAGGTGCCGCACGCACGCTGCAGCGTGATGCCCGGCGTCAGCGGCGACAGGCCCGACGACAACGCGGCCTCGCGGCCCAGGTTCCAGTCGCTGCTGTGCTTGATCACCGCGCCCATCGCGACTTCGCCCAGCTGCTGCCCGTGCAGGCCGAAGCGCTCGACCAGCGCACCCAGCGTGCGCACCGACATGCCCAGGTTGCCGACGTCCGCGTAGGCGGTGTTCTGGCGACAGAAGGGAATGCGGACGCCGCCGAGCACGGCGACGGGACGGGATTGACGCATCGGGTTCACCTCGGGGGACTGTGCGGGCCAGCATGCCCGCAACACCGTCGGGGCATAATGACGGCGAGTGTAGCGCCGGCCTCCCGCACGACCAAACGCCAGCGTATGCATGCCCGCAAGCCGTACCGCTCCTGCCTCCCGGATACTGTTGGGCCCATGACCGCACCTGCCGCCAATGACCCCGACACCGTGCGCGTACTGGGCGCACTCGCGCTGGAACTGCGCGGCGACGCCGCCGTGGCGCGCGACACGCTGGCATCGGGCGAGGTCGAGACACTCGGCGGCCTGGTCGCGCGTGACCTGGCCGCGCTGGTTCCGCAGTCGGCGCAGCTGGACCTGGTGACGGTTGGCGCGCACTACGACCCGGTCGAACTGCTGCGCCCGGGCTGGCCGCTGCACCGCGAACTCGACCAGCTCGCCGCGCGCGCGCCCGGCGTCGCCGGCGGCCGCGTGATCGCGTTCGGTGCGCACGACGGCCGCCTCCCCGGCGCGCTGGCGCCGTCCACCGACCACGCCGGCGGCCCGTTGCGGCTGGTGCCGTTCGTGCTGGGCGGCGATGCGGACGTCGCGTCGAAGGTGGGCGAAGCGTTCGAGCTTGAGTTGCTGGAGCGCGGCATGGCTGGAGCCGACACGGCGCTGGCCGCGCAGGCCGCCTTCGGGCTGCAAGTCGAACACGCGCGCTACCTCACCGTGCACGACCTCGCCGCGATGACCGCGATGCAGTACGACCACGCCGGGCTGGCGCCGCTGTGGCCGCTGCTGGAGACGGCGCTGCTCGAACCCTCGGGCGAGGCGTGGGTCGACGTGCCGCCCGAACCGCTGCTGCGCTATGCCGACGGCGAAGCGCGCATGGCGCTGTTCTCACCGGCCGCGTGGCATGCCCGCTACGCGCCCGCCGAACCATGCGATACCGACGAATGCCGCGAGCGCCTGCAACGCCGCCACCAGCATTTCGAAGCGCGCCAGCGGCAGATCGCCGCGGTGCTGCGCGCGCACGCGGTGCCGGTCACGTTCGTGCATTGCGACCGGGACGCCGACTGCCGCGCGGCGCTGTGAGCCCTCGTCCGGCCGTCTAGGTCGGCGCCCGTTCGAACGTCTCCGCCAGCAGGCGATAGCCCGCATCGCGCATGCCGACGGACGCGTACGTGCGTCGGGCGGCGTCGTTCTCCTGCTCGACATACAGCCGGAGCCCGAGCACCCCGGGCACGGCGAGTGCCTGCTCACGCACGTGGCGGTAAAGGGCGGCGAACACGCCTCCGCGCCGGTGGGCCGGGTCGACATAGACGCTCTGGATCCACCACCACCAGCCGTTGCGCCAGTCGCTCCATTCGGTCGTCAGCATCAGCGTCCCCACCGGCTGGCCGAGCGTTTCGCGTCCGGCCAGCGGCAGGTCGTGCATTGCAACGAAGTAGCGGGCCTTGAGCGGATCGGCGATGCCGGCCTGGACGCCGGCCTGCACCGTGGCGGGATCCAGGCGCTTGTGTTCGGTTTCCCACGCCATGTCCACGGCCCAACCGGCCAGCAGCGGCGCATCGTCCGCCACCGCCGGTCGGACCCGCGGGGAGCGCAGCGCGCCCATCGCCGGACTCAGCCGGTGATCTCGATCACGCCGCAGGCGACGCGGTCGCCGGCATTGCCCGACGGCTGGCTGGTGTAGTCGTCGGCCTTCGCGTGCACGACCACGGCACGGCCGGCGACATCGTTGGCCGCGCCGCCACCCAGCGTGACGCCGTGCGCCTCGACATTGGCCTGCGCCACGCCTTCGCCGTTGGCCGACAGGTTGTCCATGTCGCCGCCGTGGTGGGCCGCGGTACCGGCACGGCCGTGCGGGTCGCTGCCCGGGTTGAAGTGCCCGCCCGCGCTGCTGGCGTCGGCGGCCGAGCAGTCGCCGGTCTCATGGATGTGGATGGCATGGGTGCCGCCGGCGGTGAGGCCGCCGATCTCCCCGGCGATGCGAACGCCGTCGGGCGTGGGCACGAGGTTGAGCGTGCCGCTGACCAGGCTGCCGGAGGCAGGTGCCAGCACCACGCGTGCGGACTTGGCGGTGGAGACGGCCGGCGCGGCCGGCTTGGCACGCGGCATGTCGGCGGTGGAGGACGGGCTGGACGCACAGCCGGCAACGGCGATGGCGCAGGCGGCGGCAAGCAGGGCGGTCTTCATGACGACTCCGTCGTATTCCGTGGTTGGGCCGCGCACGCTAGCCGACGGTGGGTTCAGCGCGGGTGAACCCGGCTGCCGACCCAGGCCACCGGGGTGACGGGACCCACGCGCACAACGGCGATCGCCCCCTTCTTTCGTCGGCAACGCCGCGGTTACCTGCGTCGCATGGGCTTGAGCTTGCGCGTCACGGTGTTGCGCCCCAGGCCGAGCCGCGCGGCCGCTTCGGCGCGGCGGCCGCCGGTGTGGTCCAGCGCGGCCTCCAGCAGGAGGCGTTCGACACGCGACACCACCTCACCATGCAACCCGCCCGCACCCGCCGCCAGTTGCGCGCGCACCCACGCGTCCAGGCGCGCTTCCCAGTCGTCTGCCGCCGCATGCGGTGCGTGCGCACCCAGCGCCGTATCCACGTCGCCGGCATCGAGCCGGTCGCCCTGCGCGAGCGCGGCCATGCGCCAGCACAGGTTCTCCAGTTCGCGCACGTTGCCGGGCCACGGGTGCGTGCGCAGCCGCGCCACGGCGGCGCGCGACAGGGCCTTCGCCGGCGCGTCGAACCGCTGCGCGGCCAGGGCAAGGAACCGTTCCGCCAGGCGCGGGATGTCGTCGCCGCGCTCGCGCAGCGGCGGCACGTGCAGGCGCACCACGTCCAGCCGGTGCAGCAGGTCCTCGCGGAAGCGGCCATCGGCGACGCGCGCCTGCAGGTCCTGGTGCGTCGCCGCGATCACGCGAACGTCGACGCGGATCAACTCGCGCCCGCCGACGCGGAAGAACTCGCCCTCGGCCAGCACGCGCAGCAACCGCGTCTGCAACGGCAGCGGCATGTCGCCGATCTCGTCCAGGAACAGCGTGCCGCCGTCGGCCTGTTCGAAGCGGCCGATATGCCGCCGCTGCGCACCGGTGAAGGCGCCCGCCTCGTGACCGAACAGCTCCGACTCCAGCAGCTCGGCGGGGATCGCCGCGGTGTTGAGCGCGACGAACGGCCGCTGCGCGCGGGGTGATTCGCGGTGCAGCGCGCGCGCCACCAGCTCCTTGCCGGTGCCCGTCTCGCCGGTCACCAGCACCGACAGCGGCGCCTGCGCCAGCCGGCCGATCGCGCGGAACAGCTGGCGCATCACCGGCGTATCGCCGACCAGCTGGTCGCCGGTGCCCGCCGCCTGCGTCGCGTCGGCGCCGGCATCGGCATCGGCGCTGTCATCGATGCGCTGCAGGGCGCGTTCGGCAAGCGCCACGGCTTCGTCCAGGTCGAAGGGCTTGGACAGGAATTCGTGCGCGCCACCGCGGAACGCGCCGGCGGTGCTGGCGACGTCGGTGTAGGCGCTCATCACCACCACCGGCAGCGAAGGCAGCCGCTGCTTCAGCTTTTCCAGCAGCACCAGCCCGTCGTCGCCAGGCATGCGCACGTCGGTGAACAGCAGTGCCGGCGGCTCGCGCGCCTCCAGCGCGTCCAGCGCGTCCCCGGCGTTCTCGAACACGTCCACCGCGTAGCCCGCCTGCCGCAGGGCCGCGCTGAGCACGAAGCGGATGCTGCGGTCGTCGTCGACGATCCAGACCTGTCGCGTCACGGGGCGGCTCCGGTGGTGTCGGCCGGCGCGGCCGGCATCGGCAGCAACACGGTGAACACGGTATGCCCGGGCCGCGACCGGTACGCCAGGGAGCCGCGGTGTTCGCGTGCCACCTGCTGCGCCAGCGCCAGCCCGAGGCCGCTGCCTTCGGCGCGGCCCGAGACCAGCGGCAGGAACACCCGCTCGGCCAGTTCGTCGGGCACGCCATGGCCGTCGTCGACGATCTCCAGCCGCAGCGCCACGGGATGCGCGACATCGCCGATGCGCAGGCCGTGCTCGGCGCGCGTGCGCAGGGTGACGGTGCCGGCACCGGCCTCGATGGCGTTGCGCGCGAGGTTCCACACCGCCTGCACCAGCCGGTCGGCATCACCGGCGAACTCGGGCAGGCTCGGGTCGTAGTCGCGCACCAGCCGCACGGCCCAGCCGGCGTCGTTCTCGGCCAACCGCAGTACGCGCTCCAGCACGGCATGGATATTGAGCGCCGCATGCGGGCGCGGTGGTGACGGCACCAGCAACTGGTCGAGCAGCCCGCCCAGGCGCGCGACCTCGTCGTCGATCAGCGCGACTAGCTCGCGCGACTGCGCATCGTCGATGCGCCGGCCCAGCAGCTGGGCCGCACCTTTCAGGCCCGCCAGCGGGTTGCGCAACTCGTGCGCCAGGCCCTTGAGCGAGGCCGACAGCGCCGCCGGCAGCAGCAGCGCCGGGTCGTCGCCGGGGAATTCGTCGACCGGGTGCGCCTCCAGCAGCCAGCCCGCGTCCATCGCCGTCAGCCAGAGGTCGGCGAAGCGCTCGGCGGCATCGGGGTAGTGCAGTCGCACGCGGCGGATGCGCAGCGGCGCACTGTCGGCATCCATCCGGGCCAGGGCGGCCGCGAGGCGGCCGTCTCCACCGTCGAGTTCGGCCAGCGGCCAGCCGGCCAGCCGCCGCGCGCTCACGCCCAGCCATCGGGAAAACGACTGGTTGCTACCGGCGATCGTCCCGTCCGCCCCCGCCCACGCCAGCGGCGTGGTCAGGGCATCGAGATCGGGTGCGAGGGATGGCGCCATCGCACCATGTTAGTGCAGCGCGGCGTCAATCCATCCGCAGCGTCGCGTCGCCCGAGAAGGTCTCGATGTCGATCTCGGCATCGCCGTTGCCGTAGCGATGGCTCAGGCTGGCGCCGGGGCCGTGGCGGGGGCGCTGGATGTCGGCACCCGGGGCGCTCAGGCTGCCGCTGAAGCTCTCGGCACGGACGCTGGCGGAGGTGTCGCGCGGCAGGCGCAGCTCGAGATCCCCGCTAACGCTTTCCATCGACACCTCCGCGCCGGCGGCGAGCGCCGCGGTGACGCGCACGTCGCCGGATACGGTGGCGCCGGAAAACTCGCGAAGCCGGCTTTCGATGACCTCGACGCGCGCGCTGCCGGAGACCGTTTCCACGCTGACCTCACCGTTCAGGCGGCCGGTCAACTGGATGTCGCCGCTCACGCTGTCGGCGTCCACGTCGGGGCTGTTGAGGGTCAGGGCCTGGTCGCCGCTGACGGTCTCGATGTCGGCCTGCCGGGGCGCGCCGACGACGGTGACGTCGCCGCTGACGCTGTCGATCGACAACTCGCGCGAAGCGATGCCCTGCACGTCGATGCGTGCGGCCACGCCGTCGACCTCCAGCGCCGCCTGCAGGGGCACCATCAGTCGCAGCTCGGTGGGTTCGCTGCGGTCGCGCCCGCCCCAGACACCGACGCGGTTGGGGTACTTGACGCGGACCTCGAGCGAACGGCGGTCGCCCTCGATCTCCAGGCGCTCGACGCCTTCGCCGAGCTGGCCCTGGATGCGGACTTCCGGGCGGTCCCAGGCGCGGATTTCGATCAGGCCCTTGAGGTTTTCCACCTGCAGGCGGCCGTCGGGATCCAGTGGGCGGGTGTCGTTGATGGGGGTGGCGGCGGTGGCCGGCCATGCGGCCACCAGGGCCAGCGAGAGCAGGGCGATGCGGATCATGGGAATGGCTCCGGGCGGGATGGGGGACGGTCAGGTCAGGGCCGCGCGCTGGGACAGCGCGAGGCGGCGTGCGTACGTGCGGCGCAGCTGCTGAAGCAGCAGGGCCGAATCGGGTTGCTGCTGCAATGCGGCCAGGATCTGCGCAGCGTTGCGATCGAGTTCGGCCAGGCCCGGCTGCAGCGCCGGCGTGACCGGTGCGCCACCGACCTCGGACAAGGCCGCCTGGTACTCGCGCACCATGCCCTGCGCCTGCAGGCGGACGTCGCCGGCCGTGGCCTGCGCCACCGGCGGGGCGTCGGCCGTGCCGGCACGCTGGAGCTGCCACGCCGCCCCAATGGCCAGCGCGCCGGCCAGCGAGGCGGCCAACGCCACCGGCACGGCCCATCGACGCGGGCGCGCTACGGGTTGCTGCGGCGTGGCGGCAATGCGTGCGGCAATCGAATCCCATGTCGCCGTGGGCGGCGGCACGTCGCGGCGCAGCGCGCGCAGCGACCAGCGCAGCGCATCGGATTCCATGGACGTGTCGCGTGGGGTCGTGTCGGTCATGCGGGTTCTCCCAGCCGGTCGCGCAGCAGGCGCCGCGCGCGGTGCAGTTGTGCCTTGGAACTGCCCACCGCCATGTCCAGCTCGGCGGCGATCTCCTCGTGGGTCCAGCCTTCCACGTCGAACAGCACCAGCACGGCGCGGGCGCGCGGCGGCAGCGTGGCCACCGCGCGCTCCAGGTCCATCGCCAGCGCGGTGCCGTGGCCGGCCGAGTCCGGCGTCCCGAGGACATCGAAGGCGGCATCGTCGTCCTCGCCCGGGCGGCTGCGCTGGCGGCGCAGCTCCATCAGCGCGGTGTTGACCGCCAGCCGGTGCAGCCAGGTCGAGAAGGCGGATTCAAAGCGGAATGCCGGCAGTGCCTGCCAGGCGCGCACGAACGCCTCCTGGGTCAGGTCTTCGGCGCGCGCGCCATGGCCGCCCACCAGGCGCCCGATGACGCCATGGACCCGGCCCGCGTGGCGCCGGTACAGGGTTTCGAACGCCGGGACCTCGCCGCGGGCGGCCGCGCCCACCAGCGCCCGGTCCTCGGCGTCGGCCGGTGCGGTGTCGGGTGCGTAGTCGGCCACGGCGGTCAGCATAGTCACTCCGATGCCGGGATGGCCGGGAAGGTTTAACAGGGCCCGCAAACGGTGGACGCCCGCACCCCGCCAAAAAAAACAGGCCCGGATCGCTCCGGGCCTGCGGGTCCTGCATGCGTCGCCGGGCGGCGTCAGACCGCGTAGTACATCTGGTACTCCAGCGGGTGGGTCGCGGCGCGGAACGCGGTGACTTCCTTCATCTTCAGCGCGATGTAGGCGTCGATCATGTCGTCGGTGAACACGCCACCGGCCTTGAGGAACTCGCGGTCCTTGTCGAGCGCTTCCAGCGCCTGGTCCAGCGAATGGCACACGGTCGGGATGTTCTTCTCCTCCTCCGGCGGCAGGTCGTAGAGGTCCTTGTCGCTCGGCGCGCCCGGGTCGATCTGGTTCTTGATGCCGTCGAGGCCCGCCATCATCAGCGCGGCGAAGGTCAGGTAGCCCGACTGCATCGGGTCGGGGAAGCGGAACTCGACGCGACGCGCCTTCGGGTTGGCCACGTACGGGATGCGGCAGCTGGCCGAACGGTTGCTGGCCGAGTACGCCAGCATCACCGGCGCCTCGAAGCCCGGCACCAGGCGCTTGTAGCTGTTGGTGGTGGAGTTGGTGAAGGCGTTCAGTGCGCGCGCGTGCTTGAAGACGCCGCCGATGTACCACAGCGCCAGCTGGCTCAGCCCGCCGTAGCCGTCGCCGGAGAACAGGTTGGTGCCGCCCTTGGCCAGGCTCTGGTGCACGTGCATGCCGCTGCCGTTGTCGCCGACGATGGGCTTGGGCATGAAGGTGGCGGTCTTGCCGTTGCGGTGGGCCACGTTCTTGACGATGTACTTCATCATCAGCAGCTCGTCGGCCTTGCGCACCAGCGAGTTGAACTTGGTGCCGATCTCGCACTGGCCGGCGTTGGCGACCTCGTGGTGGTGCACCTCGACCTCGATGCCCACGGCCTCCAGCGTCTTGCACATCTCGGCGCGGATGTCGTGCAGCGAATCCAGCGGCGCGACGGGGAAGTAGCCGCCCTTCACGCCCGGGCGGTAGCCGGTGTTGCCGCCTTCGTACTCTCGGCCCGAATTCCAGGCGGCCTCTTCGGAGTCGACATGGAAGAAGGTGTGGCCCATGTCGTTGGCGTAGCGGACCGAGTCGAAGATGAAGAACTCCGGCTCCGGCCCGAAGAACGCCTGCTCGGCGACGCCGCTGGACTTCAGGTACGCCTCGGCGCGCTTGGCGACGCCGCGCGGGTCGCGCGAGTAGGCCTGCATCGTCGACGGGTCGAGGATGTCGCAGGTCAGCACGAGCGTCGGATCGGCGGTGAACGGGTCCAGGAACGCGGTCGAGGCGTCCGGCAGCAGCACCATGTCGGACTCGTTGATGCCCTTCCAACCCTGGATCGAGCTGCCGTCGAACATCTTGCCGTCCTCCAGCAGTGCGTCGTCCACGATCGACACCGGGTAGGTGACGTGGTGCTGCACGCCGCGCATGTCGGCAAAACGCAGGTCGACGAATTCGACCTTGTGGTCCTTGATCAGCTTTTCGACGTTCTCGATGGACATGCAGGCAACTCCGCGGGTGATGGGATGCCAATAAGGAACGCAAGCCTCGTGCCAGCTTTGGGCGCCCGCTAACCCACTGATTTGTATGGGCGACACGGCCCGATCGCGCCAACAGTGCACCGCTTCAGTGCGGGCAGGTCCATAGACGCACCGATCTGGTGCAACGGTGAAGGTCTACACTCACGCCCGGCCCATTCCGGCCGCCGTCCCAGCGTCCCCGCGCATGCGCAAGAAGTCCAAGGCGACCTCCATCGACATTGCCCACCTCGCCGGGGTGTCGCAGGCCACGGTGTCGCGGGTGCTGAGCGGCAGCCCGCTGGTCAACGCCCAGACGCGCGAGCGGGTCGAGGCGGCGGTGCGGGAGCTCAACTACAAGGTCGACCGGCATGCCTCCAGCCTGCGCACGCAGCGCGCCGGCACGCTGGCGCTGCTGCTGTTCGAGGACCCGACCCCGGACGAGTCGCACATCAACCCGTTCTTCCTGTCGATGCTGGGCTCCATCACCCGTGCCTGCGCACGCCACGGCCACGACCTGCTGGTGTCGTTCCAGCAGCTCTCGGACGACTGGCACGCGGACTACGAGGACAGCAAGAAGGCCGACGGCCTGATCCTGCTGGGCTACGGCGACTACCTGGCCTATCGCGGCAAGCTCGAGAGCCTGGTCGAGCAGGGCACCCGCTTCGTCCGCTGGGGCGCGGTGCTGGACGACCAGCCGGGGGTGTCGATCGGGTGCGACAACCTGCACGGCGGACGGCTGGTCGGCGAGCACCTCGCCGGCCTCGGGCACCGCCGCATCGCCTTCCTGGGCGATGCCTCCAGCCATTACCCGGAGTTCTACGACCGCTACCGCGGCTGCGACGAGGCGCTGCGCGGCGTCGGTGCCGGCATGGATCCGGCGCTGCAGGTGGATGCGGAGAGTTCGGAGGAGGCCGGGTTCGAGGCCGCGCGCACGCTGCTGGCGCGCAAGCTGCCGTTCGACGCGGTGTTCGCGGCCAGCGACCTGATCGCCATCGGCGCGATGCGCGCGCTGAGCGACCATGGCCTGCGCGTGCCGGAGGACGTCGCGGTCGCCGGCTTCGACGACATCCCGATGGCGCGCTTCGCACAGCCGGCGCTCACCACCGTCTACCAGGACACCACGCGCGCCGGCGAACTGCTGGTGGAGTCGCTGATCCGGCAGGTGCGCGGCGAACCGGCCGAGAGCACCACCCTGCCGGCGTCGCTGGTGGTGCGTCGGTCGACGGGGGCGTAGCGGCTGCGCTCTCTAGGCTTTTCTGTAGGAGCGACGTGAGTCGCGACCGCGGCATTCGGGGCCCAACGCGAGACGCCGACTGCCGGTCGCGACTCACGTCGCTCCTACATATAGGGAGTCCCGGGTAAGGCCCTCGCGGCTGAAGCCGCTCCTACAGTCGTGGGAGGTTACGCCGCCGCTCTTGTAGGAGCGGCTTCAACCGCGATTACCAACCGGCGCCCGGTCAGCGTCCTCAGTCCCTGCCCGCCACCGCCTCCAACGCCGCCACCATCGCCGGCGCCGTCACCGGCCCGTCGAGCACCCAGACCTCGGCGCCGTGCGCCGGCACCTCGGCCGTCAACGTGCCGCCGGTCGCCACCTGCCGCGACTCGCCCGACAGCGCGGCGCGCCACGTACCCGGCTGCAGCATCGTGTCGATGGCAAACGAGGCCGGCGCATCGCCCTTGTTGAGCAGCACCAGTGCGACCTGTGCGGTGGCGCCGTCCTGCAGCACGCGGTAGAACGCGGCGCGGTCGCCCGCGAGTTCGACGTTGAGCTGCACGCCGCGTTGCAGCGCGGGCATGGTGCGGCGCACGTGGGCGATGCGCGTCAGCGCGCGGTGGATCGGGTGGCCGGCCGCCGCGTCCACGCGGTCCTGCCCGTAGTAGTTGCGGTTGCCGGCGTGTTCGGCGCGGCCGCGCATGAAGCCGGTTTCCGAGCCGTAGTAGACGACCGGGATCCCGCGCGCGGTGAACAGCCAGTGGTGCGCGTCGATGAAGCCCTCATCGGATGCGTCCATCCGCGCCATGTCGTGGTTGTCGTAGAACGTCGCCAGCTCATACGGGTTGGCGTAGGGCCCATCCACCAGGTGCAGCGCCGGTGCCAGCCGCTCGAAGCCCAGCCGCTTGCGCCCGAACACCTCGTCCATCGCCTGCTTCATCGGGAAGTCGAGCACGCTGACTTCGCCGTGGCCGGGCTGCGTGTGCGTGGCGATCTTCGCGGCGTCGTAATCGAACGCCTCCCCGAACATGAAGAAGCCCGGATGCTCGGCGCGCACCCGGCGGGAAAACGCGTCCCAGAACGTGGGCGGCATCCACGCGATGGTGTCGATGCGGAAGGCGTCGGCGCCCTGCCCGATCCAGTGCAGGTAGGCGCGCGACAGGTACTCGAGCACCGCCGGGTTGGCTGCATTGAAGTCGCCCAGCTGCGCCAGGTTGCCATCGAAGATCGAGCCGGTCGCGCCGTCCACCGGGCCGGTGTCGTTGAAGAACGCGTGCAGCGGGGTGCCGGCGGGATCGAGCTGCGTCGGCGGCAGGTTCTGGTGGTCGGCAATCAACGTGCCGTCGCGGTCGTAGACCTCGCCGAACAGCGGCTGGTCGGACGGCATCGAGTACGCCGGCGACCCGTGGTTGCCGACGATGTCCAGCACCAGCTTCATGTCGCGGGCATGCACCGCGTCGGCCAGCCCGCGGAAGTCCAGGCCGTCGCTGGGCAGGTGCTCGTCGAGCTCGAAGAAGTTCACGCCCCAGTAGCCGTGGTAGCCGGTCTTGCCGCGGTCGCTGAGGATCGTGCCGCATCCGGGCTCGCTGCCACCGGTGAACGCCTCGTCCGGGTTGTCGACCACCGGCGTGATCCACACCGCACCAAAGCCCATGCCGCGGATGTAGTCGAGGTTGTCGACGATGCCCCTGAAGTCGCCCCCCAGGTAACCGATGTTGCCGGCCACGCCGTCGCAGGGCGCGAGCGGTCGATCGAAGGTGCGATGCGCGCCGCCCTGTTCGCGCTGGTCGTTGGACGGATCGCCGTTGACGAAGCGGTCGGTGACGACGAAGTACACCGCGTTGGCGGCGAAAGGCTCGTCGGTGCCGACGTAGCGCGCGGCGGCCGGGACGTCCTGCACGCCGCCGGCAGGCCCGTGCGCGCAGGCGGCGAGCGCCCCAGCGAGGGCGGCGGCAAGAAGCAGGGGACGAAGCGGTCGGGTATCGGAAGTCATTGCGTGTCCTGGGTCTGCGGCATTGGTGCGCCAAAGAGCCGTGGCTGTTGGCCCCTCCCCCTGCCTGCAGGGGGAGGTTGGGAGGGGGTGCTCTTCCAGCGCGTACACGTCACCGGCCATCAAGTCGGCACGGCCTACCGGGCCACCGGCACCGCGACGGCCGCCGCGGCCGGGTCGCGCACCCGCAGCACGCACAGCCCGGCGACGATCAGGCTGACGCCGCCGATGGCGAGTGCGTTGATCGGCGCGCCACCGAGGAACGTCTTGAGCAGGAAGCCCAGCAGGCTGGCCGCCACCAGCTGCGGGATCACGATGAAGAAGTTGAAGATGCCCATGTACACGCCCATCTTCCGGGCGGGCAGGCTGTCCGACAGCAGCGCGTACGGCAGCGACAGGATCGACGCCCAGGCGAAGCCGACGCCGGCCATCGACAGCAGCAGCCAGGCCGGGTCGCGGATCCACAGGAACGACAGCAGCCCCAGCCCGCCGAGCGTCACGTTGATGAGATGGCTGACGCGCAGGCCCCACCAGCGCACCATCCACGGGATGACGATCGCGGCCAGCGCAGCGAAACCGTTGTAGGCGGCAAACAGCACGCCCACCCAGTTGGCCCCGGCGTTGTAGGCCGCCGATGACGTGTCGGTACTGCCGTAGTGCACTCCGGTCACGGCGCCGGTGGTGTAGATCCACATCGCGAACAGCGCGAACCAGCTGAAGAACTGCACCACCGCCAGCTGCCGCATGGCCTGCGGCATGTCCTGCAGGTCGTCGAGGATGGCGGTGAAGGCATTGCCCCCGGTGAACGCGGTACGCAGCAGCAGTGCGACGCCGTAGGCGGCGATCAGGCCCGCCAGGATGTAGAGCTGACGGTCGAGCGCAAACACCGCGATGGCTGCGGCGCCGAGGACGCCCGCCAGCAGCCACGCCGTGCCGCTGCGGCGCGCACGCGCGCGGTCCAGCGGGCGGTGCACCAGCGGCGGCGCTTCGTCCCATGCGTGCAGCTGCTCGGGCGTGTACTCGCGCGTGCGCAGTACCGTCCAGCCGACCGCCGTCACCAGCACCGCGCCGCCGAAGTAGAACGCGTAGCGCACCGTGTCGGGCACCTCGCCGGGCGCGGCGGTGTTGGCCACGCCCACGCGCTCCAGGATGAAGGGCAGCATCGAGGCGATCACCGACCCCACGCCGATGAAGAAGCTCTGCATCGCGTAGCCGCTGGGGCGCTGGCGCACCGGCAGCTGGTCGCCGACGAACGCGCGGAACGGCTCCATCGCGATGTTGATCGACGCGTCCAGGATCCACAGCGTGCCGGCGGCGATCCACAGTGCCGGCGAGTTGGGCATCACCAGCAACGCCAGGGTGGCCAGCACCGCGCCGACCAGGAAGTACGGCCGCCGCCGGCCCAGCCCGGTCCAGGTGCGGTCGGACATGTAGCCCACGATGGGCTGCACGATCAGCCCCGTCAGCGGCGCGGCGATCCACAGCAGCGGGATCTGCTCCATGTCCGCGCCCAGCGTCTGGAAGATCCGGCTGACGTTGGCGTTCTGCAGCGCGAAGCCGAACTGGATGCCGAGGAAGCCGAAGCACATGTTCCAGATCTGCCAGAACGACAACTGCGGTTTGCGGGTCATGCGGTGGTCCTTTTCTTGATCGGGCGGCCCGTGCCCACGGAGGGTGGGCACGGCGCGCGGATGCGGCGCGCCCTGCCCCCGCGTGGCCGGGCATGGCGGCCATCCTAGTCAGCCATCGCACTGCACCATGCCCGGATGCAAACGTATTCACCGCCCGGCATGACCGCCCGCACGCGTGTGCACCTGCACACCGTGGAATAGTCCGCGTTCGATCGAATACGGCCCTGGAATGGCGATGACGACACAGTGGTGGCACGGCGCGGTGATCTACCAGATCTATCCGCGCAGCTTCCTGGACACCGACGGCGATGGCGTGGGCGACCTGCCCGGCATCGTCGAGAAACTCGACTACGTGGCCAGCCTCGGCGTGGACGCGATCTGGATCTCGCCGTTCTTCAAGTCGCCGATGGCGGACTTCGGCTACGACATCGCCGACTACCGCGCCGTCGACCCGCTGTTCGGCACGCTGGAGGACTTCGACCGGCTGCTGGACAAGGCGCATGGCCTGGGCATCAGGGTCATGATCGACCAGGTGCTGAGCCACACCTCCAGCCAGCACGCGTGGTTCCTGGAAAGCCGGGAGAGCCGCGACAACCCGAAGGCCGACTGGTACGTGTGGGCCGATCCGCGGCCTGACGGCACGCCGCCCAACAACTGGCTGTCGATCTTCGGCGGCGTGGCGTGGAAGTGGGAGCCGCGGCGCGAGCAGTACTACCTGCACAACTTCCTGGCCGCACAACCGGACCTCAACTTCCACTGCCCCGACGTGCAGCAGGCCACGCTGGACAACGTCGACTTCTGGCTGGCGCGCGGCGTCGACGGGCTGCGGCTGGACGCGATCAACTTCTGCTTCCACGACGCGCAGCTGCGCGACAACCCGCCCAAGCCGGCGCACCTGCGGGTGGGCCGCGGCTTCAGCGCCGACAACCCGTACGCGTACCAGTACCACCACTACAACAACACGCGGCCGGAAACGCTGGTCTTCATGGAGCAGCTGCGCGCGCTGATGGACCGCCACCCCGGCTCGGCCGCGCTGGGCGAATTCTCGTCCGAGGATTCGCTGGCGACGATGGCCGAGTACGTCGGCGACACGCGCCTGCACATGGGCTACAGCTTCGAGCTGCTGACCGACGACTTCACCGTGGCCTACATCCGCGGCACGGTCGAGAACCTGGAGGCGAAGATGCCGCACGGCTGGCCGTGCTGGGCGATCTCCAACCACGACGTGCAGCGCGCGGTGACGCGCTGGGGCGGCGCGGATGCGTCCGACGACCTGGCCCGCCAGCTGGTCGCGCTGGTGTGCTCGCTGCGCGGTTCGGTGTGCCTGTACCAGGGCGAGGAACTCGGGCTGGGCGAAGCCGATGTCCCGTTCGAATCGTTGCAGGATCCCTACGGCATTTCCTTCTGGCCCAACTTCAAGGGCCGCGACGGCTGCCGCACGCCGATGCCGTGGTCCAGTGACGGCCAGGCCGGTTTCAGCGCCGCGCCGCCGTGGCTGCCGATCCCGGCCGAGCACCGCGCGCGCAGCGTGCAGGCGCAGGAGGCCGACGACGGCTCGGTGCTCAACGCCACCCGGCGCTTCCTGCGCTGGCGCAAGCAGCACGCGGCGCTGGTGCACGGCGACATCGCGTTCCTGGACACGCCCGAGCCGGTGCTGGCGTTTACGCGCACGCACGGTGGGCAGCGACTGCTGGTGGCCTTCAACCTCTCGGCCGAACCCGCGGCCTGCGCGCTACCGGAAGGCCTGGCCGCAACGGCGGTCGACGACCACGGCCTACCCGCCGGCCACGTCGAAGCCGGCCGCCTGCACCTGCCGCCGCGCGGCGTGTACTACGCGACGCTGGGGTGACCGGCGCCCGTTGGTCCGCGTCGCCTCTGCCACCACAGGAACCCCGCCGCATGCGCTTGCCTGCACTGAGCCTCCTCGCCCTCGCCGCGGCCACGCCGCTGGCGCACGCCGAAACCGTTGTCGCGGTGTCCTCGCCCAACGGCGTGCTCACCGTCGAGCTGGACATCACCGAAGGCCGGCTGGCCTACCGCGTGCTGCGCTTCGGCGAGCCGGTGATCGGCGACTCGCGCATGGGCTTCCGCCTGCGCGGCAGCGGCACCATCGAGCGCAACCTCGAGGTCGCCGCCACCGCCACCGCGTCGCGCGACGACACCTGGGAGCAGCCGTGGGGCGAGAACCGTTTCGTGCGCGACCACCACGAGGAACTGCGCGCCACCGTGCGGGAGGCCATCGCGCCGCACCGCACCTTCGACGTGGTGTTCCGCGTGTTCGACGACGGCGTCGGCTTCCGCTATGCATTCCCCGAGCAGCCGGCCATGGCCGAAGCGGTCATCGACGACGAGCTGACCGAGTTCGTGATCGCCGAGCCGGCCACCGCGTGGTGGATCCCGGCCGGCGAGTGGAACCGCTACGAGTACCTCTACGACGCGACGCCGATCGAACAGGTCACCGCCGCGCATACGCCGATGACGCTGCGCACCGATGACGGCCTGCACGTGGCCATCCACGAGGCCGCGCTGGTCGACTATTCGGGCATGTGGCTGCGCCGCGCCGAAGGCCGCCGCTTCCGCACGCAGCTGTCGCCGGCCTCGGAGGGCTGGAAGGTCAAGCGCACGCTGCCGTTCCATACGCCGTGGCGGACGATCCAGATCGCCGACACCGCGCCCGCGCTGTATGCCTCCAGCGACCTGATCCTCAACCTCAACGAGCCCAACCGGCTGGGCGACGTCAGCTGGTTCGAGCCGGCCAAGTACGTCGGCATCTGGTGGTCGCTGCACCTGGAGACCGAGAGCTGGGCGACCGGCGCCAGGCACGGCGCGACCACGCGCAACACGAAGCGCTACATCGACTTCGCCGCCGAACACGGCTTCCGCGGCGTGCTGGTGGAGGGCTGGAACCCGGGCTGGGACGGGCAGTGGTTCGGCAACGGCTACGACTTCGATTTCACGAAGGCGACGCCGGACTTCGACATCGAGGCGCTGTCGGCCTACGCGAAGGAACGCGGCGTGCACCTGATCGGCCACCACGAGACCGGATGCGCGGTCAGCCACTACGAGGACCAGATGGACACGGCGTTCGCGATGAACGACCGGCTCGGCATCGACGTGGTCAAGACCGGTTATGTGTGCGATGCCGGCCAGATCGAGCGGCGCCTGCCCGACGGCAGCATCGCCCGCGAATGGCATGACGGCCAGTGGAACGTGAACCACCACCAGCGCGTGCTGGAGGCGGCGGCAAAACACCGGGTGGCGATCAACGCGCACGAGCCGGTCAAGGACACCGGCCTGCGCCGCACCTGGCCGAACTGGGTCAGCCGCGAAGGCGCGCGCGGCATGGAGTACGCGGCGTGGGGCAACCCCACCAACCCGCCCGAGCACGAGACCGAGCTGCTGTTCACCCGCATGCTGTCCGGGCCGATGGACTTCACCCCCGGCATCCTCAGCCTGCAAGGCCGCGGCCAGGCCATCCAGACCACGCTGGCGAAGCAACTGGCGTTGTACGTCGTGCTCTACAGCCCGGTGCAGATGGCCGCGGACCTGCCGGAAAACTACGCCAAGTACATGGACGCGTTCCAGTTCATCAAGGACGTACCGGCGGACTGGACGCAGACGCGCGTGCTGATGGGCAAGATCGGCGACTACGCCGTGGTCGCCCGCCAGGACCGCGACAGCGCCGACTGGTACCTCGGTGCCGTGACCGACGAGCAGGGCCGTGCGTTGCAGGTGCCGCTGTCGTTCCTCGAGCCCGGCCGACGCTACACCGCGCAGGTGTACCGCGACGGCGAGGGCGCGCACTGGGAGGACCAGCCGTTCGCCTTCGAGCGCGAGACGGTCGAGGTGACCAGCGCCGACGCGCTGCCGCTGCGGCTGGCCGCGGGCGGCGGGCAGGCGATCCGGTTCGTGGCGCGGTGATGTCGGAGCAATGAAGCAGCCGCTCCTGGCTCCTCCCCCTGCCTGCAGGGGGAGGTTGGGAGGGGGTGCTTTTCAAACGAGAAATACACCACGTTTTTCCCCCGTACGCGAAAGGCACCCCTCCCCAACCCGTCCGGCCCGCCGGCATAGCCGGCGTGCGTTCTGCGGGCCGCGAGCCGGTGGCTCGCAAGCAGCCCGCCTTACCCTCTGCAATCAGGGGAGGGAGTAGATAGAGCCGATGCTCAACCCACGCCCGCACATCCAGCCCGTCGCCATCACGCCCGACCACACCGCCTGGGTGATCGACGACGCGCTGCTCGACCCCGACGCCTGGGTGCAGCGCGCGGCCACGCACGTCGACGCGTTCGAGGAGCAGCCGCACAACGCCTACCCGGGGCCGGAACTGCGCATGCCCGACGGCGTCACGGCCGCGCTCGATGCGTGGCTGGCCGACCACCTGCATTCACGCATCGGCCTGGCCAGCACGGTGCGCGGCCACAGCCGGCTGTCGATCGCCACGCGCGTGCCGTCCGAGTTGCAGCCGCGCCAGTGGCTGTGCCACCGCGACCGCCTCACCGACAGTCCCGGCCAACGCGTGCTCGCCACGGTGCTGTACCTGTTCCGCGACCCGGCACTGGGTGGCACGGCGTTCTTCGCGCCGCGGCGGGGCGAGCGCGACACCGCCGTGCTGGTGCACGAATCGGGCACGCTGCCGCCCGACGCGTTCACCGCGAAGTACGGCCTGGCGCCCGGCTACATGACCGCGACCAACCCGTGGTTCGAGAAACTCGCCTCCGTCGAGCCGCGCTACAACCGGCTGGTCGCCTACGACGGCGGTGCGCTGTGGCACTGCAGCGACATCGCCGCGCCGGAACGCCTGAGCGCCGATCCCACGCGCGGCCGCCTCACTCTCAACGGCTTCTTCGTCTGCACCCCGACCCTGTAGGAGCGACGTGAGTCGCGACCGCCATCCCCGGACCCGATCGATGCACCGAGCCATCCGCGCATTCGCCGCCACCCTGCTCCTGGCTGTCACCTCCACGCCGGCCTTTGCCGCCACCCCCGCACGCGTCGAGACCCACCACTTCACGCCATCCGCCTTCGCCCCGGACAGGGTCCGCGTCGACGTACACCTGCCACCCGGCTACGACCCGGATGCCTCACCCGGCTACCCGGTGCTGTACCTGCACGACGGCCAGGACGCACGCGCCGTACGCCTGCGCGAGACGCTCGCCGACCTGTACGCCCGCGACGCCATCGCCCCCGTGATCGTCGTCGCCATCCACATGCTGCCCGACCGCATGGGCACCTACGGCCTGTCCGACCGCGAGGCCGGCACCGCCATCGTCGCGAACACCAAGTACGGGCCGATCGGCACGCGCGCGCACGACTACGCGCAGTGGGTCGCCACCGGCCTGGTGCCCGCCATCGACGCGCGCTACAACACGCGCACCACCCCCGACGCGCGCGCCACGCTGGGATGGTCGCTGGGCGCGCTGGCCGCGTTCAACCTGGGCTGGCAGTACCCGGACCTGTTCGCGCGTGTTGGCATGTTCTCGCCGTCGCTGTGGCTGTCCTCCGACACCACCGATGCCGGCACCGTGCAGCGCACGCGGCTCGCGCAGCGCCTGGTGCACGACGGCCCGCCGCGCGTCGGCATGCGCGTGTTCCTGGGCATCGGCGACGCGGAGGAAACCGACGACCGCGACGGCGACGGTGTCAACGACGCGCTCGACGACGTCCGCGATTTCGCGCTGGGCTGGAACGCCGACGACGCATCGCTGGAAGCCGGCACCGGCCTGCGCGGCCTGGCCCAATCCGGCTACAGGGTCGACGCCGACCATGCCACCACGCCGGGCCGCAGCGATATCGCCCTGCACGTGCTGCCGGGCGGGCAGCACAACCAGGCGTCCTGGGCGGTGCTGCTGCCGCGCTTCCTGCGCTGGGCCTACACCCGCACCGCTCCGCCGCTGGACGCCACCAGCACCACCGTGGGCTGGGCGCAGGTGCCGTCGGCCCACGTGCCGGCGCGCGACGTCGACATCTGGCTACCGCCCGGCTACGGCGATGACCCGGACGCGCGATATCCCGTGCTGTACATGCACGACGGCCAGAACCTGTTCGACCCGGCGCTCAGCTACGGCGGCGTCGACTGGGGCGTGGACGAGTCGATGACGCGCCTCATCGCCGCCGGCCGCGTCCCGCCGGCCATTGTCGTGGGCATCTGGAACACCCCCGCGCGCTTTCCCGAGTACATGCCGCGCAAGCCGGTGCCGCCGCAGGGGCTCGACTTCGGCCCCGGCAACGGCCCGCCGCTGCCGGTCGAACGCATCGCGTCGGACGCCTACCTGCGCTTCATCGTCGAGGAGCTCAAGCCGCGCATCGACGCACGCTTCCGCACGAAACCCGGCCGCGACGACACCGCCATCGCCGGCTCCAGCATGGGCGGCCTGATCTCGATCTACGCCGCGGCCGAGTACCCGGAGGTGTTCGGTCGCGTCGGCGCGGTGTCCACGCACTGGCCGGTCGGCGACGGGCTGGTCGTCGACTGGCTCGCCGACCACCTGCCCGACCCGGCCACGCACCGGCTGTGGTTCGACCACGGCACCGCCACCCTCGACGCCCAGTACGCGCCCTACCAGCAGCGCATGGACGCCCTGCTGCGCGAAGCGGGCTACGTCGAGGGCGGCAACTGGGTGACGCGCGTGTACGAGGGCGCCGAGCACAACGAGGCGGCGTGGCGGGCGCGCATCGACGAGGTGCTGGTGTTCCTGCTGGGCGACTGACGGTACGGATGGCCGCGGCTGCGCGGTGGCACCGGCCGCGAGGACGCGGCACAGTGGCCGCCTTGCGGTTGCCCGGAGCGGCCATGGCCTGCGACACCGAGGTCCTCATCGCCGGCGCCGGCCCCACCGGCCTGGTGCTCGCGCTCTGGCTTAACGCGCAGGGCGTGCGCGTGCGCATCATCGACAAGGCCGCCAGCACCGTGGCGCAGTCGCGGGCGATGGTGGTGCATGCCCGCACGCTGGAGCTGTACCGCCAGCTCGGCCTGGCCGACGAGGTCGTTGCCGAGGGCAACCGCAACGTCCAGCTCAACGTGTGGGTGCGTGGCGCGCGTCGGGCACGGCTGGCACTGGGCGAGGCCGGCAGCGGCCTGACGCCGTACCCGTTCCTGCTCACCTACCCGCAGGACCGGCACGAGGCCCTGCTGACGCGGCACCTGGCGGCACGCGGCATCGAGGTGGAGCGCAGTACGACGCTGCTGGACCTGCAGGAGCAGGGCGACCACGTCGAAGCCCGCCTGCGCCACGCCGACGGCCGCGAAGCCGCCTGCACTGCCCGCTACCTGGCCGGTTGCGACGGCGGTCGCTCCACCGTGCGCACCCGCCTGGGCATCTCCTTCGCCGGCGGCACCTCAAGCCAGCTGTTCTACGTGGCCGACGTCGAAGGGCGTGGCCCGGCGTTCGACGGTGAAGGCCACCTGTCGCTGGACGATTCGGACTTCGTGTTCGTCCTGCCCTACGGCCGGGCCGGCGCGGTGCGCCTGATCGGAACGCTGAAGGACGACGAGTCGGACGACGGAGACGCGCCGCTGGAAAGCCGGCTGGCCTTCGACGACATCGCCCACCACGCCATCGACCGGCTGCGGCTGGAGGCCGACACCGTCAACTGGTTCTCCACCTACCGCGTGCACCACCGCGTGGCCGACCGCTTCCGCCACGGACGCTGCTTCCTGCTGGGCGACGCCGCGCACGTGCACAGCCCGGCCGGCGGCCAGGGCATGAACACCGGCATCGGCGATGCCATCAACCTGGCCTGGAAGCTGGCTGCGGCGGTGCGCGGCGACGGCAGCGACGCCCTGCTCGACACCTACGAACAGGAGCGGCGTGCGTTCGCCCGCACGCTGGTCGCGACCACCGACCAGGCCTTCCACCTGGCGGTGTCCGACGGACCGGTCGCCCGGTTTGTGCGCACGCGGCTCGCACCGCGCATCGCCCGCGTCGCCTTCGGCACGCCGCGGATCCGCAGCGCGATGTTCCGGCGGGTGTCGCAGATCGGCATCGCCTACCGCGACAGCCCCCTGAGCCACGGACAGTCGGGCACGGTCCGCGGCGGCGACCGCCTGCCCTGGGTGCCGGGCACCGACGGCCTCGACCCGGCCTGGCCCGGCCCGATCGCCTGGCACGTGCGCGTGTACGGCAAGCCTTCGGCGGACCTGTGTCATTGGGCTGAGCGTCAGGGCATCGTGCTGCAGCACTCGGATTGGACACCCCGTCATGCCGCGCCCGGCCTGGTGCGCGACGCCGCCTACCTGGTCCGGCCGGACGGTTACATCGCCGCGGTCGATCCGGACCTGACGGCGGGCATGGCCGACGGCTACGTGCATGCCGTGCCCGTGCCTGCCTGACCAGACCCGGACACGACGGTACCCGCGATAGCCCGATCCCCATCGCGCGCGCCTTCGCGCGCAGGGTCGTGGATGCCCGATAACCCGGGCTTACAGCGGGCGCGCTACCGTCGTGCACCCCACCCCAGGAGGCCGCCACCATGGCCACGCCGTACCCCCGCACCTTCTCCCACATCGGCCTGTCGGTCACCGATCTCGACGCCGCGGTGAAGTTCTACACCGAGGTCATGGGCTGGTACCTGGTCATGCCGCCGACCACCATCACCGAAGACGACTCGGCCATCGGCGTGATGTGCACCGACGTGTTCGGCGCGGGCTGGTCGTCGTTCCGCATTGCGCACCTGTCCACCGGCGACCGCATCGGTGTGGAGATCTTCCAGTTCCCCAATGCCGAGAAACCCGCCGACAACTTCGAGTACTGGAAAACGGGCGTCTTCCACTTCTGCGTCCAGGACCCGGACCTGGAAGGCCTGGCCGCCCGGGTCGTGGCCGCCGGCGGCAAGCAGCGCATGCCGGTGCGCTACTACTACCCGGGCGAGAAGCCCTACCGCATGGTCTACATGGAGGACCCGTTCGGGAACATCCTGGAGATCTACAGCCACAGCTACGAGCTGACGTACTCGGCGGGTGCGTACCAGTCCTGACCGACGGGCGACGCATGGCCGGTGACCGCCTATCCGCCGGGCGGGGGACCATCCGATGCGGGACGCATCTGGCCCGCGCGCACCAGATCCGGCTGGGTCAGGTACAGCCGCAGGTCGAACTCCAGCTGGTGGTAGTCCGGCTCCATGTGCGTGCACAGCTGGTAGAAGGCCTTGTTGTGCTCGGCCTCTTTCAGGTGCGCGAGTTCGTGCACCACGATCATCCGCAGGAAATCGGCGGGCGCGTCGCGGAACACGCTGGCGATGCGGATCTCGCGGCTGGCTCTGAGCCGGCCGCCGTGCACGCGGGAGATGGCGGTGTGCGTGCCCAGCGCGTGCTTCATCACCTGCAGCTTGCCGTCGAAGACCACCTTGCCCAGCGGCACCGCCTTGCGAAGGTGGCGATCCTTCAACTGCTGCACGTAGTCGTACAGCTGGCCGTCGTTGCGCACCGCGTGCGCCTGCGGGTAGCGCTGGGCCAGCACGGCGCCCAGGCGGTCCTGCTCGATCAGTGCGCGCACCTTGTCCTGCAGGTGCGGCGGGTAGCCGGCGAGGTATTTCAGGGGCTGCATGCGGGGCGGCGGACGACGGGAGGCGGCGGACGGCCAGTATGATGGCGGCCGTCGAATCCCCACGCGAACCCCACGCCATGGCCAAGCCCAACCCGCTCCAGGCGCAGCTGCTGAAGGCCGGACTGGTCAAGAAGTCACAGGTCGCGGACGCCGCGCGCGAACAGAACAAGGCGCTGCACGCCAAGGGACCCGCCAAGCCCGACGAGATCGCGCAGGAGGTGGAGCGCGCACGCGCCGAGAAGGCCGAGCGCGACCGCGCGCTGGCCGCCGAGCGCAAGGCGCAGGCCCGCGTTGCCGAGCTGCGCGCGCAGGCGCGCCAGATCATCCAGGACAAGAAGGTGCCGCGCACCGGCGAAAGCGAGTACCGCTTCAATGCCGGGGGCGCGATCCGCACGCTGCTCATCGACGATGCCCAGCGCAAGCTGCTGGCCAGCGGCGCCCTGGTCATCGCCGCGATCGGCGAGCGCTACGAGCTGCTGCCGCGCGCCGCCGCCGACAAGGTGATCGAGCGCGACCCCGCGATGGTCGTGCTCGACCACGGCAAGGCCGACGCCGCGCCGGCCGCGTCGACGTCCGAGGACGACGCGTACTACGCGCAGTTCCGGGTGCCCGACGACCTGGTCTGGTGAGGTGCGCGGGCGCCGCCCCGTTGCCGCCACCCGCTGCAGCGTCGATGCAGAACCCGCGTCCCTTGCCAGCGGCCGCCGCCGGTGTCCGAACGCAACGTCGCCACCGCTCGCCCTGTAGGAGCGGCTTCAGCCGCGAACGCGCGTCCATGCACACGACGAATCCCCCGGTCCATTTGTAGGAGCGACGTGAGTCGCGACCGCGCAATCGCACCGACGACGTGACCCGCGCGTCCAGCCGTCCCTCATGGTCGCGACTCACGTCGCTCCTACAAGGGAGTTCGCCTCGAGCAACGCCCTCGGGTCTACAGCCCCGTGTCGAGAACACGTTCCCCCAACGAAAAACGGCGGCCGCCTTCCGACGCCGCCGTTCCGTTGATGCGTTCTGCTTTGGCCGCGTTACTGCGCCGCCGGCAACCCCAGCACCTCGCGGCCCTGCTTGAACACGATGTCGACCGGGATGTCCGCGGCGGCGATGCGGTCCAGGTCGGACTGCAGCTCCGGGCCGATCGTGCCGTACTGGTCCAGGAACGCGCGCGCGCCGGCGTGGTCGCCGTCGCCCTGCAGGGTCAGTATCTTCGCCGACAGCGCGTCCACGGCCGGCTTCATCTTCTCGAAATCCACCCGGTAGTGGCCGGTGGCGTCGTCGCGACTGAAGGCGCCCTGCTCCTTGAGGAAGTTGAACGCGGCCATGTTGGCCTGGCCGTGCGCGCTGCTGGCGCCGAAGCGCACCGAGCGGAAGATGCCCGCCAGGAACGTCACGTAGTTGTCGTCCAGCTTCTCCGCGTCCAGCTCGCCCATCTCGCCCAGCTGGCCGATCATGTACAGGCCGAGGATGTCGGCCTTGCCCTCTTCGAACGCGCTGGCCAGGTCGGTCAGCGCATCGCGCACCGTGCCCTTGCCGTCGAGCGTGTTCTTGATGCCCAGGCCGTGCGCGACTTCGTGGAACATCACGTTCTCGAAGAACGCGTCGAACGTGATGTGCTCACGCTGCTCGGGTGCGATCAGCTCGTTGGCGATGGGCTGCAGGATGGCGTCGAACTTGGCGCGCATCGCGTTCTTCAGTTGCAGGCGGCGCGAGCCCTTGGCGAGCTGCACCTCCTCGTCGTTGGGCAGATTGATCGCAATCGTCTTGGCGCCGGCGTTGGCATCGCCGCCGTAGTAGATGGCGTCGTAGGCGTTGAGGTCGGCGTCGGAGCCCGGCGACTCGGCCTTGTACTTCGCCTCCACCGGCAGCTCGCGCTGCAGCGCCGGCAGGTGCTGGGCGAACTTCGCCAGGCGCTCGCTCCACTCCTTGTCCTTGACCAGCACGAACGCCTCGAACGCGGCCTTCTTGCCGTACAGCGCGTCCTGGTAGCTCTCGATCGGCCCGATGACGACGTCGATCGGGCTGGTCTTCATGTCCATCCAGGCCATGTCGCTGGGCTGGTACTCGCCGGTGACCAGCGCGTCGGCGCGAAGCTCCAGGTACTGGCGGAAGCCGGCGTCGGTGGCGACCTTCGCGGCCTGGCGCAGCAGGTCGGCGGCGCGGCCCAGCTCCTGGGCGTATTCCTCGTGGTACGGCACCACCTCCAGCTCACCGGCGTCGTTGCGCTTGATCAGCGTGTACAGGCTGTCCTTGCCCGGCAGGTCGGCGGCTTCGAACTCGGCCTTGGTCATGTCGGCCGGGTAGAAGCCGGCGCCCGGCGGGCGCGCTTCCACGCCGTCTACGAACGGCGCGTCGCCGTCCAGCCGGTCCCACGGGCCGTAGTTGATCTCCACGAAGCGGCGCGTCGCCGGATCGCTGATGCCGGCCAGCAGCGCCTCGCGGTCGGGGTAGACCTGCTTCCAGAACAGGTCGTCCATGATCTGGCCGGCCTGCAGCAGGTAACCGATCGCCTCGCGGTCGCCCTCGGCCAGGTGCGAGAGGTCGGCGGTGAGCTCCACCTCCTCGTACGCCGCCACCTTGGCGGCGATGCCGTCGGCGCCTTCGGCTTGATCGGCCGCCTGCGCAGTGGCCGGCGTCGTCGTTTCGTTGGCGGTCTGCGGCTGGCAGGCAATGAGACCGCCGGACAGGGCGAGCGCAACGGCCAGGGTCAGGGGGCGCAGGGGCATGGGAGGCTCCGGGACGGGTGGGTGC
>CBIHLN010000010.1:0-50866 GCA_966210725.1 uncultured Lysobacter sp. | reverse complement strand
GGGTGCGGGGCCTCACCGTGGCCCCACGATGCGCTACTGCTGCCGCAGTGCCTCGATCGGATCCAGCTGCGAGGCCTTGCGCGCCGGGTAATAGCCGAAGAACAGGCCCGTCGCGATCGAAAATCCGGCCGCCAGTCCGATCACCTGCCCGTTGAGCGCCACGGGCAGGGTGCCGAGCCGGCCCACCAGCAGCGCGCCGACGATGCCGATCGCGATGCCCACGATGCCGCCTACCAGCGAGATCAGCATGGCCTCGGCGAGGAACTGGCGCCGGATGTCGGTAGGCCCCGCACCCACCGCCATGCGCAGGCCGATCTCGCGGATCCGCTCGGTCACCGACACCAGCATGATGTTCATGATGCCGATGCCGCCGACGATCAGCGAGATCGACGCCACCGCCCCCAGCAGCAGCGACATCAGCCGCGTGGTCTGCGTCCGGGTGGCGACGATCTCGGCGATGTTGCGCACGCGGAAGTCGTCCTCGTCACCCGGCCGGATGCGGTGGCGCTGGCGCAGCAGCGCTTCGATCTGCCCCTGCACGTACGCCAGGTCGTCGGCCACGGCCACGCCGACGGCGATCTGCTGGACCGCGCCCGGCGGCAGGCCGGTGCTGCCCTGCAGGCGACGGCGCCCCGTTTCCAGCGGCACCACCACCACGTCGTCCTGGTCCTGCCCCCAGCCGCCTTGGCCCTTGGGCGCCAGCGTGCCGACCACGGTGAACGGCACGCGGCCGATGCGCACCGACTGCCCCACCGCCGGCGCATCGCCGAACAGCGCCCGGCGTACGCTGTCGCCGAGGATCACCGGCTTGCTGGCGCCGCCGTAGTCGCGCGCATCGAACACCGTGCCCTCGGCGACCTCCCAGCCCTCCAGCGCGAAGAAGTCCGGCTGCACACCTTCCCAGTTCGTCGCCCAGTTGTTCTCGGCAAACACCACCTGCGCGCTGCCACGCAGCGAGCCGGCGACGTACTGCACCTCCGGGATTTCAGTGCGGATGGCCTCGGCGTCGTCCTCGTCCAGCGTGTAGTAGCTGCTGGCACTCATGCGCGCGCCACCCGGTCCGCGGCGCGAACCCGGGCCCACGTCCAGGCGGTTTGAGCCCAGCCCCGAGACCAGCTTGTCGATCTCCGCCTGGGTGCCCTGCCCGACCGACACCATGACGATCACCGCGGCGATGCCGATGATCACGCCCAGCGAGGTCAGTGCGCTGCGCAGCCAGTTGCCGCGCAGCGCGAACACGGCGGTGCGCAACACCTCCCACGCGTTCATGCGGCCTCCTCCTCGTGCATGCGCCCGTCGCGCATTACGACCACGCGGTCGCAGTGGGCGGCCACGTCGGCGTCATGGGTGATCAGCACCACGGTGTGGCCACGCTGCTGCAGCTGCTTGAACAGGGCGAGGATCTCCTCGCCGGTGCGGCTGTCGAGTGCACCGGTGGGCTCGTCGGCCAGCAGGATGGGCGGTGCGTTGATCAGCGCCCGCGCGATCGCGACGCGCTGCTGCTGGCCGCCAGACAGCTCGTTGGGGCGGTGCCCGGTGCGTTCGCCCAGGCCGACGGACGCTAGCGCGGCCTGCGCCCGGGACAGGCGCTCGTCGGGCGCCACGCTGACGTAGCCCAACGGCAGCGCGACATTCTCCAGCGCGCTCATGCGGGGCAGCAGGTGGAAGCCCTGGAAGACGAAGCCGATCTTGTCGCGTCGCAGCCGCGCACGCGCTTCGGCATCCAGCGTGGCGACATCCTCGCCATCACAGAGGTACCGTCCGGACGACGGCGTGTCGAGGCAGCCGATGAGGTTCATCAGGGTCGACTTGCCCGACCCCGACGGGCCCATGATGGCGACGAACTCGCCGGCCCGGATGTCCAGATCGACGTCAGCGAGCGCGACCACTTCCGCCTGGGTGCCGGGCGAATACACCTTGCCCAGCCCGTGCGCACTGATCACGGCGCGATGGCCGCCGTCGCCGCCCGCTGCGCTCATCCGGCGTCGCGCTCGATGCCGACGATCACGCGGTCGCCGTCCTCGACGCCGTTGACCTCGGTGCTGGCGCCGTCGCTGGCGCCGACGCGGACCATGACCCGCTGCGGTTGTCCGTCCACCAGCCGGTAGAGGGGCGCACGACGGGCACCGGCCAAGGCGCGGAGTTCGGCCTGCCACTGCTCGCGCTGTGCGTCCGACAGGCTGGCGGCAAACCCGGAGAACTGCGCCTGTACGCGCTCCAGCATGCGCTGGCGCATCGCCGGGGACGCGCCCGTCCCGCCACCGGCCGTGCGCCCCCCCGCGCGCCCGCCGCCGAACAGGCTGGGTGCCCTGATCGACTCCGGTGCCCCGGCGCGTGCCGCCGCCTGCGCCGCCTGCGCCGCCTGGCGCTCACGCAGCGCCGCGACCTCGCGGTCGAACACGGCGCGCTGCTCGGCGGTCAGCGAAAGCCCGTCCGCAGCGGTCGACAGATCGGTCGACAGATCGCCACGGCCGCGCACCACACCCGCCTCCGCGCGCTCCGTCGCCGGTGCGTCGGCCTCTTCGGCCGGCTTCCACCGCAGCGCCGCGCTGCTGACCCGCAACACATCGTCGCGCCGGCTGACCTCGATCTCGGCATTGGCGGTCATGCCCGGCAGCAGCACCTCGTCGCGGTTGTCGACGGCCACCACCACCGGATAGGTGATGACGTTGTTGGTATTGGTCGCGGCCAGGCGCACCTGCTGGACCTCACCCCGGAACTGGCGGTCGGGAAAGGCATCGACACTGAAGCCCACCCCCTGCCCGACCCGGACCTGGCCGATGTCCGCCTCGTCGATGGCCAGCACGATCTCCATCTTCGACAGGTCTTCGGCGATCTGGAACAGCACGGGCGACTGCAGGCTGGCCGCAACCGTCATGCCCGGCTCGACGGTGCGGGTAAGCACCACGCCGTCCACGGGCGAGCGGATCTCGGTGCGCTGCAGGTTGAGCCGCGACGTCTGCGTGGACGCGAGCTGTCGGGTGATCTCCGCCTGTGCGGCGCCCACCTGGGCCCGGGCCTGGTCGAGCGCCGCGCGCGCGAGGTCGGCGTCGGCCCGTGCCACCAGCTGGTCTTCGGCCAGCGCCGCCTTGCGGGTGTAGTCCGCCTGCGCATTGCGCAGGGTGGCTTCCGCCGTTGCCAGACTGGCGCGTGCACTGCGCACGCCGGCGTCACCCTGGGCGATCTGCGCGTCGAACGTGCTCGGATCGATCCGCGCGATGACCTGGTCGCGCGCGACGCGGTCATTGAAGTCGGCAAGCACCTCGGTCACCTGGCCGGACACCTGGCTGCCGATGTCGACGGTGGAGATGGCAGCCAACGTGCCGGTGGCCGAAATCGACACCCGGACATCGCCGCGCTCGACGGTCTCGGTCCGATAGCCGCCGTTCCCGGCCTCGGCGCGCTGCTCGCGCATCAGGTACGTGCCGGCGACGGCGGCCATGATGACCGTCAGACCCAGCCCTACCGCGCGGCGTGAAGGCCTGCGGCGCGGGACGGCCGGCTGGAGGAGCGCACGGGGCATGGGCGGACCTGATCGGGGAGAAGATGCACGTGAACGCGCGGACCGCCCGCCGCGTTGACGTTCGAACGGCGGAACGCGCCCGCCCGGTTCAGTTTCAGCGGGGCGCGTCGACCGTCTTGCTGAAACGGATGGTGGCCACCGTGCCGTCGTCCACCCGGCTGTGCAGCGTCACCGGCCACCCGAACCGCTCCCCCAGCCGGTGCACGATGGACAGGCCCATGCCCTTGCCTTCCTCGCGCGAGAAGTCCTGGCGGTAGAACGGCTTGAATGCATTGCGCAACGCCTCCTCGTTCATGCCGATGCCCGTGTCGCGGATCTCGATCCGGTCCGGTGCCATCCGCACCTCGATGCGACCGCGGTCGGTGAAGCGCGCCGCATTGCTCAGCAGGTTGCCCACCATCACGTTGAGCACCTTGGGGGGCGCGACCAGGCGCGGCATGCCCTCGTCGATCACCTCGATCTGCACCGGCTTGCCCACCAGCATCGGACGGATGCGGTCGACCTCGTCGTGCACGATTTCAGCCACGTCCACCGTTTCGCTCTGCAGGGCGACATCCGCCTCGCGGGCCAGGATCAGGAAGGCATCGATCACCGCCTCCATGTCGCGCCCGGCGCGCTGCACGCGCAACAGCGATCGCTGCGCGCGCGGTGACGTGTCGGCATCCGACAGCAGCAGGTCGGTCGCCACACGGATCACCGTGAGCGGCGTGCGCAACTCATGGCTCGCATCCCGCGTGAAATCACGTTCGCGGGCCACGAATTCGCCGACCCGGTCGGCCAGTTCCGACAACGCCCGGGCCAACCTTCTGACCTCCAGCCCCGCATCGCCGGGCAGATTGGCGGGCGCCACCATCTGCGCGTCGGGCGACCGCGGGTCCCAGTCCCGCACCACGCCCGCCAACCAGCTCACCGGCACCACCAGCCGCTTGGAGATGCGGTAGGTACGCCAGGAAATCAGGTACGTGGCCAGCAGCGACAGCAGGAGCGACACCAGGCCCATGTAAAGAATGGCGCGGTCGACGAGTGACGATGCGAACGTGACATAGAACCGCCCTTCGGCCCGGTCGTCGACGTACACCATGCGGCCTTGTTCGGGCAGCGGGTGCAGCCCGGGCGGCAGCGCGCGGAGCCCCGCGGGAAGCGTTCGGCTCGGCGCCCCGGGGCGGTCGACGTAGCCGGTCAGGGACGAGGTCAGCGGCAATGGATAGTCGGCGTCGTCCCCGGCGTGGGCCCAGTACTCGTCAACCTCGCGCTGCATGCGCTCGGTCAGCACCGCCTCACGCACCACCAGTCCCGCCAGGAGGATGCCCAGCGAGATCAGGATGCTGCCGATCGCCGCCTGCGTCAGAAACGCAAGCTTGATCTTCCGGGGAAGCCCGTTTGGCATCGGTGGAGCGCTACATCAGTCCGGCGGCTGCGAGATGTCGGCCACCCGGTAGCCGGCGCTCTGCACCGTGTGCAGCAGCTGCTTGTCGAACGGCTTGTCGATGGTCTTGCGCAGGTTGTACAGGTGGCTGCGCAACGTGTCCGAATCCGGCAGTCCGTTGCCCCAGATCTCGCGCTCGATCTCCTGCCGGCTGACCACGCGCGGCGATTCGCGCATCAGGATGGTCAGCAGGCGCAGGCCGATCGGCGAGAGTTGCAGTTCGCTGCCACCACGGGTCACGCGGAGGCTGGCCGGGTCCAGCACCAGGTCGGCCACTTTGAGGACTTCACCGCCCACCTGGCGACGCTCGCGGCGGATCAACGCGCGCAAGCGCGCTTCCAGCTCCTGGATGGCGAACGGCTTCACCAGATAGTCGTCGGCACCGACCGACAGGCCGGTCAGCTTCTCGTCGAGCGTGTCGCGCGCGGTCAGCATCAGGACCGGCGTCGACTTGCGCGCTTCCTCGCGCAGGCGTTTGCACACCTCGATGCCGTCCAGACGCGGAAGCATCAGGTCCAGCACGATCACGTCGTAGCTGTTCTCCGCGGCCAGACGGTAACCGTCGAGGCCGTCGGCGGCGTAGTCCACCTCGAAGCCGCGGCTTTCGAGGTATTCACCCACCATCTCCGAAATATTGCGGTTGTCCTCCACGATGAGGACCAAGCCCCCGTCCCGCGAACCTTGCATACACCGGTCTCCCTGCCTTCAGTTTTGTGAAGGCTGCCGGTTCACGGGTCGAGACGCCGTGAAGAAGCGCGCGTTACGCTGCGCGCCCCTCACCTGCGGTTCAGGCCATGTTCGTTGAGCGATTCCTGCCCGTCCTGCTGCTGCTCGGCTCCAACGTGTTCATGACGTTCGCCTGGTATGGCCACCTGAAATACAAATCGTCCCCGCTGCTGCTGGCCATCGTCGCCAGCTGGGGCATCGCATTGTTCGAATACGCGCTGATGGTGCCGGCGAACCGGCTGGGCAGCGCGGTGTACTCCGCTCCGCAGCTCAAGGGCATGCAGGAGGTGATCACGCTGATGGTGTTCGCCTGGTTCTCGTCCTGGTACCTGGAGCAACCGCTGCGCTGGAACCACTGGGCCGGGTTCGCGCTGATTGCAGTCGCGGCCTGGCTGATCTTCCTGGAGCCCGGACCCGGTCGGTCGGCGTGATCAGAGCCGGATCCGGCCCGTCAGGATGTCCTTGAACATCACCCAGTCGCCCATGAACGAATACACCGGGTGGGTGAAAGTCGCCGGCCGGTTCTTCTCGAAGAAGAAGTGGCCGACCCACGCGCAGCCGTAGCCGCACGCCAGGGCCGCCAGCAGCCACCACGCGTTTGCCGTCAGGACGGCCACCAGAACCAGCAGCAGCACCCCGCAGCTGCCAAAGAAGTGCAGGCGCCGGCTGACCGGATGCCGGTGTTCGTCGAGGTAGAACGGGTAGAACTCGCGGAAGCTGGCGAAACGGCGCATGGCCGGTCTCCTGCGCGGGCGGTCGGGGGGCAGTGGGGCAAGGCGTTACTCGCCGTCCTTGACCCGTTTCCAATAGCGATCCTGCGCGTCCAGCGGCAGCGCGGCAAGCGATGCGCCATCGGCCTGTGCCAGCGCTTCCATGCCACGGAACCGGCGCTCGAATTTCGCGTTCGCGCGACGCAGCGCGGTGCCCACGTCGACACCGGCATGCCGTGCGAGGTTGGCTGCGACGAACAGCACGTCGCCGACTTCATCCACCAGACGCTCGTGTGCGTCCGCATCGCCGGCCTTCAGCGCATCCAGTTCCACGCGGACTTCAGCGAGCTCTTCCTCGAGCTTGTCGAGCACCGGCCCGGCATCGGGCCATTCAAACCCGGTGCGCGCCGCGCGCTTCTGCAGCTTCAACGCCCGCTGCCACTCCGGCAGGCCCTTGGGGATGCCGGCGAGGGCCGAGGTGTCCTGCACGCCAGCGGCTTCACGCTCCCGGCGCTTGTGCGCCTCCCAGGCCACCGACTGGCTGTCCGCGTCGGCGACCACCGCGTCGCCGAACACGTGGGGATGCCGGCTGACCATCTTGTCGCTGATCGATGCCACCACATCCCCGAACCCGAACGCACCCTCCTCCTCGGCCATGCGCGCATGGAACACCACCTGCAGCAGCAGGTCGCCGAGTTCATCGCGCAGGTCGTCCATGTCGCCGCGGTCGATGGCGTCGGCGACCTCGTAGGCCTCCTCGATCGTGTACGGCGCGATGGACCCGAAGTCCTGCTGCACGTCCCATGGACAGCCGCGTTCGGGGTCGCGCAGGCGGGCCATGATGTCGAGGAGGCGGGTGATATCGGTCGTCATGCCCGGCGTGTCCGGTCGTATTCCACGGGGGCAGGGAGAGGTGCGGACGGCCGGGCCATCCGCGCTGTCAGGCCGCCGCCCATTCGCGCCACGGCAGCGACACGTCGCCCAGCGCCACGAAGCCGCCGTTGAGGATGGTCTCGCGGCGGTTGTAGCGGAAGGGGCGCCCCTGCAGGTCGAGCACCGCCCCCCCGGCCCCCTCTAGGACCGCCTGCGCGGCTGCGGTGTCCCATTCGCTGGTCGGGCCGAATCGCGGGTACACATCGATGCCGCCGTCGGCGACGGCGCAGAACTTCAGCGATGACCCCAGGCCCACCGGCTCGACCTCGCCCATGCGCTCGATGAAGGTGCCGGTACGCGCGTCGCGATGCGAACGGCTGGCCGCCACGCGCAGAGGCGCCACGGCGGGCGCACGCACACGGGTGGGGGTCTCGACGCCGTCGCGCGCCTGCCGGAAGGCGCCCCATGCCGCACCGCCATGCCACAGCACGCCCGTGACCGGCGCGAGCACGACGCCGAACGTGGCCACACCCGCTTCGACCAGCGCGATGTTCACCGTGAACTCGCCGTTGCGCTTGACGAACTCGCGCGTGCCGTCCAGCGGATCGACGATCCACAGTCGGTGCCAGCCCAGCCGTTCGGCGGCACCAATCCCGGTGGACTCCTCCGACAGCACCGGCACGTCGGGCGTCAGCGCCCGCAAGCCGTCGACGATGCAGCGGTGCGAGGCGAGGTCGGCAGCGGTCAGCGGCGAGGCATCGTCCTTGCGGACCACGTCGAAGTCGCTTTCGTAGACTTCAAGGATCGCGGCAGCGGCGGCGCGGGCGATGGCGACCACGCCATCGCGGATGCGGGCGTCGAGGATGGAATCGGTAGGCGTCATGCGTGCTGGCGGAGCCACTCCCGGGCGATGAAAAGGGCGGCGATGCTGCGGCCTTCGGAGAAGTCCTCGCGCAGGATCAGCTGGTGCAGGTCCTCGAGCTTCCACGGCACCGGCTCGAGCGCTTCGGGCTCGTCGCCGGGCAGGCGCTCGGGATACAGCTCGCGCGCGACCACGAGCTGGGCTTCGTGGCTCATGTAGGTGGGCGCCAGGGTCAGCGCGCGCAGGTGGTCGAGCCGGCGGGCCCCGTAGCCGGCCTCCTCCTTGAGCTCGCGATTTGCGGCTTCGAGGGCGGTTTCGCCGGGGTCGATGCGTCCCTTGACCAGTCCGAGTTCGTACCGATGCATGCCCGCCGCATATTCGCGCACCAGCAGGACGGTGTCGGCATCAAGCATCGGAACGACCACCACCGCGCCATGACCGCGCCCGTGCAGGCGCTGGAACTGCCGGCGCTCACCGTTGCTGAACTCCAGGTCCAGGCGCTCGAGGCGATACGGCCCGGCGTCGTGCTCGGTGATGCCGTGGATGGTGGGCAGCGGGCGACTCATCGCCGGCGCCCGGTGACGGAGCACGAAGCGGACGAAGGGGCGATAATCACCGGATGCGAACCAAGACAGACGATGCCGGGATGCTAGCAGAGCCCGGTGACGCGGCGTCGCACTGGCGGCAGCGCGACCTGGCCGTGTTGTGGCATCCGTGCACGCAGATGCGCGAGCACCCGCACACCCTGCCCTTGCTGCCGATCGCCCGGGGCGAAGGCGCGTTCCTCGTGGACCACGACGGGCGCCGCTACCTGGACGCCGTCTCCAGCTGGTGGACCAACCTGTTCGGCCACGCCGAGCCGCGCATCGCCGAGGCGATTTCGCGGCAGGCGCGCACGCTGGAGCACGTGATCCTCGCCGGCTGCTCGCACATGCCGGCCGTCGAACTCGCCGAACGGCTGCTGGACCTCGCACCGCGACAGCCCGGACGCGCGCCGTTGGCGAAGGTGTTCTACGCCGACAACGGCTCGGCCGGTGTCGAGGTGGCGCTGAAGATGGCGTTCCACTGGTTCCGCAACCGCGGGGAGGACGGCCGCACGCGCTTCATCGCGCTGGAGGGCGGCTACCACGGCGAGACCCTGGGCGCGCTGGCCGTGGGCGACATCCCGCTCTACCGCCGGGTGTACGCACCGCTGCTGGCCGAAGCCGTCTTCGTCCCGTCGCCCGACGCCTGGAACGCCGGTCCCGACGAGTCGGAAGAGGCCTGTGCGCTGCGTGCCGCCGAGGCGCTGGCCGGCACGCTGGAGCGTCACGGAGGCGAGGTGTGCGCGATGATCCTGGAGCCTCGGGTGCAATGCGCCGGTGGCATGCGCATGCACCACCCGGCCTACCTCAGGCGCGTGCGCGAGCTCTGCGATGCACACGGCGTGTTCCTGATCGCCGACGAGATCGCCGTGGGGTTCGGCCGCACCGGCACGCTGTTCGCCTGCGAGCAGGCCGGCATCGTGCCTGACCTGATGTGCCTGTCGAAGGGCTTGACCGGGGGCTCGCTGCCGCTGGCGGCCGTGCTTGCGACGCAGGTGCTGTACGACGGCTTCCTCGACGACTCGCGCGAGCGTGCATTCCTGCATTCGCACAGCTACACCGGCAACCCGCTTGCGTGCGCGGCCGCATTGGCGACCCTGGACATCTTTGAGGCCGATGACGTGCTGGCCCGCAACCGCAGGCTTGCCGCGCGCATGGGTGAACTGGCGGCGGGCGTGGGCGGTCACCGCCACGTGGCGCAGGCACGGCAGGCCGGGATGATCGTCGCATTCGAGCTGACCCGCGACGGCCAGCGCAACGTGCCGTTTGATGCCGGGCTGCGCATCGGTCTCAGGGCCTACCGCGCGGCGCTGAACCGCGGCGTGCTGCTGCGCCCACTGGGCGACACGCTTTACTGGATGCCGCCGTACTGCGTCGATGAAGCAACACTGGACCACCTGGCGCAGGTCACCGCCGAGGTGATCGAGGAGGCTACCGCGTGCGCGTGACCCGCATCCACGTCGAGGTTCCGCTGGAGGCGGCCACGGAGCTCGCGCTGCCGGAGGCCGCGGCGACACACCTGATCCGGGTGCTGCGGCTGCGCGAGGGCGATACCTGCGTCCTGTTCAACGGCGACGGCGTGGACTGGACGGCGACGATCACCGCCATCGGCAAGCGCGACGTGCGCGTGCGGCCGGGCGAGGCGGTCCACGTCGACCGCGAATCGCCGCTTCCGATCGTCCTGATCCAGGGCGTGGCGCGGGGGGAGAAGATGGACCTGGTGCTGCAGAAAGCCACCGAACTGGGCGTGACCGGTATCGTCCCGGTGCTGTCCCAGCGCAGCGAGGTGAAGCTGGACGAGTCCAGGGCCGCGAAACGCCTCGCCCACTGGCGCAGCGTGGTCGCATCGGCCTGCGAGCAGAGCGGTCGTGCCCGCGTCCCGCAGGTGTGCCCGCCGACGACGCTGCATGCAGCACTGGACGGGCTCCAGGACGGCGGTACCCGGCTGTGGCTGGACCCGGGCGGCGCCGCGACGTTCAACTCACTGGCACCGGACCTCACGCAAGCCGTTCGACTCGCGGTTGGACCGGAAGGCGGGTGGTCGCCCTTGGACCGCGACCAGCTGGAGGCCGCCGGCTTCGTGGGCCTGCGTCTGGGGCCCCGCATCCTGCGCACGGAAACCGCCGGCCTGGCGGCCATCGCCGCGTTGCAGGCGCGATTCGGGGACTTCCAGGCGTAACGCCGCACCGGCGTCGTGCCACGTGCGGGGCGGCCGCCGACGCCTAGCGTCGTGCGGGCGGCGGCACGCGCCGCGGGGGTGGTTCAGGCTGCCTGCGCGACCGCCTCGGCGACCAGACCCTCGAGCGCTTCCAGATCCGGAATCAGCGCGTCGTCCTCGTTGAGGCGCACGCGTGCTTGCACGCCGGTCGGCAGGACGTCGCCGTCCTCCCCCAACGTCGACAGGCTGTCGCGGGCGACCGTCACCAGCCGCGGGAAGCCCTGCGTCACCACGGCGAAGAACGGCGTCCGCGAGTTGCCGGCCAGGGCCTTCAACACGGCGACCTTGCTGCCCAGGCCGGGCTGATCCACGCCCAGGCCGGCCAGGCGCGAGAACGCCACCAGTGGCAGTTGCCAGCCGCGCCAGCGGGTGCGCCCCAGCAGCCAGTCCGGCGCGGGCGACACCGGCTCGGGTTCGGCGTAGGACAGCACCTCGGCAATGGTGGCATTGGGCAGCAGCAGGCGTGCACCGGCCACCTGGATCAGGACGCCGCGGATGTCGCCGATCGGCGCCTCGTCGACCGCCGACGACGGATCGCCCGTCCCGCTGCCGGCGTGCGGCGGCGTCGCGGCCGCGCGAGCGTCCTGGTCTTCCCGGCCATGACGGGCCATGTGCTTGTGCTTGTTCTTGGACATTGCGGTTTCCTCAGCCCGGCCAGCGCTCGGCCAGTCGCGACGCCAGTTCGGTGGGCTGGCCGGTCTGCCCGCCACGGGCGGCCAGTTCGGCCGGTGCGGCCGCGTCGTAACAGCCCTCCGGCGCCTGCCCGGCAATCAGTGCGCCCGCCCAGCCATGTTTGACCACCGCATCCACCAGACCGGCGTCGCTGCCACTGAGCATCAGCACCGCGCTGTCGGACGACGGCAGGGCGTCGAGCAGGCTGCCGCCTTGCACGAACGACAGGCCGTCGCTGGCCGGTTTCAGGCCGAGTTCGGTCGGCAGGACATACACGTGCCCCGGCAGGGCGGCGTGCCCGGCCTCGGCCAGCCGCACGGGAAGCGCGGTCGCGCGCTGCATCTGCGCCACCAGGCGGTCATGCCGGCCACCGTCCAGGCGCTGCTGCACCAGCACGGGGCGCGGGAAACCGTCGGGCAACGCACCCAGGAACTGGCGGACCGCATCGGGCCCGCCGATGCCAGCCATCACCAGCACCGCGCCGTTGGCCTGCTCGGCGCCGCGCGCCGGCGTGTCCTCGACCAGTTCGAGGGTGGAGATGCGCCGCTCCAGTTCCGCCATGTCGTGCTGGAAGCGATCGCCCGGCACGGCCGGACGGCTGACCGGCGCGGCATCGTCCTCTACGAGGCTCAGTTCGGCGCTGCCCAGCCCCAGACCCCGCGCGGGGGGTGCAGGCGCGGGCTCGGCGGCCGGTTCGTCCGCGTCCTGCGCGTCCGCCGACGGGGCATCGTGCTCTTCAACCCTGTCCTCCGACATGCCGAAGGCGAAATCGAAATCGACCAGCTCCACGCCCGTGGCCTCGGCGCGCGAGCCGCCGTACTCGGCCGACTCCGCCTCGACGGGGTCGAAACTGGTATGGAACGACGCGGCGGACACTGGCTCACCTTCGGGCTCGGTGCCCGGCGGCAGCACGTCCCGGTGCCCCAGCAGCTTGGCGACGAGGTGACGCTTCCAGCGCGCGGCATCCCACCCTTCACGGGCGGCGGCGAGTTCGGCTTCCTCGTAGATCACGTCGATCATCGGATCGCCCAGGACGGCATCGAACCGTTCGAGCACGTCCTCGGTCACCGGGTCCAATGCAACGACGACGACCTGCGGTTCGGCGGCGATGAGTTCGGGCGTGTCCAGCTGGGTCGGATCGGCATGCAGCACGCGCTGCACCCCGGCCTCGTCGATCATCTCGCGCAGGCGGTCCGCGGCCACGCCGGGCCGCGCCAGGAGGGCGACACGGCGGGCGTTATCCGTCATGGCGACGCTCGATGCCCAGCAGGTCGAATACGTTACGCATCAGTTCCGGCTCCTGGTACGGCTTGCCGAGATACCGTTCCACGCCGATCTCGAATGCGCGCTGGCGGTGCTTGTCGCCGGTGCGGGACGTGATCATCACGATCGGCACGCCGCGCAGGCGTGCGTCCGCCTTCATGTGGGTCGCCAGCTCGTAGCCGTCCATGCGCGGCATCTCGATGTCCAGCAGCATCAGGTCGGGCACCACGTCGGCCATGCGTTCCAGTGCATCCACGCCGTCCTTCGCGGTGGCGACCTCGAAGTTGTGGCGCTCCAGCACGCGCCCGGTGACCTTGCGCATGGTGACCGAGTCGTCGACCACCATCACCAGCGGCACCTTGCGCTGCTCGACCACCGGCGCCTGCAGGCCCAGCTGGTCCCGCGGCAGCGCCGCCTGGCGGCGCACCAGCGGGGCGACGTCGAGGATCACGACCACGCGGCCGTCGCCCATGATGGTCGCGCCGAAGATGCCCGGCACCGATGCCACCTGCGGGCCGACCGGCTTGACCACGATTTCGCGGTTGCCGATGACCTGGTCGACACTGACCGCCGCGCGCAGCTCACCCGAGCGGATGAGCAGCAGCGGCATCTGCAGGTGGCCTTCGGCCTTGGCCTGCGCGTGGCCGACCAGGCGGCCCAGGTCGTGGACGGCGTACTCCTCGCCACCGTAGTTGTAGACCGGGCTCTCGCCCTGGAGCTCTTCGCGGGCGATGCGGCCGACGCCGCGCACCGACGCGATCGGCACCGCGAACGTGGTCTCGCCGATCTTGACGAACACCGCCTGGGTGACCGCCAGCGTCTGCGGCAGGCGCAGGGTGAACGTGACGCCCTTGCCGGGGCGCGACTGGATGTCCAGCGTGCCGCCGAGCTGGCGCACTTCGCTGGCCACCACGTCCATGCCCACGCCACGGCCGGCCAGGCGGCTGACCTCGTTGGCGGTGGAGAAGCCCGGCTCCAGGATCAGCGCATCGAGGTCGTGGTCGGTGAGGATCGCGTCCTCGCGGATCAACCCGCGCTCCTCGCCGCGGCGGCGGATGGCGTCGCGGTCCAGGCCTCGGCCGTCGTCGCCGACCTCCAGCACCACTTCCGACCCTTCGCGGCGCACCGCGATCCGGATCGCGCCCTCCTCGCCCTTGCCCGCCTGCGTGCGCTGCTCGGGCGTTTCCAGGCCGTGGGCGACCGAGTTGCGGAGCATGTGCTCCAGCGGCGCGGTCATGCGCTCCAGCACGTTGCGGTCGAGTTCGCCCTGTGCGCCGTCCAGCTTGAGCTGGACCTGCTTGCCCAGTTCGCCGGAGGCCTGGCGGATCACGCGGCGCAGGCGCGGCAGCAGCGAATCGAACGGCACCATGCGCGTGCGCATGAGGCCTTCCTGCAGGTCCGAGCTGACGCGCGACTGCTGCAACAGCAGCGTCTCGTACTGGCGGGTCAGATCGTCCAGCGTCAGCTGCAGGCTGTTCTGGTCGGCGGCCGACTCCGACAGCGCACGCGAGAGCTGCTGCAGGTTGGAGAAGCGGTCCAGTTCCAGCGGATCGAAGGCCTGCTCGCCGCTGTCGCCTTCGCGCTGGTAGCGCGCGACGATCTGGGCTTCGGTTTCGATCTCGAGGCGACGCAGCTGGTCGCGCATGCGGGTGTTGGTCGCCGCCATTTCGGCAATGGCGCCGCGGAACGCACCCAGCTGCTGCTCCAGGCGGGCGCGGTAGATGGCGACCTCGCCGGCGTAGTTGACCAGCCGGTCGAGCAGGTCGGCGCGGATGCGCACCTGCTCCTGCGGCGCGCGGATGGCGATGTCGTCCTCGTCCTCCGGCACGTCCTCGCCGATGGGCGCCGACAGCGGCTTGAGTTCGCGCACCGGCGTTGGCAGGGGCGCCGAAGCGCCGCTGGCCGGGTCCGCGGTGACGGTGGTGCCGCCCAGCGAGCGCGCCTCGAACTCGGCGATCAGCGCCTCGGGCATGGCGATCGCGCGGCGGTCGCCGACGCGGGTCAGCATGGCGTGCAGCCGGTCGAAGCCCAGCTCCAGCAGGGGAATGCCGTCCTGGCCCAGTTCGCGACGCTGGTCGACGACTGCCTCGAGCAACGACTCCATGACGTGGCCGAGTTCGCCCACGGCCATGATGCCCGCCATGCGCGCGCCGCCCTTCAGCGTATGCAGGTCGCGCTGCAGGCCGACGAGCGGCTCGCGCTCGGTCGGATGCTGGCGCAGCTGGGCCAGCAGGCCGTCGGAGTGGTCGAGCAGGTCGCTGCCTTCCTCGACGAAAATATCCACCAGTTCCGGATCGAGATCGCTCAGGTCGAGCGCATCGTCCGGATCGGCCTCCACCGGAATCGATACCGGGACGAACGCGGCCAGTGGTGCCGGCTCGGGGGTCGCCTGCACGGGCGCTGCGGCCTGCGGCGCATCCCCGGGCGCGTCCTGGATGAACTCCGGCAGCGCCTCTTCGGTCGCGCCCGCGTCATCAACAGCCTCGTCCGTCGACCCGTCTTCGGCCGCGACATCGTCCGACCCGGCCTGTTCGCGCGCCAGCCTGTCGGCCTCGGCATACTCGGCTTCAAGACGCGCGTACTCCAGCCGCTCTTCCTCGGCCAGGCGCTCGGCCTCGGCCTGTTCGGCAGCGAGGCGGTCGGCTTCGGCCTGCTCGGTAGCAAGGCGTTCGGCCTCTGCACGCTCGGCTTCGACCCGCTCGGCTTCGAGGCGCTCGGCCTCCGCCTGTTGGGCGGCCTGCTGCTCTGCTTCCAGGCGAGCCGCTTCCGCGCGCTCCGCTTCGGCCCGTTCCTGCGCCAGGCGCTCGGCCTCAAGGCGCTCGGCCTCGGCCTGCTCGGCGGCGATACGTTCGGCTTCGGCCCGCTCGGCAGACTGCCGCTCGTGCTCGAGACGCTCGTGCTCGATGCGCTCGCTCTCCAGGCGCTCGGCGTGCGCGCTCTCGGCCGCGGCGCGCTCGATATCAAGCCGCTCAGCCTCCAGGCGTTCGGCTTCAAGCACCTGCTCTTCCAGTCGCAGCGCGGCCGCCAGATGCTCGGCATCGGCATCGTCTGCGTGCGCCGCGGCACCGGCCGCTTCACCGGCCTGGGCCGGTTCGGCCGGATCGGTTTCGCCATCGGAGAGGAATGCGCTCAGGTCGAGCGAACTCAGCGGCTCGTGATGCGTCGTATCGACCGCCTCGATCACGTCGCCGGCATCCATCTCGGATTCCGTATCCATGCCGTGGCCGGCCGGGCGCGGCGCCGGAAGGGTGTCGCGCAACGCGGCCATGCGCTCGGCCAGGCCGTCGAACACCGGCACGCGCGGGCGCTCGGACTGCAGCGCGGACAAGGTATGGCGGATCGCGGTGCTGACCGCATCCAGCCCGGCCACACCCTCGGCGGTCGCCGGCGTGCCGGCGGCCAGCAGGCGCTTGACGTAGGCCTCGGTGGGCGCGGTGATCTCGGTAATGACGGGGACTTCCGTCATCGCGAACGCGCCGTTGAGCGTGTGGATCGCACGCTGCAGGCGGTCGTTGGCCGGATGCGGCGCGGCCTCGGCGGCGGCCAGCCAGTCCTGGATGGTGGACAGGTGGCCGGTGACCTCGGTATCGAGGATCTCGAGCAACACCGGGTCCACAGAGGCCGGGATGCCCGGCACGTCATCGATGTGCGGCTCGCTGCCCGCGTCGTCCGGCGTCTCCGACCGCTCGGGGCTGTCGCCGGCGACGGCGTCGTCGGCCTGCGGTTCGACCGGTTCGACCGGTTCGACCGCTTCGGCGGGCGTCGGCGCAGCGGCTGCGGTGGGCTGGTAGCTGGCTTCTTCGCCGGCCGCGACGCGGTCGGCCACGGCCTCGATCCCCGCCAGGTCGGCCGTCAGCGCACTCTTGCCCTGCAGGGCGCCATGCAGCTGAGGCAGCGTATCGAACGCATGGTCGACCACCCCGATGACCGCGGGCGTGGCCGGCCGCGTGCCGTCGAGCACGCGGTTGAGCATGTTCTCGACCTTCCAGCTGAACTCGCCCAGCGCCTTGGCGCCGACGAGGCGTCCACTGCCCTTGAGGGTGTGGAAGACGCGGCGGATCGGGCGCAGCAGTTCGGCATTGTCCGGCGCGGCGCGCCACGGCGGCAGCAGCTCGCCCAGGTGGTTGATCTCTTCCTCGAGCTCCTCGAGAAAGACCTCGCGGATCTCGTCATCGATGTCATCGCTGTGGGCGAAGCCGCCCTCCTGGACCGACAACCCGCCAGGCGCCGGCACGGCGGCATCGGCGTGCGTCGTGGCCGCCTCGACGGGCGCCGTCGGAGGTGCCGGCTCGACCGCTTCGCGTGCAACGGTTTCGGGCCGGGTATCGACCTGGGCGGGCGCAGTCGGCGCGTCCCACGCCGGCAGGTCCTGCAGCGCGGACGGCGTGGCATCACCGCTGGCCAGCGTGCCGGTCGGGATGTGCTGCGTGTCACCCGGCAGCGGCCAGTAGCCCAGCGACTCCAGGCTCTGGCGCGCGATCTCGAGGATCCGCTCGCGGTTGGGGCGCTGCTCGCGCAGCGCCTCCAGGTAGTACTCGACGCTGGCCAGGGCGTCGGCCATGGTGTCGAGCTGCTGCCCGTTGGGCACGCGCTTGCGGCCGATCAGTTCGACCTCGGCGTAGCGGCGCACGCCCACCAGGTACTCGGCCGGACGCGGCAGTTCCAGGATGCGCAGCGCACCGGACACTTCATCCAGCAGGCGCGGCACGTCGGCCAGTTCCGCGTGGTCCCAGTTGGTTTCCACGAAGGCGACGAAGCACTGGCGGGCATCGCCGAAATTGGCGATGGCCTCGCGCACGACGATGTCGAGCACCTTGCGCGATTCGCTGGCCAGCAGGTCTTCGTCGGCCGCGTCTTCGGGAAGGCCCAGGCGCGCGACCTGCTCGTCCAGCGAGGCATCGACGTAGAGCAGTGCACCGGCCACGTCCAGCAGCGCGGTTTCGTCGGCAGCGCGCTGGCCGGTGACGATCTCGTGCATCGCGTCGCGCTGCTGCAGCACCACGCCGCGCGCCACGCTCAGGCCCATCATGCCGAGCGTATCGCCGACGCGGCCCAGCGCGTCGACCTGCGGGCGCAGTTCGTTGATGTCGGTCTGGCCGGTGCGCAGGTACAGGTCCAGCGCGTCCTTGACCCGGAGCAGGTCTTCCTTGATCGCCGCCGACACGGTGTCCAGCAGGGCGCGGTTGCGGCCGCTCAGGCTGCCGCGGGCGTGCTCGAGTTCCGACTCGCTGGGGCGCTGGGCGTCCAGGTCGAAGGCGTCGCGCAGGCCGGCCAGCGCGGGGTGCGGGTTGGCGCTGTTGGCCGCGTGGTACAGCAACTGGCGGGTCGGCTCGGACGCCGGCTCGCTGCGCGGGCCGCTGAAGTCGTCGCCTTCCAGCATCTGGCGGCTTTCGCGTTCGACGCCGCCGAAGGCCTGGCGCAGGGCGCGGGTCGGTTCGATCGCGCCATCGCGCAGCGCAGCGGCCACCGAGGCCGCCACCCACAGCATGCGCCGCAGCGGCTCGAGCGCAACGTCGGCCAGCAGGCCGTCGATCGCGGACGCGAGGGCGGCCGGATCCGAGGGCGCCTCGCCATCGGGCCACTGCGACAGGGCGTTACGGAAATCGGACAGGTGCGAGGTCGGCGCCGGCGCCACGGCGGTGAGGACGGGTGCCGGCAGGTCCTGCGGCAACGGCCGGTCGAGGTTGGGCGAGAACAGCACGCTCTCGTTGAGCCCCGCTTCGCCGCGCGCCGCACGCAACTCGTTGAGCAGCGGCAGCAGCACGATCGGGATATCGCGGTGACCGCCCTGCAGGCGCTCCAGGTAGTCGGGCAGCTGCACCACGCCACGCATCAGCGCGGCGCAGGCATCGTCGCGGCGCTCCTCGGCATCGCCGTGGTGCAGCGACAGGGCCAGGCGCTCCATCTCCTCGGCCACCATCGCCGGCGCCGACAGCTCGACCATCCGCAGCGTGCCGCACACCTGGTGCAGGTGGCCGGCGCAGACCTTCATGCGCTCGGCGTCGCCCGGGTTCTCGGCGTACGCCTCGATCTCCTCGCGCGCCTGCCGCAGGGTCTGGTCCAGCTCGGGCTTGATCCAGCCGAGCGTGGTGGTGTCGATGGCGTCGCGCATCACGGTCATGCCGGCACCCCGCGCACGGTCAGCCGCCCGTCGAACGGGGTACCAGTCGGCGGTTTGACCGCCCGATAAGAGTGACTAGAAGCATTCACTGAGCTGGAATCCACTGACTGACCGACTGAACTGACTCACGACATCGAAAGCGACACGCGCTTTCCACAACGCCCCTGGCGCGACCGGCTGCCCGCTTACGCAGGCAGCTTGAAGTCGGCTACCGACCGGCGCAGGTCCGCGGCGAGCTGCGCCAGGTTGCCGATCGACTCGGCCGTCTGGTTGGCGCCCTGCGTGGTCTGCGAGGTGATCTGCTGAATCGTGTTCATCGTCTGGGTGATGTTGGCCGCCGCGCCGGACTGCTGCTGCGCTGCGGTGGAAATGCCCTGGATGAGGCCCGACAGGTCGGACGACACCTTTTCGATCTCGCCCAGCGCGGTACCGGCGTCCTCGGCCAGGCGCGCACCGGCGACCACCTCGGAGGTCGTCTGCTCCATCGAGCTAACGGCCTCGTTGGTATCGGACTGAATGGTCTGCACCAGCGTCTCGATTCGCTTGGTCGCGTTGGACGCGCGTTCGGCGAGTCGCTGCACTTCGTCGGCCACGACCGCGAACCCGCGGCCCGCCTCGCCGGCCGAGGCCGCCTGGATGGCTGCGTTCAGCGCCAGGATGTTGGTCTGCTCGGAGATGTCGTTGATCAGTTCAACGATGGAGCCGATTTCCTGCGAGCTCTCGCCCAGGCGCTTGATGCGCTTGGAGGTTTCCTGGATCTGGTCGCGGATGCTGTCCATGCCCTGGATCGTCTGGCGCACCACGCCCGCGCCCTTGGTCGCGATCTGCACCGAGCGCTGCGCCACCTCGGCGGACTCGGCGGAGTTCTTCGAGACCTGGTCGATGCTGGCGGCGATTTCGCTGATTCGACCCGATGCCGAGGAGATCTCCTGCGCCTGGTGCTCGGCGGCCTCGGCCAGGTGCATGGCGGTGGCCTGCGTTTCCTGCGCGCTGGAGGCGACCTGCACCGAGGTGTCGGTGATCGTCTGCACCAGGCTGCGCAGCTGCTCGACGGCGAAGTTGATCGAGTCGGCGATCGCGCCGGTCATGTCCTCGGTCACGGTTGCCTTCACCGTGAGATCGCCTTCTGCCAGCGAACCCATTTCATCCAGCAGGCGCATGATCGCCTCCTGGTTGCGGTCGTTGAGTTCCTTGGTGGTCTCGTAGCGCTTCTGCTGCTGGCGGTTCAGCGAGTACAGCAGGCCGGCGATGGCCACCAGCGCCAGGGCGCCGGAGATGATCGAAATCCAGAGGTTGCCCAGGATGCTGGTGTCGCGCAGCGAGCCGAACGCGGTGAACGCATCGAACAGGCGGCGGCTGTCGGTCAGCAGCTGGTCGGACCCGGCGGTGATCGAATCGGCCGCGGCCTGGGCACGGAACAGGTTCTGCGAGGTCGACAGGATCGCGTCCAGGTCTTCCTTCATGTCGGTCCACAAGGCCTGGGCCTGGCCCAGTGCGGCCAGCGCACCGCCGTTGCTCAGCGCTGTGACGCCGAGGGTCTCATCGCCCTCGCGCAGGCCGGTCATCACGTTGTCGAACACGGCGGCGTCGCGGGCCAGCGCGTCACCGGCGGTGGCGGCGGCCGGGCCACCGGCCTGGATCTCGGTGATGCGGCGGGCCATGGTGCCCGACAGCACCACCTGGCGCAGGGCCAGGTAGACCTGCGAGGACGGCGAGCCGCTGGCCGACATCGCGCGCACCAGCTCGTCGAGGTTGGCCTGCAACTGCGGCACCTGGCCGGCGAAACTGTTGGCGTTGTCGGCCAGACCCAGCACCGCGCGCTCGCTGGCGATCATCTGCTCGGCGCTGGCGCCCAGCGGCGTCCAGGTCTCGGTAACGGTGCCGATGGGCCCGGATACGCCCGGCTCGTTGCCGAAGTTGCCGTTGAGCGAGGCGATGTCGTCGTCGATCTCGGCCTTGGTGTCCTTGAAGGCGTTGAAGGCCTGCGCGTCGCCGCCGACCGCTTCGCGGCCCTGGTTGGCGAGCTGCTGGCTCAGCACCTGCAGGTTGGACGCGGCCGAGCTGGCGCCGCCCAGGCGCGCCGCTTTCCACGTCGCGTAGCCGGTGTTGAGGCCGAACACGAGCACCGCGATGCCCAGCAGCACCAGCCAGGTGTTGACGCCAAGGTTGCGGGCCTTGCCGGCGACGGAGTTGATGTCAGTGCTCATGGTTCGACGACCTCTGGTGTGATGCGTGCTGCGGCAGTAGGAGAAGGTGCGAAGGTTGGGGCGTTGCGTGTCAGGCCGCGGCCTGGCGGAATTCAGGCGTGCGGGTCAGCCGTTCGAGGCTGAAGATGCCCCACGGCTGCCCGTCCAGGCGGTAGGCCCGGTCGATGAAGTGGGTGTAGCGGCCGACCGCGATCTGCTCGTCGACCAGATGGTCGTCCGGGATCTGGTGCTGCTCGTTGAAGCTGCGCTGGCCGTAAAGCTCGTCGATCAGCACCGCGACATCGCCGCCGGGCTGGCGCACGAGCAGGATGCGCTGGCTTTCGTGCAGCACCGTGCGCTCGCCCTCCAGGAACTGCTTGAGGTCGACGATCGGCAGCAGGTTGCCGCGGACGTTGGCCAGGCCGAGCATCCACGGCTGCGCCCCGGGGACCGGGGTCACCTGGGGCAGGGTGAGGATTTCGCGGACCTCGTCGAAGTGCGAGGCCATGCGGCGCGCACCGACGCGATAGCCGACGCCGCGCCACAGGCCGGGCGCGTCGAGCTGCTCCGGGAGACCGGCGACATGGGCGAGGCTGCGCCGCTCATAGTCGGCGAGCACTTCGAACGGCGAGCGCACCGCCACCTCAGGCGTCCAGCAGGCCGTTGATGCGCGCGATCAGTTCGTCTTCGCGCGGCGGCTTGACGATGTAGTCCTTGGCGCCCTGGCGCAGGCCCCAGGCCTTGTCGGTGTCCATGCCCTTGGTGCTGACGATCAGCACCGGGATTTCCTTGGTGTCGGCGTCGCGCGACAGCGCGCGGGTCGCCTGGAAGCCGTTCATGCCGGGCAGGACCACGTCCATCAGCACCAGGTCGGGCTTCTCGCGCCGGCAGACCTCGATGCCGTCCTCGGCGCTGCCCGAAGACAGCACCTGGTGGCCGTTGCGCTCCAGCAACTGGGTGAGCACCGCCGTGTCGGTCGGCGAGTCCTCGATCAGAAGAATACGTGCCATTGAGTGCCCTACCCCCCGGTCAGGCGTTGACGTGCGTGCGGATCGCGTCGAGGAGTTCCTCGCGCGTGAACGGCTTGGTGAGGTACTGCTCGGACCCGACGATGCGCCCGCGCGCCTTGTCGAACAGCCCGTCCTTGGACGACAGCATGATCACCGGCGTCCCCTTGAACGCCTGGTTGTTCTTGATCAGCGCGCAGGTCTGATACCCATCCAACCGCGGCATCATGATGTCCACGAAGATGATCTGCGGCTGTTGGTCGGCGATCTTCGCCAGCGCTTCGAAACCGTCCGTGGCGGTGACCACGTTGCAGCCCTCGCGCTTGAGAAGTGTCTCGGCAGTACGACGGATGGTCTTGGAGTCATCGATCACCATGACCCGCAGTCCATCGAGGTTGCCGTTGCGGCCCTCGTCCAGCATTCAGTTTTCCCCCGGTGCGCACGCCGTGTCGTCCGGCATGTCGCGAGGTTCCCTTTATTCCAAGCCCGGGGCGGGCTGTCAAGCCGCATTTCCTGTCACTTCATGGCTGAATGCGGCACACGGCCGCCGTCACCCCCGGGACCGGCTGCTACCATCGCCGGCACTTTCGCCGCCCGTCCCCGCCCGTGCCCATGCCGCTGGATGTCGTCGTCGTGATGGACCCGATCGGGTCGATCAGGATCGCCAAGGATTCGACCTTCGCCATGCTGCTGGAGGCGCAGCGCCGCGGGCACCGCCTCTGGTACGTGATGCCGGGCGGGCTCGCCCTGCGGGACGGCCGCGCCGTGGCCCGGATGGCGCCGCTGGCGGTGCGCGAAGACCCGCGTGACTGGTTCACGCTGGGCGACAGCGCGGTGCATGCCCTCGCCGCCGGCCATGTCGTGCTGATGCGCACCGACCCACCGGTGGATGCGGAATACATCCACGACACCCAGGTGCTGGGCATCGCCCAGGCCGCGGGTGCGATGGTCGTCAATGACCCGCAGGGGCTGCGCGACTTCAACGAGAAGCTGGCCGCGCTGCTGTTCCCGCAGTGCTGCGCGCCCAGCCTGGTCAGCCGCGATGCCGCGTCGCTGAAGGCGTTCGTCAACACGCACGGCGAGGCGGTGCTGAAGCCTCTGGACGGCATGGGCGGGCGCTCGATCTTCCGCGCCCGTGCCGGCGAACCCAACCTCAACGTCATCCTGGAAACGCTGACCGCCGGCGGCCGTTCGCTGGCGATGGCGCAGCGCTACCTGCCGGAAATCGCCGAGGGCGACAAGCGCATCCTGCTGGTCGATGGCGAACCGGTCGACTACTGCCTGGCGCGCATCCCGCAGGGCGACGAATTCCGCGGCAACCTCGCTGCGGGGGGCCGCGGTGAAGGCCGGCCGCTGAGCGACCGCGACCGCTGGATCGCCGCGCAGGTGGGGCCGGAAATGAAGCGGCGCGGGATGGTCTTCGTCGGGCTCGACGTGATCGGCGATTACCTGACCGAGGTGAACGTCACCAGCCCGACCTGCATCCGCGAACTGGATGCGCAGTTCGGCTTGAACATCGCCGGCCAGCTGTTCGATGCGATCGAGCGCCGGGCGGTGCCTGCGCAATGAGCGCGGTGGCGGCCCCCGCGCCGGCCGCCCCGGCCGCGATGGAGAACCAGCGGCTGGGCGCGACGCTGATGCTGTCGCTGCTGCTGCACGGCATGCTGCTGCTGGGCGTCGGCTTCGCGGTGGAGAGCGCCGCGCCGGTGATGCCGACACTGGACGTGATCCTGACCCGGACGCAGAGTCCGCTGACGCAATCGCAGGCGGATTTCCTGGCCCAGGCGAGCAACCAGGGCGGCGGCGAGCACGACCGCTCCACGCGCCCCACCGAAACCGTCTCCGGGGCTGCACCGCAGCTCCAGCCGGGCGTGGCGCCGCGACCGGTGCGCGCGCAATCGCCCGCGCCGCAACCGCCGCCCGAGGCGCGCGTGGTGAGCAGCGCGCGTGGCGAGACCCCGGTGGCGACCCCGCGGGCGACGCCGGAGGCCGACGAGACACCGCTGCCGCGTGGCCGCGAGAAGGTCGAGCGCGACATGGCGATGGCCCGTCTGGCGGCCGAGATCCACATGCGTTCGGAGCGCTATGCCAAGCGGCCGTCGCGCAAGTTCGTGTCTGCCAGCACGCAGGAATACGCGTGGGCGACGTACCTGCGCGCGTGGGTGGACCGCGTCGAGCGCATCGGCAACCTCAACTACCCCGACGAGGCGCGCCGGCGCCGGCTGGCCGGCCAGGTGGTGATCAGCGTGGCGATCCGCCGCGACGGCAGCGTCGAGCGCGCCGACATCGTGCGGTCCAGCGGGACCGCGCTGCTGGACGCGTCGGCGCTGCGCATCGCGCAGCTGGCCGAGCCGTATCCGCCACTGCCACGCACGGACGAGGATCCGGACATCCTCCATGTCACGCGTACATGGAACTTCCTGCCGGGTGGCGAGCTGGTCGACGATTGACGCGGCGCGCGCGACCCCCTGGATGCACGCCGCTCTCTGCTAGCACGGCTTCAGACGCGGCGGGCCGCCGGTTGCCCTGTAGGAGCGATGTAAGTCGCGATCGTCGGTGACCGGCGCAACGTGGTCGCAACTTACGTCGCTCCTACAACGGGCTGCCAGGGCGGAAGGAGGATTGAGACTCAGGCTGCTCCATGGGGAGGCGGCCTCGGCGGCGCCCTCTACTTCCGCAGCGCCTGCTGCTCGACCAACGTCAGCGCCACGTTGTTGCGCAGGTAGGCCGGTTCGACTGCGTCGGCCGCGACCGCGCCGCCGTGTTCGAACGCCACGACCGCCAGGCGCGCAAGGTCGGCGGCATGGGGCAGTTGTGCGTCGTCGACATGCGCCAGCTGCGACGCCGGATGGCCGCGGAGCCGCTGCACGAGTGCGCCCTCGCCTGCCGCGAATCCGGTGCCCACGCCATGCCACGCGCCTTCCGGAACGGGCACCGAGCCGGGGGCACCGAGCACTTCGTCCGAGATCGCGCGGACGTGGTCGCCCGCGCGCTCGAACGCGCCCAGGTACACCTCGCCCATACGCGCATCCATGGCGGCAAGCACGCGCGGGCCGGTCGCCCGCATCGCCAGCACCGCCAGCGTCGACACCGGCACCAGCGGCCGGTCCAGCGCCAGCGCGATGCCCTGCCCCACGGCGATGGCCAGCCGCACGCCGGTGAACGCGCCGGGCCCCCGTCCAACCGCGATCGCGTCGAGCTGCGTCCGTGCGATGCCCGCCTCGCCCAGCAACGCCTCCGCCCACGGCAGCGCCAGCTCCGCGTGGCGTCGCGGTGCGACGTCGAAACGCTCGACGACCTCGCCCTCGTTCCACAGCGCGACCGAGCACGCTTCCGTCGCCAGCTCGAAGGCCAGCAGCTTCATGGATGCACCGCCCGGCGGCGGACGTCAGTGCGGTCAGCGTTCATCGTCGGTTCCGGTGCGGGGCATGGATTCTGGCGCAAAGAAGCCCTCGACGTCCTCGATGCGGCGTGTACGCGGCAACGGCGGCAGCGACTCCATGAAGACACGTCCATAGCTCTTGCTGGTCAGTCGCGGGTCGCACAGCACCAGCACGCCGCGATCGGTCTCCGTGCGGATCAGGCGCCCGGCGCCCTGCTTCAGTGCGATCACGGCCTGCGGCAGTTGCTCGTCGCGAAACGGGTTGCCGCCGCTGCGGCGGATCGCCTCCAGCCGCGCCTCGAACACCGGATCGTCGGGCGCCGCAAAGGGCAGCTTGTCGATCACCACCACGCTGAGCGCGTCGCCGGCCACGTCCACGCCTTCGCGGAAACTGGCCGTGCCCAGCAGCACACCGTTGCCGGACGCGCGGAATCGCTCCAGCAGGATCGAGCGCGGCGCCTCGCCCTGCACGAACAACGGCCACGCCCCATGCTCGCGCAATTCGGCGGCCGCCTCACGCAGCGCGCGGTGCGAGGCAAACAGCACGAATGCGCGCCCGCCCGACGCCTCCAGCACCGGCAGCACCGCGTCGATCACCGCACGGGTGTAGTCGCGCGAGGACGGTTCGGGCATGCGCGTGGGCAGGTAGCACAGCGCCTGCCGCTGCCAGTCGAACGGGCTGGGCGCCAGCAGCGTGCGTGGCTTGGACAGGCCCAACTTGATGGCGTAGTGCTCGAAGCGCCCGCCGATGGCCAGCGTGGCCGACGTGAACACCCACGCCGCCTGTGAGCGCGCGCGGTGCTGGGCAAGCGGACCGGCGACGTCCAGCGGCGTGCGGCTCAGGCGGAACCCGCGCGCCGTGAGCTCGTACCAAAGCACGCTACCGTCATTGTCGTCAGCGGTGCCTGTATCCGGTTCAGCGCAGGGGAGCCCCCCCGATCCATCGCCTCGATGGGGCACGCCAGTCCCGTCGTCATCAGCGGAGCCGGCATCTGGTTCAGCGCAAGGGGACGCGCCCGGCGCAACGCCTGTATCAGGCACGCGACCGCTCGCCTCGTCAGTGGTGCCGGCATCCAGTGGCGGCCTGGCCCCGTCGCCGGTCGAGTCCACGCCCACGGATTCCCGCTTTCGCGGGAATGACGACGAAGGATGGCGGCCGCCGGGCTCGAAATCGTCCGCACCGTCGTCCGGTGCTTCGTTTGCAACAGCGTCGTCCGTCGGCACCTCGACGCGGACGCCCCGCCACCGCAGCAGCCGGTTCACGAATTCCTTGGCGCGTGCTACGCAGCTGTCGAACCCCGGTGCCGCCTCGCGCAGTGGCAACAGCGCGGCGTGCAACCGCCGCAGCGCATCGACCAGCGCATCCAGTGCGTCCTCGACGCCGGCGTCCTCTGCCACGCGCTGCCGGGTGCCGCGGACGGGCAACTCGTCCATCGACGCGCGCAACGCGCGAACCGCATGCTCCAGCGCGCGCGCCGGCTCCTGGAGGACGGCCAGCGCCGACGGCGCCTGCTTGCACTCGCCCAGCGTGTCGCGCGCCAGCTCGACCAGGGGTCGGGCGCTGATCGCTTCGCCGAAGAACTGCGATGCGAGCTCGGGCAACTGGTGTGCTTCATCGACCACGAACGCGGCAGCGCCCGGCAGGATCTCGCCGAAGCCCTCCTGCTTGAGCGCGAGGTCGGCCAGCAGCAGGTGATGGTTGACCACCACGATGTCGGCGGCCTGCGCCCGCTGGCGCGCCTGCACGACGAAGCACTCGGAGAAGAACGGGCACTCGCTGCCCAGGCAGTTGTCGGCGGTCGAGGTGACCATCGGCACCAGCGGCGAGTCGTCGGGCAGTGCCTCGAGCTCGGCGAGGTCGCCCATGCGTGTACGCCCGGCCCACGCGACGATGCGCTGGAACTGCGCCGCCATTTCGCGGCTGCCGAAGCGCGGTTCGCCCTTGGCCTGGTTGAGCCGGTAGTGGCACAGGTAGTTGGCACGACCTTTCAGCAGCGCCGTCTTCACCCCGACGCCGAGCGCATCGCGCACGCGCGGCAGGTCGCGGTGGTAGAGCTGGTCCTGCAGCGCGCGCGTGCCGGTCGACACGATGGTGCGCAGCCCCGACAGGATCGCCGGCACGAGGTAGGAGAAGGTCTTGCCGGTGCCGGTGCCGGCCTCGGCCAGCAAGGCTTCGCGGGATTCGAACGCTTCGGCGATGGCAACGGCCAGGTCCTGTTGCGCGGGGCGTGGCGCGAACGCGGCGATCGCGCTCGCCAGGTCGCCGCCCTCCTCCAGGGCCGCACGCGATGCCGCCGCGAGCCGCCCGCCGTCCACTGCGGTCAAAACCGCGGGGGCGGGGCGACGGTGCAGGCGTCGCGCCGCTCGCGCGCCTCTTCGACCGAGGCAGCGACAGGCGCGCCCTCCGCCGGCACCGGCGTGGCCAGGCGGACCTGGGCGAGGGTTTCCCAGTGGCGCCGGCAGAGCGGACCGACCTGCGAACCCAGGTCGAACGCGCGCGTGGCCAGCTGCGCCGCCGTGGCGGTGTCGCCCAGCAGCAGCGCGACTTCCGCCCGCTCCTGCAGCAGCGCCGGGTCATCCGGCGTGATGGCCAGCGCGCGGTCCAAGGCATCGGCTGCGCCCTGCACCATGCCGCGCGCCTCCAGCGCCGCTGCATCCTGGCGCAGATCCTCGACCTGCGGGTCGCGCAGCGGCTGGACGCTCAGCTCCTTGGCGTCCGCCTCGCCGGCAGCACGCACGGCGCGCACCGCAGCGGCGGTGTCGAAGGCCGGGACGGCCGGCTCGGGTGTGGCCGTCGCGCACGCGGCCAGCAGCGCGGCGAGGCCGGTCGCCGCAAGCGCGGCCCTGCCCGCACGGATCACAGTTCCTCTCCTGTCGGCGGCGGCGGTGGCGCCTGCGGCTCGTCGTCGCGATCGCCAAAGCCGAACCAGTCGCGCCAGCCGCCCGACTCCGGCTGCACCGGCTCGGGCGCAGGGCACGGCGAATACGCCGGCGCGAAGCCGGCCACGAACGCGAACCGGCGCGCCCCGGGGCACTGCGCGTCGCGTACGTTGGACCCCACGACCCAGTGCCATTCGATGCCGTCGTCGCCGACTTCGAGCTTCGACGTCGGCAGGCGGGAGAACATCGACGACCACACCCGCATCGCGCCGCTGGCGCCGTAGAGGCCGGTGGCCTCGTTCTGGTCGTTGCCGACCCAGACCACCGCGAGGTGGTCGCCCGTCCAGCCGGCAAACCAGCTGTCGCGGCCGTCATTGCTGGTGCCGGTCTTGCCGGCCGGCGACAGGCGGCCCAGACCGTCGGCCATCAGCCGGCGCGCCGTGCCGTTGGTGACGGCGTGCTGCAGGGCGATGGTGATCAGGCGCGCGGCGATCGCGTCGCCTTCCTGCGCCGGGGCCGGTGCCTTGTCGTAGCGGTTGAGCGTGCGGCCATCGGCGTCGACCACGCCCCGCACCGCGTGCAGCGGCTGGATTTCGCCACCCGACGCGAGAAACTGATAGAGCTGCGCCATCGCGTACGGGCTCTGGTCCAGCGAGCCGAGGATCAGCGCGGGGTTGGGCTCGGCCTCGATGCCGGCCAGCGTGCGGATCAGGGCCGCCAGCCGCTCCGGGGCCACCTGCATGCCGATGCGCACCGTGGCCTGGTTGTAGGACTGCGCCAGCGCGTCGATGAGGCGCACGCTGCCGTGGCTGCGGCCGTCGGAGTTCTTCGGGCTCCACTCGCGGCCCCGGCCCAGCGAAACCGTGACGGGCGAGTCGTCCACCCAGCTGGCCAGCGAGAAGCGCTCCGGCTGGGCGAGCGCCAGCAGGTTGACGAAGGGCTTGAGCAGCGAGCCCACCGGCCGCTGCGCCTCGATGGCGCGGTTGAAGCCGTGGACGGCCACCTGGCGGCTGCCCACCACGGCCACCACGTCGCCGTTATGCACGTCCGTCACGACCACACCGGCTTCCAGCGGCGGCCGCTTGTCGTTGTCGAGGCTCTCGAGCGTGCGCACGACGGCCCCTTCGGCCTGCGCCTGCGCCGAGGGCACCATCGCGCTCATCACGCGCAGGCCGGCGCCGGCCAGCGCATCGGCCGGGTATTCGCGCGCCAGCTGCCGCCGGATGAGGTCGACGTAGGCCGGGAAGCGGTTCGCGGCGACGCTGCCGGGGTTTTCGGTGACACCCAGTGGCGCCGCGAGCGCGGCCTTGTACCCGGCGTCGTCGAGCAGCCCGGTTTCGTGCATCTCGCCGAGGGCGAAATCACGGCGCTCGCGGGCCCGCTCGGGGTGCCGGCGCGGGTCGTAGTACGACGGCCCGCGCACGATGCCGACCATCAGCGCGATCTGTTCGGGGCTGAGGTCGGCCAGGTCGCGCCCGAACCAGAACTCCGCGCCGGCGGCCACGCCGTGGATCGCCTGCGCCCCGCGCTGGCCCAGGTACACCTGGTTGAGATAGGCCTCGAGGATCACGTCCTTGTCGTAGCGCGCCTCGATCAGCATCGCGTACAGGATTTCGTTGAACTTGCGCGACCAGGTCTGCTCGCGCCCGATGCCCAGCAGGCCGCTGCGGGCCAGCTGCTGGGTCAGCGTGCTGGCGCCCTGACGGGCCTCGCCGGCACGGAAGTTGACCCACGCGGCGCGGACCATGCCCGACAGGTCGATGCCGTGGTGGTGCGCGAAATCGCGGTCCTCGACCGCCTGCAGGCCGGTGACCAGAAGCTCGGGCACCTCCTGGATGTTCACCAGGCGGCGCTCCTCCTGCTTCTGGCCGTACAGGGTGGCGATGCGGGCGGGGTCCAGGCGGGCGGACTTGAGTTCGCGCTTGGTGTCGGCGTCGCGGACGCTCGAGATCCGCCCACCGGAGACGACCACCTCCAGGCGCCGCGCGGGCACGGCGCCGTCGATGTCATCGAAGCCGCGGCTGGAAATCCGCCAGCGGCGGCCATCGCGCGCATAGCTGCCGGGCCGGCGGCCGTCGCCCTCGCGGTAAGCGGCGGCGTCGAGCTCGGTCTTGAGCGTTTCCGGCCCCATCGCCACGCCCGGCGCCAACACCAGCGGCCGCGCGAACACGCGGGTGGGGATCTGCCAGCGCAACTGGTCGAACCGCTGGCCGACCTCGTGGTTGAGGTAGAGCGTGTACGGAATCAGGAAGCCCAGGCCGAGCCCGATCGCCGCCAGGGTCCAAGTGACCAGGCGCCGGCGCCATTGGGGCCGATCGCCCTGCGCGGCATCGTCGGAGTCGAAATCGTCGTCGTAATCGGTTCGGGCCACTGGCGCGACGGGCCTGCAGTGCGTGTGAACGCCGGAGTCTATCGCACCGCCCCGCTCGGACAGCGGTCGGCAGGCGGCCGGGGTCGGTATCATCCCGCGCTCGTTCATCGAGCGGTTCAAACGCCACGTGCACCCCACCCTGCTTTTCCATCTCCGGCGTCACTCGAGCCTGCTCAGGCGGGCGTGGAGGAGCCTGCTGGGCAACGGATGGACGGCCACGTTGAGGCGGGCGACCGCGCGCTCCAGCAACGTGTCGACGCGCACCGGCACACCCCCCGGGGCGTATTCCGCGGGCCTGCCGAGCGCCGCGATGGACACCCGCCAACCCTGGTGCCTGATCGTCGATACGTCGCTGCCGCAGCCGGACCGCGATTCCGGATCGATGCGCATCGTCGGGTTGATGCGGGCACTGGTCTCCGCCGGACATGCGGTGGCCTTCATCGCCGACGACGGCGGCAGCGAGGGGACAGCCGCCAATGCACTCCGCGCCGATGGCGTCCATGTGCCGGCCCGGCGCCACGCCGCGGCATGGGTCCGTGCACATGCCTCTACGCTGTCGTCCGCCGTCCTGTGCCGGCACGACACCGCCGGGCACTGGCTGCCGTTCCTGCGTTCGGTCGCGCCCGCGGCGACGCTGGTGTTCGACACCGTTGACTTGCACCACCTGCGCGAGCGCCGAGAGGCCGATCTGAGCGCGCGTTGCGTGCTGCGGCGTTCTGCCGAGGGCACGCGCCGCCGCGAGTTGTCCCTGGTGCGCCGCGCGGATACGACCTGGGTGGTCAGCCCGGTCGAACGCGACATGCTGCGGCGCGAGGTCCCGGACGCCGACGTGCGCGTGCTCTCCAACATCATGGCGGCCGATACCGCCGGCCTGCCGTTCGATGACCGCCGGGACCTGCTGTTCGTGGGGGGGCTGCGCCACCCGCCCAACCGCGACGCGTTGGCGTGGCTTCTGGCGGACATCTTTCCGCGTGTGCGTGCGGCCCGGCCGGATGTGCGCCTGCACGTGGTGGGCGACCCGGGACTTGACCCCCCGCCCCGCTGTACGGGCGAACGAGGCATCGTGATGCACGGCCATGTCCCGGACCTGCAGCCATTGCTGGACGGCTGCCGCGTCGGCCTGGCGCCGCTGCGCTTCGGTGCGGGTGTAAAAGGCAAGGTCAACCTGGCGATGGCGCACGGGCAGCCGGTGGTGGCGACCGCATGCGCGGTGGAAGGCATGCACCTCCAGGCGGGGCGTGAGGTGCTGGTCGCCGACGATGCGGCCGGATTCGCGGCCCAGGTCCTGCGCGTGTATGACGACGCCGTGCTCTGGCAGGCGCTGGCCGACCGGGGACGCGAGAGTGTCCGTCGGCACTTCTCCGCGGAGGCAGCGCTGGCCGTGGCCGAAGCGACCTTCGCCCGGCGCGCCCCCTGATGCCGACTCCACATCCCTGGCCCGATCCGATCCGATGCGCCTGCTCCTGATCGCTTACGAGTTCCCGCCCAGCCCTTCGCCGCAATCGCTGCGTTGGGCCTACCTGTGCCGGGAGCTGCACCGCCTGGGCCACGAGGTCCACGTGTTGACCATCGACCTGGGCGGGACCACGCCCGGCCTTCCGGCCCTGCCCGAGGGTCTTAGCGTGCACCGCACCTACGCCGGCCATATCCGGGGGCTGGTTGCGCGCCGTCGGCGCCATCGCGAACGGGTCCGCAGCGCGGCATCCGCGCGGGCTGGATCCGACGCCCCACCCGCGCGCGCGTCCCGCAGTGGATGGAAGCAGAAGCTCTCGTCCTTGCTTCAACGGCTGGCCGAATTCGTCTGGTTCCCCGACCTGCGCGGCGAGTGGCTGAAGATTGGGCGGGCACGCCTGGACGCGCTGCTTGAACAGGTGCGGCCGGACGTGGTGATCAGCTCCCACGAGCCGGCAACGACACTGGAGCTCGGACTGCGCGCGCACCGCGCAGGGTTCCGCTGGATCGCCGACCTGGCCGACCCCGTCCTCGCGCCTTACACGCCACCCCGCTGGCGTGCCCGCGCGCAACGGCTTGAAGCCGACGTGTGCCGCGAGGCCGAGCACGTGCTGGTGACCACGCCATCGGCACGCGACGTGTTGCGGGAGCGGCATGGCCACGCGGCGCCGATCAGCGTCCTGACACAGGGCTTCGATGACAGCGGGCGCCCGTCCGATGCCACCGCCGTCGATTTCGACCCCGCGCGTCTGGAGCTGCTTTACACCGGCAGCTTCTACGCGTTCCGGTCAGCCGATGCGCTGTTGCAGGCGGTGTTGGACACGCCCGGGGTGCGCCTGAACATCGCCACGGTGCATGCACCTGACGCGCTGCTCCAGGCCATCCAGCGCCACCCTGACCGCATCCGCCTGCTCGGCTTCCTCCCCCACCGCACCGCGCTTGCGACGCAGCGCGGCGCCGACGTGCTGGTCAACCTCGCCAACCGCGACGTGATGCAGGTGCCGGGCAAGTGCTACGAATACCTGGGCGCCGGCCGTCCCATCCTGCATCTGGGAGATGCACTGGGCGATGCAGTAGCTGCGCTCGTGCGTGATCGGCACCGGGGCTGGGTCAGCGCACCCGATGCCGGCAGCATCGCGACCCGTCTGCGCGAGTTGGTGGCGCGCAAGGCTGCCGCGACGCTGGAGCATGGCCTGTCACTGGGCGTGGGCGGGGTTGCCGAGTTCGGCTGGAGCCGTCTGGCGTCGCGCCTCGATGCACTGCTCCGACAATAACGGTGCCGTCCACCGGGTGCAGCGCGCCCGCGGGCGGTGACGGCCGGCGGGTCCTGCCCCGTGGCAGGGGCGTCCAACGCACGGTCGCGATCACGTGGCGCGCCGTATTCCCTTCGACGCGACGCGCGACGTGGTGCGCCGGGTCGTACTGGGCGCAGGCCGCCAGGCCAACTCAGTCCAGCGCCGTCGAAGCGGCCCGTACCCGGTGCGCGAACGCACCCAGGCCGTCTGCATCGGGATCGAGGGTGCGGGCCTGGTCCAGTGCACGCTGGGCCGCGGCGATCTCGCTGGCGCCGAGGCGTTCCTCGCCGACCGCCAGCCAGCGCTGTGCCAGACGGCGGCGGGCGGCCAGCGCCGCACTCCGCGCCTCGCCCAGGGCCTCGCGCGCCTCCAGGCATGCGCCTGCGGCGATCAGGCGGTTCTCGCGCAAGGCATCCTCGAAGCAACGCTGGGCGGCCGGCAGCAGGGCCGCCGCGGCCTCTCCCACCGCCGCGTCCCGCGGGGCCAGTGCCCGGGCTGCGGCAATCTTGTCGAACGCGCTTTCACCCGGTGGGGTCAGCAGGTCGCCACGATCGCGGGCCCGCGCGGCGGCGTCCAACAGGGCCCTGACCCGCTCACGCCCGGCGGCGGTGGCGGGCGTGCCGGCGGCGCCCAGGCGGGCCTGGCTCGAACGGGCGGCCGCGAGACGGCGGCGGGCCTCGTCCAGCCCGGGCATCGCCGGGTCCACCGCCGCCGCCTGTGCCAGCGCGGCCTCCGCCTCGGGAAAGCGGAAGTCGGCGGCCAGCCCGACGACGCGTTGCACGTACCCGTGCAGCGTGCGACGCACGCCGCCCGCGGCGCGGACATCGTCAGGACGGGCCTCGAGCACGGCCTGGAAGCCGGCCAGGGCCTCGGGCAGCCGGCCGCGCTGGAGGCCGGTCTCGGCGCGCGACAGCCGTGCGTCCAGCGCCGATGCCAGCGCGGCACGGGCTTCGGGCAGGTCCATGTGGCCGGCGTCGGCGTCGGCGACGCGCGCCTGCACGGCCGCGGCATCCGCCAACGCGCCGCGCGCCAGCATGGCGCGCGACTGCGCCAGCAACTCCGACAGGGTGTCCTCGCGTCCTTCCAGGGCACGCACGTTGTCGGGCTCCAGGGCCAGCACACGCTGGTACAGCTGCAGGGCGGTGTACCCCTCGCCATCGAGGCGGCCGCCGCGGCGTGCGGCGTCGGCCACGTCGAGCAGCCGGTCGACGCCGGCGTCGCCGAGCTCGCGCTGCCGCAGACGGGTTTCCAGCGCCTGGAGCCGTGGGCGCGGCACGGTCATCGCGCGCGCCAGCGCCAGCGACTGCCGTGCCCCGGCGAACTGGCCCGCATCGATCTGCGCATCGGCGCGGGCCAGCGCCGCGTGCCCGACCAGCGTCAGGCCATCGCGCGCATCGGGACGGTCCGGGTCCAGCGCCAGCGCCGCCTCGTACAGCTCGCGTGCGCCGCTGCCATCGGCCGCGCTCAGGTGACCGCGCGCCAACGCTTCGGCGGCCTCCCGACGCAACTGCTGGGCGCGCGTTTCCGGCCACAGCCCGTCGGAGAACAGCCCGAAGACCACCAGGAGCACCGTCAGCAGGCCCGCCAGTGCGACCGCTGCCGCCCGCTGCATCGGGGTCAGCCCGTGCAGCCGCCGGAGGGCGGCATCCATGTGTGGCCGGGGTGACCGCCGGCGCGGTGGGTCGGTGTAGGGCGGGTGCGGCATTCCCGGCAGAGCATAGACGCCAGCGCCATCCAAGGGTGTGATCCAAAAGGACGCGCCACCGCGTTGCGACGGCTACAGCCGCTGCGCGCGCTCCACGCCGGGCAACGCTGCCAGCTTGCCCAGCAGCGACGAGAGTTGCCCGTAGTCGTTGACGCGCAACCGCAGCCGCAGCCGTACCCGCGCCCCATTGCGCTCGTGGTCGCTGTGGATGGCCGACACGTGGGCGTTGCCCTGCGCGATGGCGTTGGTGACTTCCTTCAGCAACCATTTGCGGTCCAGCGCGACCACCTCGACATCAACGTCGTAGCCGCTGCCCGTGCGCCCCCATTCCACGGGAAGTACGCGCTGTGGCTGGCGCGCAAGCAGCCGTTGCAGCGCGACGCAATCCGGCCGGTGCACGGTGACGCCGCGCCCCCGGGTGAGGTAGCCCAGGATCGGCTCGCCCGGCAGCGGCTGGCAGCAGCGCGCGATCTGCACCAGCAGATTGCCCACGCCCTGCACGGTGAAGTCGCCCGGGCGGCTGCGGCCGGCGCGGCGGGGTTCGACCGGGAGAGGTGCGGTTTCAGGCGCCGCCTCGCCACTGCGCTCGTGCTCGGCCAGCACGCGCGCCACCTGGTGCGGCCCGAGGTCGCCCAGGGCCACCTGCACATGCAGGTCGCCGTCGGTGGCCAGGTGGAACTTCTCGCGTGCCGGCCCGAGATCCGCGCCGAGCAGTCCCAGCCGCCGCAGCTCCTTTTCCAGCAGCTCCCGGCCTTCGGTCTCGTTGCGTGCACGGTCCAGCTTGTGGAACCAGCTGCGCACCTTCTCGCGCGAGCGTGGGCTGGCCAGGAAGCCGTTGGCCTCGACCAGCCAGTCGCGGCGCGGCTCACCGGTCCTGGCGGTCATGATCTCGACGCGGTCACCGGTGCGCAGGCGGTGGTCCAGCGGCACGATCCGGCCGTCCACCTTGGCCCCGCGGCAGCGGTGGCCGACCTCGGTATGCACCCGGTAGGCGAAGTCCAGCGGCGTCGAGCCGACCGGCAGGTCGATCACTTCACCCCTGGGCGTCAGTGCGTAGATCCGGTCCTCGACCAGTTCGGTGTCTAGTTCGCCGGCAAGGCCGGCATCGTCGCGGCCACCGCCTTCTTCCAGCAGCCGCCGCATCCAGGCGATCTTGCGGTCGAATGCGGCATCCGCGCCCCGCCCGCCTTCCTTGTAGCGCCAGTGCGCCGCCACGCCGAGCTCGGCCTGCCGGTGCATGTCGTGGGTGCGGATCTGCACCTCCAGCGTCTTGCCTTCCGGGCCGATGACGGCGGTGTGGAGCGACCGGTAGTCGTTGCGCTTGGGACGCGCGATGTAATCGTCGAACTCGCTGGGGATCGGCACCCAGGTCGCATGCACGACGCCCAATGCGGCGTAGCAGGCGGCGACATCGTCCACCAGCACCCGCACCGCGCGCAGGTCGTAGAGCTCGCCGATCGGCGCGCCCTTGCGCTGCATCTTCCGCCAGATGCTGTAGATGTGCTTCGGCCGGCCGGCCACGTCGGCCTCGATGCCCTGCGCGGCCATCGCCTCGCGCAGCACCTGCTTGACCTGCTCGATATACCGCTCGCGCGCGCCGCGCTTCTCGTCCAGCAGGCGGGCGATGCGCTGGTAGGTCTCGGGTTCGAGGTGGCGGAACGCCAGGTCCTCCAGCTCCCACTTCAGCTGCCAGATGCCCAGGCGGTTGGCGAGCGGTGCGTGGATGTCCCGGGTCAGCGCCGCCAGCGCGCGGCGTTGCGCGTCGGGCAGGTCGCCGGCCTGTTTCATCCACGCCAGCTGCCGCGCAAGCAGGATCGGCACCACCCGCAGGTCGCGGACGATCGCCAGCAACAGCCGGCGCAGGCCTTCGCTGCCGCCACGGCCCGGATGTTCGGCATGCAGCGCCCAGACCTGCGCGGCCGCGTGCTGTCCGTCGAGCAGCGCCATCACCGCCGCATGCCGCTTCGGGAACTCCGGCCCCAGCGCGGGCAGCATGTCGGGCGCCGCATGGAGTAACGCGGCCATCACGGTGTCGGCGTCCGCATCGAGCCGGGCCAATGCGTCCAGTACCGATACCGTCACATCGACCGGCTCCGCCGCCGCAGCCGCTTGGCCGCCGGCCCCTTCCTCCAGCGCTTCGCGCCACGCGGCCGGCAAGCCGACTACGGCCGGATGGTCCAGCACGGCGGGGGAAAAGAGGGACGCGGGGGGCATCGCGGGCGGGTCGCGGTCGAAAGTTTCACGTCTACACTAGCGACCATCCCGTCCGAGGAACAGGCCAATGCTTCCGATTCGTGTCCGCTCGCTTCGCCCGCTCGCCCTCTCGCTCGCACTCGTGCTCGTTCCGCTGGCCGCCGTTGCGCAGGACGCACCGCGGCTGATCGAGCAGGAAATGACGCCGGAGGAGTTCCGCAATGCGGGCCTCGATCGCCTGAGCCCCGAGCAGTTGGCCAGCCTCAACGCGTGGCTGGGGCGGACGCTCTCGCAGGAGACCGCGGCGGCGGCGGCGGCGGCAAAGTCGAAGATCGAGCAAGAGAATCGAGGTTTTCTGTCATTTGGTTCCGCCGAGCCTATCGTCGCCCATATCCAAGGTGACTTCCGCGGCTTCGGTAAGGGCCGTACCTACACCCTCGACAACGGCCATGTTTGGGAACAAGTCGACGATGCTCGACTGGCAGGGGTTCGTCTTCAAGATCCGGCCACCCGCATCTCCCCCGCTGCGATTGGAAACGTCTGGTATATGTCGGTAGAGGGCTATAACAAGCGTGCCAAGGTGAAGCGCATCAAGTAGCGGGCCGGCTTAGGGTGCCTTCAGCGCTTGAAGCCGATTGGCCAGTTTCTTGGCCGACACGCCCTTCGTCCCGAGCTCCTGGGCGAACAGCGAGACGCGCAGCTCTTCCAGGTCCCAACGCAGCGTCTGCCATTCCGGCCGGTCGACGACACCGCGCCGTGCTGCATCCGCCAGGGCGTCGGCAAACGGCTTGATTTCCAGCATGCGCGCCTGATCGCGCATCGGGTCGCGCAGCGCGCGTTCGCCCCGCAGCGCCAGTGCCTTCAGGTAGCGCGGGTAGTCGCGCAACACCTGCTGGGGCGTGGTGCTGAGGAACCCCGGCGGCGCCAGCGCCGCCAGGTGTGCGCGCATGTCGTCCAGGTTGCCGCTCGCCCAGCCCATCAGCGGCGATTCCAGCGCACCGCGCACGTCCGCGACGCCGTCCAGAATGGCTTCGGCCAGCCTGAGCCGCTCCACCGATTCGGCGAACAGCCCCTTGCCCACCGCCTCACGGCGCGTGGCGAACGCCTCGGCATCGCGGATGTCGTCGAGCCCGTCCGCCGTCAGCGCGTCGAATGCCCCCTGCACGAGGTCGGCCCGCAATCGGTCGCCTTCGCCCGCCGGTCCCGGCCGTGCGCCCTGCGACTCCAGCGCCGCGTACTGCAGCGCCGTGCGTGGCGGCACCGGCAGCTGCTTGCGGGCCTGGCGCAGGCGGTCGCCCAGCGCCATGGCCAGCAGGCGGCGTACGCCGGGCGGATGCGCGCGCTCTGCATCCTCGCGTTGCGCGTGGACCTGCAGCGACACGCTGTCGCCGTCGTCATGCAACGCCGGCCATGCCGGCACGCCGCCGGCGCCGGGCACCGAGCGCGGCACCGGGGATGCTGGGAATGCCAGCAAGCCAACCTGCGCGAGGCCCTCGGCCGCCCGCGCGGCGAAGGCCTCGGCCGCGGCGGCCGCGAAGCGCTGCCTGAGACCCTCGATGTCGCGCGATGCGGCGAGCACGCCACGGCCATCACGGTCGAGCAACCGGATGTTCATGCGCAGGTGCGGCTCCAGCGCCGGTTCGTCGAACTCACTGCGTGCCACGTCGACACCGGTGGCGCGGCGGAGGAAGCGCGCCAGCGTGCCGGCGAAGTCGTCATCGTCATGCCGCGAGTGCGCCTCGGCGAACGCGCGGGCGAAATCCGGTGCCGGCACGAAGTTGCGGCGCAGCGTCTTGGGCAGGCCGCGGATCAGCGCCGCGGCCTTGTCGCCGACGAAGCCCGGGGCCAGCCACGACACCTGTGCAGGGTCCAGCGCACCCAGCAGGTGCAGGGGGACCGCGACCGTCATGCCGTCGTCGGGCGCGCCGGGTTCGAAGCGGTAACGCACCGCCAGCCTCGCATCGCCCACCGTGAGCACCGCCGGGAACCGCGCGGCCTCGCTTTCGTCGCCGACCATCAGATCGTCCAGCGACCACTCCAGCGCCGCCTTCGACGCGGCATCGAGCTTGCCGAACCACGCATCCAGCGCGTGCGCGTTGTGCACGTGCGCGGGCAGCCGGTCCAGGTACCACTGCGCCATCCACTCCTCGTCGACCACCAGGCCGACGCGGCGCTGCTTGGCCTCTTCCTCGCGGGCCCGCTGCAGCGTCGCCAGGTTGCGCGGCAGGAAGGCCACGCGCGTGTTGATCTCCCCGGTGACCAGCGCTTCGCGCGCGAAGATCGCGCGCGCCTCGTCCGGGTACAACGCGCCGTAGTGCACCGGGCGCTTGGGCGCCAGCACCAGCCCGAACAGCGACACCTGTTCGCTGCCGACCACGCGCCCCTGCGAGCGCGCCCAGCGCGGGTCGTGGTGGCGACGTGCCAGGAGGTGCGGCAGGGCGTCGATCGCCCACTCCGGCTCGATCGCGGCATTGGTCAGGGCCCACACGCGCTCGGTGTCCAGCAGCGTGGCCGACAGCACCCACGGTGGCGGCTTCTTCGCCAGCACCGAGCCGGGAAACAGCTGGAACTTGCGGCCGCGCGGGCCGTCGTACAGCCCGCGGTCGGCGCGGTGCCCGACCTGGGTGGGCAGGCCGGCGAGCAGCGCACGGTGCAGGCGTGCGTAGGACGATGCGTCATGGCGGCCAGCCGCCTTCCCCGGCTCCGTCGCCTGCACCGGCGCCGCGGGCGCCCCTCCGTTGGCCTGTTGCGATGCCCCCGGCGAACGCGCGCGACCGCGCCGTCGTCGGGGGCCGCGCGTGTGCCCGTCCGCCGCGATGGCGGCTGCCACCGCGCCGGCAGGCGCCGCGGGATCGTGCGGCGCCACCACCCGCGTCACGTCCCACCCCAGCTCCTCCGCCATCAGCTTCAGTTGCCGGTGCAGCTCGCGCCACTCCCGCATCCGCAGGAAGCCCAGGAAATGCGTCTCGCACCAGCCGCGCAACTTCGACTGGGTCAGCTCTTCGTGCGCCGTCTGGTAGGCCTCCCACAACTTCAGGATGCCGACGAACTCGGACTTGGGGTCGGCGAACTGCGCGTGCGCGGTGTCGGCGGCGGCGCGCTGGTCGGCGGGGCGTTCGCGCGGGTCCTGGATGCCCAGGAACGCGGCAATCGCCAGCATCTCGTGCAGGCAGCCGGTCTCGTTGGCCGCCACCAGCATGCGTGCGAGCTTGACGTCCACCGGCAGCCGCGCCATCACGCGCCCGACGGCGGTGAGCGCGCGCTTGCCGTGGTCGGCCACGTGGTCGACGGCACCCAGCTCGGCCAGCTCCTGCCAGCCGTCGGCCACGGCGCGCGGCTCGGGCGGCTCCAGGAACGGGAAGTTCTCGATCGACCCCAGTCCCAGCGACAGCATTCGCAGGATCACGCCCGCCAAGGCGGCGCGACGGATCTCCGGATCGGTGTAACGCGGGCGCGATTCGAAGTCCGCTTCCGGGTACAGGCGGTAGCAGGTGCCTTCGGAGATGCGCCCGCAGCGGCCCTTGCGCTGGTCGGCGCTGGCCTGGCTGACCGGCTCGATATGCAGCCGATCGAGCTTTGCACGCGGGCTGTAGCGCTTGACGCGCGCCAGGCCGGGGTCGACCACGTAGCGGATGCGCGGCACCGTCAACGAGGTCTCGGCGACGTTGGTGGCCAGCACGATCCGGCGCTGCGGCCCCGGGTTGAACACCCGGTCCTGATCCTTCACCGACAGCCGCGCGTACAGCGGCAGCACCTCGGTGTGGCGGTACTTGCGGCGCTCCAGCGCCTGGTGGGCATCGCGGATCTCGCGCTCGCCAGGCAGGAACACCAGCACGTCGCCACGCGGATCCTCCCGGGTGATCTCGTCGCAGGCGGCGACGATGCCCTCGTTGACCGTGCGCCCCCCGGATTCGCCCTCGCCTTCCAGCGGGCGGTAACGGACCTCCACCGGATAGCCGCGGCCCTCCACGCTCACCACCGGCGCGTCATCGAAATGCGCGGCAAAGCGCGCCGTGTCGATGGTCGCGGAGGTCACGATGATCTTGAGGTCGCGCCGGCGCTGCAGGAGTTGCTTGAGGTAGCCCAGCAGGAAGTCGATGTTGAGGCTGCGCTCGTGCGCCTCGTCGATCAGGATCGTGTCGTAGCGCGACAGCCAGCGGTCCGACGCGATCTCCGCCAGCAGGATGCCGTCGGTCATGAACTTCACCGCCGTCTGCTCGCCGACGTTCTCGGTGAAGCGCACCTGGTACCCCACCGCACCGCCCAGCGGCACGCCCAGTTCCTCCGCCACGCGTCGCGCCACGGCGCGCGCGGCGATCCGGCGCGGCTGCGTGCAGCCGATCATGCCCGCCGCGCCGCGGCCGGCCGCCAGGCACAGCTTGGGGATCTGCGTCGTCTTGCCCGAACCAGTCTCGCCGGCGATCACCACGACCGGATGGGCGCGGATCAGTTCGACGATGCGTTCGGCTTCGGTCGCGATCGGCAGCGCGGGGTCGACCGGCGCGCGCGGCAGCGACGCCGCCCGGGTTTCACGCTGCGCCACCGACTGCGCCAGCCGCGCCTCGAACGCTTGGCGCGCGGCGGTGTCCTCCGGCCGTCCGCTCCAACGCGACCACAGGCCATGGAGGCGGCCGCGGTCGCGGCTGAGGGCATCGTCGATCGCGCCCCGGGCTTCACGCAGGGCGGCTTTCGTTGACGCCATGCTGTCGGGGCGGTCGATAGGCTTCATTGATCGGATCGAGAAGAACAAACCATTTAACGCGGAAGGCCGCGCCACGTATTGTCACTGCAACCCCCACGAAGGGAGAAACCTCATGGCCAAGACCAAGAGCTCCAAGCCCAAGGCCGGGCGTACGGCGTCCAACGTCCCCGCCGCCTCGCCTGCGCCGGCATCCAACGCACCGGCCATCGATATCGGGATCGACGCAGCGGATCGCAAGAAGATCGCCGAAGGCCTGTCGCGCTTCCTGGCCGACAGCTACACGCTGTACCTGAAAACGCACAACTTCCATTGGAACGTCACCGGACCGATGTTCAACGCGCTCCACGTGATGTTCGAAACCCAGTACACCGAGCAGTGGAACGCGCTGGACGAGATCGCCGAGCGTATCCGCGCACTGGGGTTCAACGCCCCGGGTTCGTATGCCGAGTTCACCCGGCTGTCGTCCATTCCGGAGGAGCCGGGCCTGAGCGACGCCGCCGACTGGCGGGAGATGGTGCGCCAGTTGACCGTCGGCAACGAGGCCGTGTGCCGCACCGCGCGCAAGGTCGCCGACCTGGCCGACGACGCCGACGACAACCCCACCGAGGATCTGCTCATCCAGCGCCTGCAGGTCCACGAAAAGAACGCCTGGATGCTGCGCTCGCTGCTGCAGTGATCGCGGCGGCCTGATCGGAGAAACCCGCCGGATCCGGCGGGTTTTTTCTTGCGCGCAGGCCACCGACACGGCCGGGCAGGGTTTCCCGACCCGCCGACGGCCGTGGCGCGCAGTGGCTGCGACGGGCGCTTGCTACCCTTTGCGCCGATGAATGACCGCGCACTCGACCTGCTCCGCTCCACTTTCGGCCACCCCGGTTTCCGCGGCGAACAGGCCGAGATCGTCGACTGCCTGGTGCGCGGCGACGACGCCCTGGTGCTGATGCCCACCGGCGGCGGCAAGTCGCTGTGCTACCAGCTGCCGGCATTGCTGCGCGAGGGCTGCGGCATCGTGGTCTCGCCGCTGATCGCGCTGATGCAGGACCAGGTGGATGCGCTGTTACAGCTGGGCGTGCGCGCGGCCTGCCTCAATTCCACCCTGGATGCCGCCACCGCCGCGGACGTGGAACGGCGCCTGCTCGACGGCGAGCTCGACCTGCTGTACGTCGCGCCCGAGCGTCTGCTGACCGGCCGCTGCCTGGACCTGCTCGACCGCGCGCCCATCGCCCTGTTCGCCATCGACGAAGCGCACTGCGTCTCGCAATGGGGCCATGATTTCCGCCCCGAGTACCGGCAGCTGACGGTGCTGCACGAGCGCTGGCCGGAGGTGCCGCGCATTGCGTTGACGGCGACGGCGGATGCGCCCACGCGCCGCGAGATTGCCGAACGGCTCGCACTGGAGGATGCGCGCACCTTCGTCAGTTCCTTCGACCGCCCCAACATCCGCTACCGCGTGGTCCAGAAGGACGGCAGCGGCGCGCGCGCCCTGCTGAACTTCCTGGGCGACCGCCGCGGCGACAGCGGCATCGTCTACGCGCTCTCGCGCAAGCGCGTGGACACGCTGGCCGACCAGCTGGCGACGGCCGGCGTCAAGGCCCTGCCCTACCACGCCGGCCTGCCGGCCGAGACGCGCGCCGCCAACCAGCGCCGCTTCCTGCAGGAGGACGGCGTGGTGATGGTGGCGACGATCGCCTTCGGCATGGGCATCGACAAGCCGGACGTGCGGTTCGTCGCCCATGTCGACCTGCCCAAGTCGATCGAGGGCTACTACCAGGAGACCGGGCGCGCCGGCCGCGACGGCGCACCCGCCGAGGCGTGGATGAGCTACGGCCTGGGCGACGTCGTCAACCTGCGCCAGATGATCGGTCAGGGCGAGGCCACCGAGGAGCGCAAGCAGCTCGAGTTGCGCAAGCTCGACGCGCTGCTGGGCTATTGCGAGTCGACCCGCTGCCGCCGGCAGGCCCTGCTGGACTGGTTCGGCGAATCGCACGCCGGCGCGTGCGGCAACTGCGACAACTGCCTGGAGCCGCCGCAGACCTGGGACGCCACCGACGCGGCGCGCAAGGCGTTGTCATGCGTGTACCGCACCGGGCAACGCTTCGGTGCCGGCCACGTCATCGACGTGCTGCGCGGCGTGTCGACCGAGAAGACCCAGCGCTTCGGCCACGAGTCGCTCAGCACCTGGGCGATCGGTGCCGACCTCGACGCACGGCAGTGGAGCGGCGTGTTCCGGCAGCTGGTGGCGTTCGGGCTGCTGGAAGCGGATGTCGATCGCCATAACGCGCTGCGCCTGACATCGCAGGCGGGCCCGGTCCTGCGCGGCGAGCAACGGCTGGCGATGCGTCGCGAGCTGCCGCGCAGCAGCCGCCGGGACCGGCGCGGCGCCGCCGCCCCCCTGATCGACCTGCCGCCCGACGCACAGCTGCGTTTCGATGCACTTCGCGAGTGGCGCGCCACGACGGCGCGCGAGCAGAACGTCCCCGCGTACGTGATTTTCCACGACGCCACGCTGCGGGCCATTGCGCAGGCCGCGCCCGACGACCTCGACGAGCTGGCGCGCATCCCCGGCATCGGCCAGAGCAAGCTGGACCGCTACGGCGACGACGTGCTGCAGCAGCTGTTCGACTGTGACGCGGCTGCCTGACCGCAAGGGGTCTCTACCCGGCAGCGACGGACCGCGTATACGCCAGAACGCACGAACCCCGCTTGCGCGGGGTCGCATGGAGGCAGTGGTGGGTCGTGATGGATTCGAACCATCGACCAGCGGATTAAAAGTCCGATGCTCTACCGACTGAGCTAACGACCCGGTGCCACCGGCACTACGCCGGCGCGCGAATTCTAGCGCAGCCGCCCGCCAGATGCAGGCCGGGTCGCGACCAACGCCGCACTGGAGCCGCCGCCTCCCGGCGGATGTCCTGCCTCATTGTGCATGACCGGTCAGCGATAGCGCGTGGGATCGGCCACGCCGGCCACCTTGAATCCCTCGGCACGCAACCGGCAGGCATCGCAATGCCCGCACGCACGCCCCTCGTCGTCCGCCTGGTAGCACGACACCGTGTCGGCGAAGTCCACGCCAAGGCGCACGCCTTCGCGCACGATGTCGGCTTTGCTCAAGTGTTGCAGCGGCGCGTGGATGCGGATGCCGGCGCCTTCCACGCCGGCCTTGGTGGCGAGGTTGGCGAGCCGCTCGAACGCGTCGATGAACGCCGGGCGGCAGTCCGGATAGCCCGAGTAGTCCACCGCGTTGACGCCGCAGAAGATGTCCGCGGCGCCGAGCACCTCGGCCCAGCCCAAGGCCACCGACAGCATGATGGTATTGCGCGCCGGCACGTAGGTCACCGGGATGTCGGTGGCGTCGGGCTGGTCCAGCGGCACGTCGATGTCATCGGTCAGTGCCGAGCCCCCGATGCTGCGCAGGTCAACATTGACCGTCTTGTGCGCGACGGCGCCGAGCGTGCGCGCCAGCGTCGCCGCGGCGTCCAGCTCCGACGTATGTCGCTGGCCATAGCGGACGCTGAGCGCGTTGACGGCGAAGCCCTGTTCGCGCGCGATGGCCATCACGACGGCCGAGTCCATGCCGCCCGATACCAGCACGACGGCGGGCTTCGCGGCGGCGGACAGCGCTGGATTCGGCGTGCGGTCTGGCATCGGCGTCTCGTCAATCAATCGTCTGGAATGCAGGTTGCGTCATGGTGCCAGCGGTCCCCGGCAACTGTGCGGGACGCCGAGCGAGCGAAAGGCGGTCCCGTTGCCGGCGCGCCGGATCACCGGCCGGGCGCGTCGTCCCACAGCAGCTTGTGCAGCTGGACCTGGAAGCGGACCGGCAGGCGGTCCTCGACGATCCAGTCGGCCAGTTCACGGGGCGACACCTGGCCGAAACTGGGCGAGAACAGCACGTCACAGGTCGCGGCCAAGCGGTGCTCGGCGAGCACGCCCTTCGACCACTCGTAGTCGCCGCGGTCGCAGATGACGAACTTGACCTGGTCGTGGGGGGTCAGCAGCGGCAGGTTGGACCACAGGTTGCGTGCGACCTCGCCGGAGGCCGGTGTTTTGATGTCGAGGACGCGCGACACGCGCGGGTCCACCTCGCCGATGTCGATGGCCCCGGAGGTCTCGAGCGACACCTCGTAACCGGCGTCGCACAGGCGTGCCAGCAGCGCCACGCAGCGCTTCTGCGCCAGCGGCTCGCCGCCGGTCACGCAGACATGGCGGGCGCCGTGCCGCGCAACCTCGTCAAGAATGCCGTCGAACGACCACCAGTCCCCGCCATGGAACGCGTAGGCCGTATCGCAGTACTGGCAGCGCAGCGGACACCCGGTCAGGCGAACGAACACGGTCGGCCAGCCGATGCTGCGGGCTTCGCCCTGGAGCGACAGGAATATCTCGGTCAGCCGCAGCCGCTCGGGCGACGCGGCCGCGGCGTGGGAAACGGCGGACATGCGGTGATTTTACCCGAGCCGGCCATCGGGCCGACGCCCGGGCCCGCGGCTCAGCGCAGGCGTCCCAGCTGGATCGCGCCCAGGCGGTCGGCCGCGGTGCGCGCGGCGTCGCTGCCGGGGTATCGCGACACGACATCCTGCAACGTGCGCTCAGCGGCCTCCATGTCCTGCAGGCCGTACTGGCTCAAGCCCACCTTCAGTAGTGCGCCGGGGGCCTTGTCGTGGGTGGGATACCGGTCCAGCAACGCTTGGAACTGCTCCTGCGCCAGCGGGTAATTCTGTGTGACGTAATAGCTCTCGCCCAGCCAGTACAGGGCATTGGGGGCGTAGCTGCCACCGGGGTAGCGGCCGAGGAACGACTGGAACAGCCGCGCCGATTCGGCGTACTGGCCGGCCTTCAGGGCTTCGAACGCGGCGTCATAGGCTTCGCGCTCGCCCTCCCCCTGCGCCAGCGTGCCGCGGTCGCCGTACACCGCCGGCGGGCGGTCTTCCGCTGCCACGGCGGGACCGGGGGCCGGCGCAGCGAGCGGCACGTCGGTTGCCGACGCGCTGCCGTCATCGGGCGAGGCGTCCAGCACCGGCGCGGCGTCGATCGCCGGGCCTGCCGGCGCACCGCCCTCCATCCGGTTGAGCCGACCGTCCAGGTCCAGGTACTGGCTGCGTGAGGTCTGCCGCAGCTGGTCGAGGGCGTGCTGCAACTCCTCGACCTGCGAACGGAGGCTGGTGACCTCGCTCTTGAGCAGGTTGACCTGGTTGAGCAACTGCACGTTCGCCTGGTTGTCGGCGGCCCGCTGTTCCAGCACTGCGACCCGATCGGCCAAGCTGGGACGCTGGGCCGACACGGGTGCGGCGGCCACCAGGGCCGCCGCAACCGTTGCAGACACCAACGCGATACGACGCGTCGTGGTCATCATCGCCAGTCGCATCACTGCGCGGTGTAGATGATCTCGACGCGGCGGTTCTTCGCCCAGCAGTCTTCACCGGACTCGGTGCAGGTCGGGCGTTCTTCACCGTAGCTGGTCACCGTGATCTGGCTGCCCGAACCGCCATTGGCCTGCACCGCCGAGGACGCCGAGTTGCCGCGGCGCTCTGCCAGGCCCATGTTGTACTCGCGGCTGCCGCGCTCGTCGGCATGGCCTTCCAGCGTCATGCGCGAGGACGGACGGTCACGCAGGTACTTGGCATGGCAGCCGACGATGGCCTGGAACTCCGGACGCAGCGTGTCCTGGTCCAGGTCGAAGTAGATCGTGCGCTGGCGCAGGCAGGCATCCGTGTTGAGGTCTTCCGGGGTGTAAGCACCCGGGGTGGTGGCGGTGTCGGTCGCCGGAGCGGTCGGGGTCGTGTCGACCACCGGCTCTTCCTTGACCTTCTTGGAGCAGGCGACGGCCAGGGTGCAGAGCGCGGCAGCGGCGATGAGGCGGGCGGAACGGTTCATGGGATTTCCTTGTCGTTTTCTGCGTGAGCGAGGCGTTTCAGGGTGGGTACTGCGTGATCAACAACGAATCATGGCGGGTGGCATCGTGCAGGCAGGCCCGACCTCAACGGGGCGTGCGGTACGGGCCCCAGGAGGGCTCGCGCACATTGCCGTCGGCCAGCACCAGGCGCTGTCGGACACGCCCGTCGGCGGACACCGCGTACAGCACGCCCCTGCCGCCTTCACGCGCAGCATAGAGGATCATGCTGGCATTGGGCGCGAAGCTCGGGGACTCGTCCAGCGAACCCGGCGACAGCGTGCTCCAGCGCGCCGACCCCAGCGTGCTGTCCATGAGCGCAATGCGGTAGTTGTTGCCGGCGCCCTGCGCGGTGGCGATCTTCTTGCCATCGTAGGACACGCTCGCGCTGGCGTTGTAGCTGCCCTGGAACGTGACGCGGCTGGCGCTGCCGCCGCTGGCGGCGACCCGGTAGATCTGGGGATTGCCGCCGCGGTCGGAGGTGAAATAGATCGAACTGCCGTCGGCGCTCCAGGACGGCTCGGTATCGATGCCGAAATGGTTGGTCAGTTGGGTCAGCGCGCGGCTGCCCAGGTCCATCACGTAGATCTCCGGGTTGCCGCTGCGCGACAGCGTCAGTGCCAGACGGCGGCCGTCGGGCGAAAACGCCGGGGCGCCGTTGATGCCGCGGAAGCGCGCGATCTGTTCGCGGCTGCCCGAAGCGATGTTCTGGATGTAGATCGACGAGCTGCCGCCCTCGAAGCTGACGTACGCCAGGCGGCCGCCGTCGGGGCTCCACGACGGCGAAAGCAGCGGCTCGGACGAGCGCACCACGGTCTGCGGGTTATAGCCGTCCGAATCGGCCACCATCAGGGCGTACTGGCTGCCCTGCCCGACACCAGTCGCCGTGACATAGGCAATGCGGGTAAAGAACGCCCCGGGCACGCCCAGGATTTTCTCGTAGACCGCGTCGGCGATCTGGTGGGCAACGTCACGCATGGCGTTGCTGCGCGCGGTCAGGGCGAACCCGAGCAGGCGCTGCTGGGTGGCGATATCGAACAGTTCGTACTCGACCCGGTAGCTGCCGGAGCCGGCATCGGCGACCCGCCCGACCACCAGGTAGTCCTGGTTGAGCGCACGCCACGTGGGGTAGCTGACCTCGCTGCCGCGGCTGGGGCGCTCGACCATGTCATCCAGCGGGAGACCGCGGAACTGGCCCGACCGGTTGAGATCGGCGGTGATCACCGCGGAAATATCGGTTTCCGGGGCCGCCCCGGCGCCCTGGTAGGGCATCGGCACGACGGCGATCGGCAGGGCCGCGGCATTGCCGCCGACGATGTCGATTTCCAGGCCCTGCTGCTGGGCGGAGGCGGCGAAGGGCATCAGGACGGCAAGCAGCGCGGCGAGCCAGCGCACGGGTCGTTTCATCGGCAGGTCCAGGGAGCGAGCGGGGAAGTGTTAACAGCTTGGGCGTGAACGCTGTCTCAAAGCTGAATCCGGGCGGTCAGCGGTCCTCGGCCCGGAAGTTCAGCGTCAGGTTGCGCTGGAACACCGATTCGAAGCCGGCGTACGGCAGCGGCTGGGCCTTCAGGACGGCCGCCTCGATCGAGCGCCGGCCCTGCTCGTCGTACGCGCAGGGGCTGGAGACCTCCGCGCTCATGACCTCGCCGCCCGGCAGTTGGCGGATGGTGAGGCGGCATGCGGCGCCCAATGGGACGGTTTCCGGCCGGGTCCACTTGGCCAGGATTGCCTGCTGCAACGCGGCGGCGTATCGCGCCTGCAGTCCGGTATCCGTGCCGTTGTTGCCGGCCGGTGCGCTCGCCGCGGCCTCCGCGGCGCTGCGTGCGCGCGCTTCGGCAATCTTCTCGAGCTGGGCCTGCGCCTGCGCGGCCTCGCGCGCGGCGGCTTCGCGCCGGCGGCGGATGTCGGCCAGCTGCTGCTGGCGCTCGCGCTCCATCTCCGACAGGCGACGCTGGCGCTCGGCCTCCTGCTGCCGGCGCTGCTCGGTCAGGTCGACCTGCTCCTGGCGTCGGCGCTCCTCCTGCCGTTCGCGCTCGTCGGTCGGGGTCGGCGTGGGCTGGTCGGTGACGGCGTCGCGGTTCTCGGTGTCCGGGTCGGGCAGGAACTCCTGCGGCGCGGTCTGCGGCGGCGTCGGCGCGTCTTCCGGCACCGGCTCGGGCACGGGCTGCGGCAAGGGGGCCGCATCCTCGGGCACAGGTTCCGGCTCGGGCTCGGGCAGTGGCTCGACCGCCGGCTCGGGCCGATCCTCGAGGGTCTGCTGCATCGCGTCCGTCAGCGCGGTCGCGTCGATCAGCTCGGCCGAGATCGGCGAACCGGCCGCCGATACCTGCTCGCGACTGGAACTGAACCACATGCCGAAGAACAGCACGGCCAGCAGCAGCGCATGCAATCCGATCGCGAGGACGACGGCCTGCGCGGTATCGGCGCGCGATTCCCGCATTACTCGCCGCCTTCGCCGTTGGGCTGACTCATCAGGCCGACACGCTCGACGCCGGCTTCCTGCAGCAGCACCATCGCATCCATGACCTTCTGGTAGTTGGCCGAACCGTCACCGGCCACGAAGACCGGCACCTGCGGATTCTGGTTGACGATCGCGCGCATCTTGGCCAGCAGGGTGTCGCGGGTGACGGCCTCGTTGCTGCCGGCCTCCACCGTCAGGAAATAGTTCCCGGCCGGGTCGACGCTGACGATGACCGGGTCCTTCTTTTCCTGCATGGACTTCGCGTTGGACTGCGGCAGTTCAATGTCGACGCCCAGGTTCAACAGTGGCGCAGTGACCATGAAGATGATCAGCAGCACCAGCATCACGTCGATGTACGGCACGACGTTGA